>NZ_JBLLEB010000030.1:0-54572 GCF_047690175.1 Roseomonas sp. BN140053 | reverse complement strand
TCCGTCGGTTCGGCTCCCGGCGTGCCCGCCTGCGCAACTCGGACGCGCTCAGCAGGTCAGTCCGGATCGCCAGCGCTCGTCCCATCGGCCCGTCCGTTCCAGCCACGCCGAAACCGAATCACCAAACCTAGCGAACTGAAACTCACATCCGAGTCAGTTCATCCGCTCGCCGGTATTACTCACCGGGATGCATGCCGCGAGGCCATGGCGCTACTGCCAGATTTGGCGCGACATCTTCCTCCCACTGACGTTGGGCGGGATCTCTACGCGGTCGTCAGGGACGAGGCCGGGCGAGAGTTCTTCAGAGCAACGCTGTCGCTGGAAGGGGCTTGGCTGGACTGACGCGCTGCATCACCCGGCCGTAGAAAACCAGGGCTGCGACACTCCCCAGCTAGCTGGATGGCGCGCGTAGGCGTTCAGTGATGCGCTGGATAGAACGGTAGCACTCGCAGGATGCGTTCTCTAGGCCGGTCCGGTCCACGATGGCGATCTGCCCCCGTTGGTAGCGGATCAGGCCGGCATTCTGCAGCAGGCCCGCGTGGATGGTGACACCGGCGCGACGGACCCCGAGCATTTGCGCCAGCACCTCGTGGGTGATCGGGAACTCATCCGCCTCTGCCCGATCGTGCGCCATTAGCAGCCAGCGGGCGAGGCGGTGCGGGATGTCGTGCGCGGCATGGCAGCCCGCAGCGATAGAGACCTGTGCGTAGAAGGCCTGGGCATAATGCAGGAGTACCTGCATCAGCGCAGGACTGTCCTGGAGGACCTTGCGGAGTGCCGGTGCCGCGACGCGAAGCGCCCGGCCCGGGATTTCACCCGCTGCTTCCAGTGGCGAGATCGGCGTGCCGAAGACCAGGGGGAGCCCTGCCATCCCTTCTGGCCCAATGACGCCTGTTTCCACTGCTTCGCCTTCCTGGAGCCGGGCCAGCATGGAGACGACACCACTCTCAACGAAGTAAGCAGCTCCGACCTCATCCTCGGCATGGATCAGGATCTGATGGATCGCGAAATCAACCGGTTCCAATGCCGGAGCCAGTAGGGCGAAGTCTGCGGGCGGCAAGGCGGCGAGCAGATGGTTCGCAACATTGCTTTGTTCTAGGACGGGCATAGATGCAGTATTCGGATAGGGGCTGCCAAGTCGAGCCCTTTCCTGCGCTGTGGATGCTCAGCCTGCGCGGTTTCGTACAATGCTGGACAAGAGCTTCTGCTACAGTCTTCTGTATCGCCCGCTGCGGTTTTTCGGCGCGGGTGGCTAAGAGATGCGAGCGCTCCCGCCGGTACCTTTCGCGGGAGCCCTATGTTGGCCCTTTCCACTCTACCAACCCCCAAGAACCGTCTCCTGGCAGCCTTGCCGGCCGACAGCCTCGCGCGGCTCTGGCCGCATCTCACGCCCGTGGACCTCGTGTTCCGCCAAGTCCTGCAGGTCCCGGAAAAGCCCCTCGTAACCGTTTATTTTCCTGAAACGGCCTGGGTTTCCATGATTGCTACGCTGGAGAATGGCGACGGCGCTGAGGTCGGCGTGATCGGCTATGAAGGCGTAGTCGGGCTGCCGGTGATCCTGGGCGACGATCGCGACGACCTGGAAGCTATGGTGCAATACAGCGGCACCGCCTTGAGCATCAGCGCCGGGGCGCTACGCGACGTGATGACGACCGATGGGGCGCTGCGCACGCTGCTGCTCCGCTTCGCATTGGTGCACCACGGCCAGGTCGCCCGCACCGCAGCCTGCAACGGCCACCACCACACGGAGCAGCGCCTGGCCCGCTGGCTGCTGATCGCGCATGACCGCTCGCAGGGCGACGAGTTCCCGATGACCCACGAGCTACTGGCGATGATGCTGGGCGTGCGCCGCGCGGGCGTCACCGTGTCCGCAGGCATGCTGCAGAGGGCGGGGCTGATCGAGTACCAGCGGGGCCGCATCACCATCACCGACCGGCCCGGCCTCGAGAACGCGTCTTGCGAGTGCTACGGCGTGGTCCGGCGGGCCTCGGACAGGTTCCTGAGTGCGGATAACGGCAGCACGGTCGAGTACCGGCGCTGATGCCAGGGCGAGGGCCGCCTCTTGGCCCTTTACCTACCCCGGTCCGCCGCCACAAAGCCGAGATGATCACCCCGGTCGGCCGCCTCGGCGGCCCGTCTTACCTCTACCGTGGCGCCATAATCGACGCGACTGACGCGTCTGGCCTCGGGACAGTGAAATGGTTCCTGATGTTCGATAGGCATCCTTGCGACGGTGAGATGTTCGCCTCTCAGGAAGAATGCGCGCGCATGGTGGACAACTGGTTAGACCGCGGGCAGGCGCTGGCGTCCCATGTGGGACCGTGAGCGGTGTGAGGGGCATATCATCGTCGATCTCCAGCAGTGCCTAGCTCACGCTTCAGGCTCCCCCCTTTGGCTCCAGACACATGTATGGGCCGACGGCTATCGTCTCTCTTTTGAGTAGAATTCAAGCCCCATAAATCCAACCTTGGAAATACTTACTAGACGGCCTTGAACGCTCGTTTTGCATCGGTCAGGCTGCATCGGACGACAAGAAAAAGCAGAACTCCGAGCAGAGCGAAGCGGCGTCCCTGGCAGAGAACGCAATGTCGTTCGACAACTGGATCGGCATCCCGCTCGCAACTGCCGGAGGGGGGAGCGCAAGATGTACCACTTACCCGTGCTGGTATCTGACCATGGGGTCCGAACGGAGCCGAGGACCCCAAGTAAGTCGCTCTCATCAGATGCCACAAGAACGCCTGAAAAACCCTCCATGGTCAGGGGACCTCTGAGAGGCTGTGGGCTGACCATTGTCTCTCAAAGAGAAGGTGGGGCCGAAGGTGTCGGACGAACCCCAGCCCTGAAGCCGCGACGTGCTCGAGTTGGATACCCTTACCCCATGCCAGACCAAAATACCCCGACATCGAACCACAAGGCAGAGCTGATCACGCCGACTGGGCGGCTCGGCGGCCCATCTTTTCGCTATCGCGGCTCTACGATTGACGCGACTGACGCCGAGCTTGTGACGTGGTGCCTGAAACTTCCAGGTCATCCTTCTAACGGGCAGTTCTTTGCCTCGCAGGAAGAGTGCATGCGGATGGTGAACTACTGGCTGGACCAGGATTAGCCACTGCCTGACGGTGGGCCGAACCCGGCGTGAGGGGCTTCTGCCTGGCGCTGGGCTTCCTCGCCCTGGCGGGCACCGCCTGGGCACAGGGGATCACGGTTGGCCCTAACCCGTTCCTGCGAGACGGGGCGCCTGCAGCGACCGCCCCAGTGCCAGTGGCCCCGGAGACTGCGCCAGCGCCCCGGCAAGCCCCGCCTCGCCGCACGGCTCCTGCCACCCCACGTGCCGGCCTAGAAGCAGCCCACGCGGCCTGCAGCGCTGATCCAGTGGTGTGGGGCAACCCCGCGGCCCGGGTGCTCCACGCCGAGGGCAGCCGGCACTTCGGCCGGACCCGGCCCGGGGCGTACCTGTGCAGGGCGGTGGTGCTTCGCGATGAGTAGCGCGTAGCGCGGCTAGGAAGTGAGGTTCCGCGCCTTGACCTTGGACGCCTTGAGGGAGCGACCTACCGCTCCCGTGGTTAGGGATCGCGCAGAAGCCGATTGAGTTCTCCGCCAGGAGGCTGCGGCCTCCTCCCCCTCCTCACCCGCTTTGATCCGCCGCCATCTCGCCCTGCTCCGATGGCCTCGTTCCCCGACCGTGCTGGGCGTCCGGCCATGGCCAACGCGTGACGTAGCGAACTGCAAAACGCTTATTCCAGGTTGCCTTGCTGGCAAGCCGCTCCTAAAGCGAGACGATCGCAATTAATGCGCTGAATTCTCCTTTTGTAGAAAGGGCGTTCCTGCTTGCCAGTGACCTCGGTCAGCCGAAGCGCGGCGACAGTTACTTCCGCCAGCTCGCTTCCGGCGCCGGGCCTGGCCGCGGCCGGGCGGCTGCGTGCCGCAATGCCGGAGATGGTGCTGCTGCTCTTTGCCGGGCTGCAGCTGTGGCCCTTTCTGCGGGCCTTCCACCAGTCCGCCGACGAGAACTTCTTCCAGTTCCTCATCCTGTCCGCGCTGGACCGGCCGCAGGACCTGCTGGTGCAGATCGGCCGGGTGGCGGAGCAGCAGGGCCGGATCGGCATCTTCCTGGCCATGCCGCTGGAACTGCTGGGGGCGATGCTGCCCGAATACGGCTGGGGCCGGTTGCTGGTGGTAGGCTGCTTCGGCCTGCTGCTGCTCGCCTTCTGCCGCCTGCTGGCGCAACTCTTTGGGGCACCGCTGGCGCAAGCGGCGCTCCTGCTCTGCTGCTGCACTACACCGCTGGCGGCACACCACCTGGCGCCCAACGCCTACCCGCTGCTGATCCTGCTGCCCCTGCTGGGGCTGGTGGCGGTGCACCTGTGGCTGGCGGGGGCGGCTGCGTCCCACCGGGGCCGGGTGGCCGCCGGCCTGCTGCTGGTGGTGCTGACACTGGTGCTGGAATACGCCTTCGTGGCGGGGCTCAGCCTCGCCGCCCTGGCGGTGTGCACGGCGCGGCGCGACCGGCGCGGGCGGGAGCTGCGGCTGCACGGTTCCGCCCTGGCGGCCTCGGCGGCGATCTATCTCGGCTATCGCGCCGCCTTTCCCAGTGGCTACGCGGGCAACACGGCCGGCGTGCCGGCGCTGCTGGACGTGCCGGAGCTGCAATGGCTGCACGCCGTCAACGGCACGGTGTTTCCCCGTCTCCTGCCCGGTCCGGCCACCGCGGCGGACTTGGTCCTGGCGATGGCCGCCTTCGCCGCGGCGACCTGGCTGGCTTGGCGGCTATTGCCCGCCCTGGCCCGCCAGCTGCGGCCGCGCGCGGCGGGCGGGGTGGTGCTGTTCTGCCTAGGCTGGGCCTGGCTGAACACGCTGCCGCACGCGCTGACCGCGAAGTACCAGGCGTGGTGCCGGATCGGGGGCGACTGCACCTACGTGGATTCCCGCATCGCGGCGCTGGGCGTGGGGGCGGCGCTGGCGGTAGGGCTCGCGCTGCTGCTCCGGGCACTGCAGCGTTGCGGCCTGCATTCGCGGGTACCGGCGCTGTTCTGCGCCGGGGCTGTCGGACTGCTCGGGGCAGCGACCTGCCTGCACAACCGCGCGGCGGCTCGCGACATGGCAGGGCGGGAACTGGCCTTCGCGGTGATCCGAGACGCGACCTGTCGGGCGGATGGCGGCCTCGCCCGCGATCCGGCGGCGCTACGGGTGCTGGGCCGGACGATCCTGTGGCACCAGCCGCCGATGGAGATGCCGCCGGTCGAGAGCTTCCTCGCGCTGTACCGGGACACGCTGCCGCGCCTGAGGCTGGACTGCCGCCCGATCCCCTTCGCACCGGCAGCTGCGACCGGGTTCCTGGGCTGGGCGCTGCCTGAAGCGGCTGGGCGGTGGTCGCTGGGGAGCGGGGCGATGCTGGTGCTGGGTGGCGAGGCGGCGACGGCGGGAAGCGTGCTGCGTGTTGCGGCTTATGTGCCGCCCGGAGGCGCGCCGCAGCGGGTCACGTTACGCAAGGGGGACGGGGTGGTCTGCAGCTTCTTCCTGGACGAGGTGCCGCGAGATCTCGTGCTGCCCGGGGATGCGGATCCGGCCGGGCGGCGGGCCTTGAGCCTAGAAACGCCGGACGCGATCAGCCCCAGCGCGGCGGGCCACAGCGCCGATCTGCGCGAGCTTGGAGTGTTCCTGTCCAGTCTGCGTGCTCTCCAACCGGGTGAGGCGGTGCCGGGCGGCTTGGATTTGCGGCGCTGCACGGGATAGGCGGGGGGTCGCGTGCGTGACCAGCCGCGGCGCGGCGACCTAGAAACCGCTCACGCGGCACGTGCCGGGTGCTCCATGCCGAAGGGATCTGGCACGGCGGCCGCACTAGGCGCGGCTAGCACCTGCGCCGAGCCGAAGCAGTACGGAGGAAATGGGGCGCGGAGCGGGGCGGAGGCTGATCGTTGCACCGGAGCACGTCCGCATGCATCGTAGTCGCAACACACAGTTGGGGGGAAAGATGGTGTGCGACATCACGTCCCGTAGGCGCGTGCTGTTGGGCGCCTTGACCGGCGGGCTGCTCGCCACGCCTACGGTGCGGGCACAGTCTTGGCCGAGCAAGCCGATTCGCCTCATCGTGCCCTTTCCCCCCGGCGGCAGCACCGACGCGGTGGGCCGCATCTTGGCACCCCTGGTGAGCGAGCAGCTGCGGCAGTCCGTGGTGGTGGAAAACCGCGCCGGCGCGGGCGGCATGATTGGTGCTGACGCTGTGGCCAAGGCTCCGCCTGACGGCCACACGATCGGCATCGCCTCGCAGGGCGGGCTGGTGGTCAACGCGCGACTGTACCCGAACCGTCCTTACGATCCTACGCGCGACTTAGCGCCAATCACCAAGCTAATTGACAGCCCTTTCGTGGTGGTGGTGAACCGCCGGGTCGCGGCACACGACCTCCGCGAGTTCCTGGCGCTCGCCCGGGCCCGACCCGGCGCGATGTCCATCGGCCACGGCGGCAACGGCACGCTGATGCACCTGTCAGCCGAGCTGCTGAACCAGCTGGGTGGGATCCAGGTTTTGCCCGTGGCCTACCGCGGCACCGGTCCGGCAGGCGCTGCAGCGACCGGCGGTGAGGTGGAAGCGGCCGTTCTGGATGTGCCCACGGCGCTGAGCCTGCTGCAGGAGGGTGGCGCGTTACGAGCGCTGGCGGTGACTGCAAACGAGCGAGTGCCGCTGCTGCCGGACGTGCCCACTGCCGCCGAGGCCGGCGTGCCCGGCTACGAGACGGTGGGCTGGTTCGGGTTGGTGGCCCCGGCAGCGACGCCGGCCCCGGTGCTGGACCGCCTCAATGCCGTGTTCGTGGCGGCGCTGCGCGACCCTGCCGTGCGACAGCGCCTGCAGGCCATCGGCTGCGAGCCGCGGCCGCTCTCGGCGCAGGAGTTCCGCGACAGCATCCGCGCGGAGTCCATCAAGTGGGACGAGGTGGTGGAGCGGGCCAATATTCGCCCGGACTGAGCGCGCCCAGCGCCCAATCCAACTGCTCGAGGATGGGTCCGCATCTGCCTCAAGCGGCGGGCTGCCACTGGGGCCGAGTTGCATCGTGTCTGCTTTCCCGTGAGCGTCGTCCAGCTCTAGGCGGCGCCGTACGGCATATCCAGCATTCGCTCGACCGCTTCGCAGGCCAGGTTTCCTACGTCCGGTTCATACGCCATCACCAGCACCTTGTTCCCTGCCCGGATGGTTCGCGCCAGTTCCGCGAGCAGGCGATCTGGCACGGCAATGGCCGCCCAGGGCTGGTCCGGCAAAACTCACATGCGGTCGCCGTCCTCCATGCTGTTACCTGGCGCGGCTTGGTCGTGAAGCACCGCCTGGAAGGCAAGATCGGCGACCAAGCTCAGTGAGAATGGTGGCCCTTCGCCAACGGTAAGGCGGCCGTCCCCCCTGTACACAGCTCCAGCGCTGGGCAGGCCGTCGGCACCTGTCATTCGCCTTTCTCTTCCGCACGGACCCGACGTGGCCACCCACCGGCTCCACCGCCGTTCTCGGGGCTGGATGCGACACCGGTGATATCGAGGGCCATGCCCTCAGTTGATCGCTTCGCCGTCTCTCGCTCCACGTTCCATCTCGCCCAACGCATAGACAATATCTATCCAGGCTGCCGCGCCGCCCTCGTCGCCAGCCTCGATCATCGCGGTGAGACGCTTGCCCGCGACTTGGCGTGCGGCAGCGCCATGCTGATCCATTAGGATCTTTGCACACCTGTAAGCATCCACCGGCACCTCCGGGCGCGGTAGGCGCGCGTCTTGGATCGGAGCTGGACGCCGCATCAATGAGTAGTCCACTGACTGCACGAGGCAGCTGCCACAACCTGTCCGCGCTTGCTGATAAAGGGGCGGGTTCGCACCCGGAAAGGGCTTCTCGCTCCATCAAACCGGGAGCTGGGCAGGCCAAAAATCAAGGATGCGTTCTGCATCGTCCCGAGATTGCAAGATCATCCTAGCCTCAGCAACTTCCGTCTGCCCTGAAATCATCGGCACATGGCTTCGCAGGGTACGCCGTCGCCATCTCCGTCCAGCCGACTGAGACCACACTGCTGCAGGTGAAAGCGTGCCTCGGCGCAGCTCGTCATCTCCCGGCAGTAACGTTTGGAGCCGCAGCTGAACCCTGACGAGGCTGCTGGTGCTGAGCGGGCCGGGGCAGCCGGAGCCAGTGACGGGGCAGCTGTCCCAACTGGTGCCTGCTCAGTGCGCACCCCGCTTCGGGCTGCCGCCCGCCACTCCCAAGGTGGCGTACGCTCCGCTTCCGGCAGCGCCCACAAGCCACGCCGGGCTGCTCTCGCCTCGGCTTCCAGCGGCAGCAGTGTGGAATCTCGGCTGTACTGGCGATAGACCCAGGCCGCACCTCTGCGGACCATCTCAGCGTTGACGTCCACTGAGCCAGTATAAACCCGCCCCACGGTACGCCCGTAGCGGTCAGTGTCCTGCACCGCTACTCGCACATCCTTACGGAACACCAAGTCGGAGAGCTCCTGCTGGGCCCGAGTCCCGTACGGCTGGCGGCTCTCAGGGGTATCGATCTCAGCCAGGCGGACCCGGACTTGGCGATTGCCGGGCGCCAGCAAGGTCAGGGTGTCGCCGTCACTAATGCCGACCACGCGACCGGCAATGTCGGCCGCCGAGGCAGGTTGCCCAGCAAGGGACAGCACCAGCAACGCAAGGCAGCGGAGGAAGCGCATCATACTCTTTCCAGTTCCTGCCCCTTGGCTTCCAGCCGATCCTCTCCGGAGAGGCTGCGGGTGGGAAGTGCATATCCGGTCCGGGCAGCCACTGCTCGCGAGGCATGCTAGCCAGCTTGCATGGAACAGCCCTCTACCCCTGCTGCCGAACCCGAACAGGCTATGGTTCTCACTCTAGTGGCAGACGTCGCAGTACTGCGAACCGTCGTTGCGGCACTGGTGCGATCAGCGGACGGGGTGGCGCAGAGAGAAGTGCAGCAGGCGCTTGCCGTTCTGGCTAAGCAATCGAGCCTAGCAGGACGAGGCGGTGAGGCGGCAGCTCTTATGGACGCCATTTTGCAGCAACGTCTCGGAGCCTTCGAAGCAACTGTTACGCCTCAAACTAGGCAAATGTGAATGTAGTAAGAAGCGGCTGCTAAGGGCTCAATCTAGGGGCGATAAGCAACCGCTGCCCAAAGTTCCAAATCCCCAATCAGCCGGCTCAGACCCGGAAGCTATCCCGCTGCTTGCCTTGCTTCTCCAATGCAGCCAACCAGCCAGGCGGGCGACCACGGCCAGTCCACTCTTCACCATTCGGGCCACGGTACTTCACGGGAACTGGTGCGCCAGCATCCTTGCGCGGCTTACGGCTGGATCTGATCTTTGCCGTCTCTGCTCGTGGAAACAGCCCTTCAAGAGACAGGCCAAGTGCAGCCGCCTTTTCCTCCATCTCAGATTTCAAAGAAGATTTGGCCTCTTCCATCTTCTCCTGACGCTTGGCTTCAGCATCGTGGATCAAGCTGGTGAGTTCTTGAACCGAAAGGGCGGCAAGGTTCATCTTGTGGGCCATAGCGATTCCTTTGAGGATGTAGAATGCCGACAGTAGCCATCATATAGTGGGCCGACATTAACTCCACCAGCGTCAATCGGATCTATCAAATCATGCGGCGAGCTAAATAAGATTACCACGTCCTCTTCGCCCTATCTCACTGGCGTTGCGACTACTCAAGCCCTCCGCTGCACGATCTGATGCGCTGGGCCCTTCGCCACTCCCAAGAGCAACGGCAGCTCCAGACGGCCATCGGCAGCGTTTTGCACACAGAACGAGCGCGCGCTATAGCGTCCACGTGAGGAGGAATGTCGATGAGTGGTAGTAAGACTGGGGTGATCTTCCATGCCCTAAACGATCCTGAGCTGTCGAAGGAGGACAGCGAAAGCGGCATCGAGATCCAGCACCGACGTCTCGCCCGAATGGCTGGCATGAGTGCTAAGGACGCGAAGGTCTTCTCAGATTTCTGCCTTCAGCGGCATTGCCTCATCATCTCGCGCTGCCCGAACCGAAACTCACGGATTTACGATCTTCGAGGCTACGCACCCAAGCCGCCAGAACTGAAGAAGAAGAGTGTCCCGTCTAAGGGTATCTTGCAGGACCGAGGTAAGATTTATATTTCGGACTACGACCTAATGTCGGTCTGGATTGGCCCTGCTCGGCCATACCGCAAGGTCTTCTTCTCCGAAGGGCCGGATGGCGAGATGAACTCGCAGGCACGGGAAATCATGGACGGCCTAAACGCCCATCTTCGCCGCAAGCTTCAACACGGAGCTAACGACGACTGGCGTGATGAAAGTGGCAAGGCGCTGAACACGAAGATAGGCGAGTACTTCGTGGCATGGACGCCGAATGGCTTCGGCAGGTTCTTTCCGAGTGCAGAGATGCTGCGAGCGTTTTACGCCGACAACGGCCTAGAATGGCCTTACTGAGGATGATCCGAAGCCAGGGCTCCCCTTCCTCCGCCGGCGGTTCAGGTGCTGGTGCCGGGGTGTCGCTCATTGCGCCGAGATCCCGCCGCTGGAGGAGATGCCGCGGCCACCGCTGATCCCGCCGGTAGAGCGGATGCCGGCACCGGCCGAGATCCCGCTGCGCGCCGCGCCGCCGGCGGTGCGCGGCTTCGTGGTCGGCTCGCCCACCGCGGTGTCGGCCAGCGCCCGCCCGGCGCCTCGGCTGGTGGCCGCCATGGTGCCGATGCCGTAGGCGGCCTGCAGCGCCGGCCCGCCGGGCAGCGAGGACAGCGTGGCGGCCACGGCCGGTGCCAGCACCGCCGCGTGCAGGGCGCGCACCGCCGAGTGCTCGGCGTTGTTGGTGTTCGGGCTGTTGGGGCCCACCGGCTGCGGCACCAGCCCCAGGGTCATCTTCCCAAGGTTGGTGGCGAAGTGCGCCAGGTAAGGCCCGGTCATCAGCGACGACGGATCGCGATCGTACTTCGCCGAGGACACCATGTTCACGATCGGGCTGAGGTTCCCGAAGGAGCCCGCCCGATCCAGGTTCAGGATGGTGCGCACCCAGGGGTCGCGCTCGTCCTGCGCCTGGGGGTTGAACAGCCGCTCGCGCAGCTCCGACACGCCGTACTGCATCGCGCCCAGGCTCATGTAGCCCACCAGCGGCCCGATCAGCCGCGCCCGGTCGGCCATCGTGTAGCCCTCGCCGGACATCCCCTCCCCCGCCTGCTTGATCGAGCGCAGCAGCACGTTGCGGGTGAAGGAGAACATGAACGACGTAATGCCGTAGGCCAGCCGGCCCACCGGGCTGCCCGCCAGCGCCGGCTTGTCCACCGCCTGCGGCTCCTGGATGGACTCGCGCACGAAGCGCCGGATGGCGCCGCGGTACGCCTGCGCCTCGGGGGCGTTGCCCAGCAGATCCGGCAGCGTCGGCACGCCGTCGTTGCGCCCCAGCCAAACATGCATCGCCCGGGCCTGGTTCTCGTCCAGCCCCAGCTCCGCCAGCAGCCGCGCGGAGCTCGCCCGGGTGGAGGCGCCCTCAGCGATGTCGGCCGCCAGCTGGCGCACCCACACCTGGCCGATCTTGGTTGCGGCCACCTGCTGGGCGCTGGTGATCGCGTACATGCCGGTCTGGCGGAACATCTGGCTGGTCAGGTTGCGCTGCATCGCCGGCGCGCTCTGCGTGTCCATGCGCGCCGCGATCGTGGCATCCGTCAGCCCGTCGCTGATGATGCCCATCATCTCGGCGGCCTGCCGCGCCTGCCGGGTGTCGGGGGTGTTCAGCAGCGCCTTGTAGGATTCCGCCACCGCCTTCAGCCCGGTCAGCGGGTTGCCAGTGCGGCTGCCCACGGTGCCGGCCTCCACCAGCCCCGACAGCACCGCCCGCGGCAGCACTGCCAAAGTCCCCAGGGTCTGCACCCAGTTGCCCATGGCCACGGCCGGGCCGGAGGAGGCCGTGCGCAGCGTGCCGGTGCTGGCCGCGAACCAGCCGCGCATCAGAGCGATGTCGGCCGGCGGCACGCCGCCGCGGCGCATGGCGGTGAACATCTCCTCCGCCTTCTCGCCGGATTTCCCGAAGCGCCGGGTGAACTCGGCCAGCCGCGAGGTGCGCTCGAAGTAGTGGCTGAGCGCCTGGCGCGGGTCGGTCACCAGCCAGTCCCGCATCAGCGTGTCAGTGTCGGCCGGCAGCGCGCGGCCCTTGGTGAAGTTCCCGGTGGGGGTGTGGGCGTAGTCCGCGGCGCCGCGGCCGACGCCGGATAGCCGGTCGATCCAGTCCTCCGCCGCGGCGCGGGCATCGGCGGCGTTGAGGCCCACCTTGCGGTAGACGCGCTGCGCGGCCTCGGCGAAGCCCTCCGGGTCGGCCAGGATGCGGTCGGCGTCGTACATCCGTGGGTAGTAGCGGCCGCGGATGTAGCCCAGCTCCACCCCGGCTTCCTTCAGGTGGTCGTGCTGCTCATCCAGCAGGCGCCGCACGCTCGCGGCCCGGGCCGCTTCCGCGGCGTCGCGCGCCCGGCCGGTGCCCGTCAGGATGTCGCGCAGCCGCTCCTCGGCGGCGACGTCCGGCACGCGGCCGATCAGGTTGCCCAGCCGGTTGGTCATCGCCTTGGCGCGCGATTCCACCGCCGTCTGGAACGTCTCGGCCACCCGCCGCCCGGTGCCGGGGTCGGTCGCCAGGTGATCGGCCAGCTGCGCGATCTCCGGCACGTTCGGGTAGCGCTCCGCGATGGCGCGCATGCCGGCGCGCGACGAGTAGGTGAACCACTGCCAGTTGTTGCGCAGCCCCTGCAGCGAGGTGGAGGAGGCCAGCCGGTTGCGCAGCCGGCGCACCTGATCCAGCGCCGGGTCCAGCAGCAGCCGCTTCACCAGGGCGGGATCCAGCGGGTTGGCGTAGAGCGTACCGCCGTCCGCACCGCCAGCATTGCGCGGCGCCTCGGGGCTCCCTAGATTCCGGTCGCCCTGTGTCGGAGCATCCTGGGTCCGGCCGCGAGGTGTAGCCCCACTGTCCTTCGCTGCACGCAGGGTATCCGCCTGCCGCACGGTGTGTTCATAAGCGGATACCAGCCAGCGCCGCGCCTGCCCGTCGTAGTCCAGCCGGACAATGGCGGTGTGGTCCCGCGCTTCGAGCCGCAGGCGCGGATGCGCGCCATCAGGTCGCTGCGTCTTCACCACTCGCATGTCGCGGATCATCTCAGGCAGCCGCAGCGGGTCCACTTCTGGATGCTTCGCGATGATGTGCGCCAGCCCGCCCCGGGCATTGCCCCACACCATGTCGATCGGCCCGACCGCCGGGTGATGCAGCACCCCCGCAGCCTCGCCGCTGCTCGTATCCATCATCTGCTGGATCGCGGCGCGCGCCGTCGCAGGCTCTGCACTGGGCGGCACCACCAGCCGCTCCCGGCGCGCCTCCGGCGTCATGGCGCGGATCTCGGCTTCCGGCATGCCGGCGCGGCGGAGCGCCGCGTAGTCGGCCTGTCGCTGTGCCACGGAGATGTTGCGCGGCGCTTCGGCGCTCCCTAGATTTGCCTCGCCCCGTGCTGGGGGATGGGCCCGGCTCTCAGGCGTTGCCCGAGCATCGACTGTAGCGCCCGGGGCATCGGGGCTCTGCGCCGGAGGAGATTTGTCAGTCCGGCCGCGAGGCGCAACCTGTCCACCGTCCGTTGCGCGCAGAGCATCCCCCGCCTTCCGGGCGTGGTCCTCGTAGGCGGTCAGCAGCCAACGCTGCTCCTCACCCCGGTAGTTCAGCCCGATGATGGCGGTATGGTCCGGCGTCTCCAGCCGGATTCGTCCTGGGCGCCGCTCCACGATCGTGGAGCCCGCGATGATGCCGGGCAGGTTCTCGGCCGTGATCTCCGGGTGCTTGCTCAGGATGTGGGCGAGGCCGCCCTTCGGGTTGCCCCAGATCACGTCGATGGGCCCTACCTCCGGGTGGTGTAGTGCCGCCTGCGCCTCGCCCGCCTGCCGGTCCAGCACGCGCTGGATCGCGGCTCGGCTCTGCTCCGGGCTGAGCGGCGTGCCGGATGCGACGGCGCGGGTTTCCAGCAAGCGGACTTGCCGCTGCTCCGGCGAGAGGGCCCGGATCTCTGGTTCGGGCACGCGGGCTCGGCGAAGCTCGGCAACGTCCGCCTGGCGCTGCTCCAGCGGGATAGGGCCCGAGGCGGTGTCCCTTGCCGGCGGCGCGGCGCGGGCATCCGACCCGGCGTTCCGGCCAGCCTCCCGCACCGTGAAGCCCTTGCCCGAGGGGTGCACCGCGATGTCGAAGAACTGGTCGGGGCTGAGCTTCTGGCCTCGGTTCAGGATCCAGAGCGCCGCCTGCCGTTGTCCAGCGAAGCGCAGCGGCCCGCCAGCGTCGGATGCGACGAAGCCGGTGCCGTCCACCGCCCAGCGCCCGTCCGCACCGGGGGGCCGCGGCGTATTGGTGCTGCGCTGGCCGCTGCTCCATTCGCCGCTTTCGCGTGCCTGACGGGCTGCCTCCTCCGCCTCCGCACGCCGCGCTTCGAAGGCGCGCTCGACTTCCTCCGCGCTGGACCACCGCCTGCCTGCTGCAGGTCCCTCGGGCTGCGCCGGGTAAGGCGAACGCCCCAGCGCTTCACCACCAGGCGGGGGCTCGCCGCGCGGCCGGGAGGTGGCACCCGGAAAATCCTGGTTGGGATCGGGTGAGGTGGCCCGATAGGTCTGCTGCGGCTCCCGTTGCACCGAGTTGGTGGAGGCATCACGAGGAATTTCGGGCGACGCAGGCCCCCGGGCGCGTGCGGCGAAGTCCTGCGCGCGGCGGGGCTCGGCGCTATAGGCACGGCTCTCCAGCGCACCTTCGCGAACCGTGTAGGGCTGCGCCCCTTCCTCCACCGCTCCGGTGCGAGGGTCGTAGCGCTCCACCCGCGCGAAGCCCTGGTCGTCACGCGACAGGAGGCGGACCGGGTAGCCGTCGTCCAGGAACACCTGCTGCGGTGCCGCGCCCTCGGGGCGACCGCCCGCCTGGGTGTCGCGCACCTCGGGTCCAACCCGGCCGCGCTGGCGCTCCGCGGCACGGAAGGCCGCCTCTGCCTCGCGCCCCTGCACCACCTGATCGGGCGTCCTCGGCAGCCCGCCCTCGGGCGCCACGAGACGAGGCGGCGGCTCCAACTGTGCCCGGAGCGCTTCGACCCGGGCCCGCAGGGTGCCGAGACGTCGGGCTGCCTGGGTGCCGCTAGCCGGCTCGCCGTTACGGGTGATGCGTGTCGCCTGCGCTTCTGCCGTGTCGATCTCGGCCAGCAACTCCGCGGTGCGTCCGCTGGGTTCCGGGTCCGCCATCCGCGCCTGCGCGCGACGGATTTCCTCGGGTGTCATGCGCGACGGCTGCGGCTCGGTCGGCACCAGCGCGCCGCGGGAAGGGCCGCGGGCAGCGATCGCGTCCTGGCCGGCAGCGATCCCAGCTTCTGAGGCGGGCGGGTAGACCTCGCCCGCGGTGCCTACAGCGCGGGGTGCGGCAGGCTCCGGCGTTGGCATGGAGAGGCGGTCGCGCAGCCGCGCCTCGATCTCCCCATCTCGGCGTTCGAAGGGCAGGCGGTCACCGGCCACCTCGGCGTCAACATCCTGCGTAATGCGATCCCGCAGCTCGCGGAAACTCTCTTCCTCGCGGCGTTGACCGGCGACCTCCTGGCGCACCTGAACATCGCCACGGGCGAGCTCGCCATCGGCAGGCGCGGCAGCGCTGGTGGCCGGGCGGTCGGCCCGCTGCTGCAGGGCTGCGTAGGGATCGGCTTCGGCGGCGCGGCGCGCCTGCAGCCGCTCCTGAAGCTGAGCCAGCCGTGGGTCGGCGGGGTCGCTGATGCCGTTGGCGCGCGCCAATGCCTGCGCGTCGGCATCGGTCAGCACGGAGGCGATGTCCTCCGGCGTCACCCGAGCGGGGTCGATCGCGTCCTCGGCGACGCCGCGGCTGGCGGCGAGGCGCTGCCGGATGCCGCGGATGATTTCCGGTGCCGCGGCGAAGGAGCCGCCGATGCCGAAGCCCACGCCGGCGGCGAAGGCCGTCTGCCAGGGGTCGTAGGCGTCCCGCACGCCCAGCACCTGCGACTGCGCGCCCTGAGTGGCGACGTCGCCGACGACGTTGCCGATCGCGGCCTCGGCACCCTGGCGGATGACACGGCCCGCCACCGTGGCGCCGGGTCGGAAAATGCCGGTAACCATGTTCTCGACGGAAGGGATGCTGCCCAGCACCTGCCCGGTGAGAGCCGCCGCATTCTCCACGATGCCGCTGGCGCCGGGCATCGCCTCGTAACGCTCGCGGCGTTGCCGCTCCTCCTGCCGCACCCGCTCGCGCTCCGCCTCGCCGGCGGCGACCTGCTCCGGCGTCGGGAACAGGATGCTGCCGCCCGCGGCGGCGACGCCCTGGCCATAGGCACGCCCCTGCTCCCGGGCTTCCTCGGCCGCACCGCCGATGCTGTTCCGACGCGCGTCGCCGAAATTGGCCGTGAACCGGTCGATGAAGCCGGGTCGGGCCGGCTCTGCCGCCGCAGGTGCAGGGCTGGGCGCGGCGGGCATCGGGTCCAGCTCGAAGCCCTCGGGCAGGCCGCCCATGGCCGGCACCGCCGCCGCGGTGGGCAGAGGGTCCAGCTCGAAGCCCGGCGGAAGTCCGGTGGCGGTAGCGGCGCCGGCCGACGTCTGCTGCAGCAGCGGCGACGCCTCGGGTGCTGCACCCTGCCACGGCGCTGCGCGCTCCCAGGGATTGTAGGGGTTCAAGCGCGTGTCCGAATACACGGGCGCCTCCCGCAGCACCGGCGCCACGCCGCGGAACACCTCCGGATTGATCGCCCCCAGCACCTCGCGGCCGTCCGGCCCCACGATGGTGTCGCGCCCAGCCCAGGGCTCGATCTCCACGGTGGTGTCGTCCCACTCGCCCATGGGCTCGCCGGCATCGTTCACCAACCGGCGCAGCGGCGCTGCTGCACCCGGCCCAGCTGACCCCAAGCGGAAGATTTCCTGCCAAGCAGGCGAGGGAACGCCTGGACTGAAGAACGCCGAAGCGAGGGAAGGGGAGGGGAGAATGGAGCGGCTGCCGGACATGGGCAGGAGTCTAGGGCTACAGCTCAAGCTCCAAGTACGATCCCGTTAGGCTGAAAACGCCGAAAACGACCGGCTGAAATATTCGGGCGTGGCATGTGCCAAGCCTTGTGCCACAAACCCGCTTTCATAGCCGCGAAGAAAGCATAAACAATTATGATAAAACGATATTGCCGAGTATAGGACTACTACGCCGGCGAGTGGATCGACCGCCTCGACGAGATCAAGGTCAGCTTCGACGAGCGCACGGTGGTGGCCAATGCCGGCGCCTACGCGCTGGGCCGCAAGACCGACGACCTGATCATCGCGGCGCTGGACACCGCGACTCAGGAAGCGGTGGGCACGGCCAGCGGCACCACCGACGCCGACGGGTTGACGATCAAGAAGGTGCTGCTGGCCTTCGAGATGCTGGGCGCTGCCGACGTTCCCGATGACGGCCAGCGCTTCGCGGTCGTCGGCTGGAAGCAGTGGTCGCAGCTGCTGCAGATCCCGGAATTCGCGTCCTCCGCCTATATCGGTGACGACGCGCTGCCCTGGAAGGGAACGCAGGCCAAGAAGTGGCTGGGCGCGACCTGGATGCCGCATTCCGGCCTGACCCGGAACGGCGCGCTGCGCTACTGCTACTTCTATCACAAGACGGCGGTCGGCCACGCCGTGGCGCAGGAGGTCGAGACCGACATCACCTGGCACGGCGACCGCGCCGCGCATTTCGTCAACAACATGATGAGCCAGGGCTCGGTGCTCATCGACAATGCCGGTGTCGTGCGGATGCGCGCGGCGGAGTAATCCGGCGGCTGCACGCGGCGGCATCGCCGCGTGCGCTCGCATGCTGACGGAGTAGGCGCCGTTTGTCGGCGCGACATCCCGGCAGTGCGCAGCGTTCCGGCGGAACCCGTTTCGCCGGAACGCCGGGGGCCGCCTCGCGGGCCCTCCATGGCGTGGGCCGTCGCGATGCGCCGCCTGTTCGCGGGAGGAGTTCCCGCCGGACGTTCGCGGCCGCCACGGCGGCCCCTGCCTGCCCCGAACACATCCTTTCCGAGGAGCCGACCCCCGATGGCGCTTTCCGCCCTCGTTCTCTGCTCGCGCGCCCTGCTGCGGATCGGCGCCCAGCCCGTCGCCTCCTTCGAGGAAGGCACAGCCGAGGCCGAGGTCGCGGCCAACCTGTACCCGGCCGCGCGAGACGCCCTGCTCGCCGCCCATCCCTGGAGCTTCGCCACCGGGCAGATGGTGCTGCCGCGGCTGCTGGCCGCGCCGGTGGCCGACAAGGAATACGCCTTCCAGATGCCGCCGAGTTGCCTGCGCGTGCTGAGCGCCGGCAGCGGCCGCGGCCGGGGGCTGGACTACCGCATCCACGAGAACCGGCTGCACGCCGACGCGCCGGAGGTGGTGCTGACCTACATCTTCCGGCCGGAGGAAAGCAGCTTCCCGCCGCACTTCGCCTCTGCCCTGGTGCTGCGCCTGGCCGCGGATTTCTGCATCCCGCTGACCGACAGCACCGCGCGGGCCGAGATGCTGCAGCGCCTGGCCGGCGCGGAGTTCCGCGACGCCCGGCTCAACGACAGCCAGCAGACCAGCGTGATGGCCTTCGAGGGCTTCCCCCTGGTCGACGTCAGGCGCTGAGGAGCACGCCATGGCTGCCAGCCGACGCGCCAAGACCGCCTTCACCGCGGGGGAGCTGGCGCCCGAGATGCTCGGGCGCGGCGACACCAGCGCCTACGACAACGGCGCACGGCGCCTGCGCAACCTGTTCCTGCAGCCCACCGGCGGCGTCACCCGCCGCCCCGGCCTGCGCCACGTCGCGGAACTTCCCGGCCCCGCGCGCCTCGTCGCCTTCGAGTACGGCACGGAGCAGACCTATCTGCTGGTGTTCCTGCACAACAAGCTGCGCGTCATCAAGAACGATGCGTTGCAGGCCGAGCTGTCCGGGCCCTGGACGGAGGCGATGCTGCCCGGGCTGAACTGGACGCAGAGCGCCGACACGCTGCTGCTGGTGCATCCCGACATGCCGCCGCAGCGCCTCACCTGCACGGGGCCGGCGAGCTGGACGCTGGCGGAATTCGTCCTCGCCCGCGAGCCCTTCCACCGCTTCGCCGCGCCTGACATCACCCTGGCCGCCTCGGCGCTGGCCGGCAGCACGGTGCTGACGGCCAGCGCCGACGTGTTCCGCGACGGGCATCTCGGCCGGCGTCTTCGCATCAACGGCAAGCGGGTGCGGATCACCGCGGTGAGCAACCCGCGCAGCGCCACCGCGATGGTGGAGGATCCGCTGACGGCGGGCGATGCCACGGCGAACTGGGACGAGGCCGCCTTCGGCGCGCATGGCTGGCCCGCCACCGCCTGCTTCCACCAGCAGCGCCTCGTGCTGGGCGGCTCGCGCGAACTGCCCAACTGGCTGTGGCTGAGCCGTTCCGGCTCGGCCGGCGACTTCGACCTCGGCACCGGGCTGGACGATGAGGCGATCGCGTTCGGGCTGGTGTCGGACCAGGTGAACGCCATCCGCGCCGTGTTCTCGGGCCGCCACCTGCAGGTCTTCACCTCCGGTGCCGAGTGGATGGTAACGGGGGAGCCGCTCACCCCCGCCTCGATCCAGCTGAACCGGCAGACCCGCATCGGCTCGCCGGTGGGGCGCTCGGTGCCGCCGGTGGACGTGGATGGCAGCACCATCTTCGTCGCCCGCACCGGCAACGCCGTCTACGAGTTCGCCTATACGGAGGTGCAGGGCGCCTATCAGGCCGGCGATCTCGCCATCACCGCGCGGCACCTCGTGGCGGATCCGGTGGCCATGGCCTTTGACCAGCGGCGCCGGCTGCTGCACCTGGCCATGGCGGACGGTTCGCTGGCCACGCTGACGCTGTTCCGGGCGGAGTCCATCACCGCCTGGACGCGCCAGGACACGGCGGGCGCCTTTCGCTCTCTTGCCGAGATCGACGGCACGATCTGGGCCGCGGTGGAGCGCTTCGGCACCACGCGGCTGGAACGCTTCGACCCGGCGCTGAACACCGACGCCGCGATCACCGGCACGGCCGGCACGGCGCAGAAGCGCTGGACCGGGCTGGGGCATCTGGAAACCCGCAGCCTGGCCGTGGTGGCCGAGGGCGCGCCGGTGGCCAACGCCAAGGTTTCCGCCGGTGCCGTGACGCTGGAACGCGCGGCGGTGTCGGTGGAAGCGGGGCTGCCCTTCACCCACGTGGTGGAGCCCCTGCCGGCCGAGATGGCGGGCCAGCCCGGCGTCACCGGCGGCCCGCGCCGGTTGGTCAGCGCCACCTTCCGGCTGCTCGACACCAGGGCCATGGCCGTGGATCTCGGGCGCGGGGCGCAGCCGGTGCCGCTGCGCCGGCTGGACACGCCGCTGCTGGATAGCGGGCCGCCCGCCTTCACCGGCGACATCACGCTGCGCGCGCTGGGCTGGTCGCGCGACGCGCTGCGGCCGGTCTGGCTCGTCGCCTCGGATGCGCCGCTGCCTTTCACCCTGCTTTCCGTGACAACAGACACGAGGATGACCGACTGATGGCGCAGCTCGCACCCGTCGCGGCGCTGGTGGGCACGGGACTGTCGATCTACTCGACGGTTCACAAGGCCCAGGAACAGAGCAAGGTCGCCAGGAACCAGGCGGCGCAGCAGGCCGAGCAGAACGTGGCGCAGGCCCAGGTCGCCGCCGTGCAGGCGCAGGCCGAGGCGCGCGCCCGGCAGGACACGCTGGACCGCACCCTGGCTTCCGTGCGCGCCCGCGCCGCGGCTTCCGGGCTGCAGCCGGACCAGGGCTCGGCGGCAGCGGTCACGGCGGGGCTGCGGCGCGACGCCGCGCAGGACACGGAGGAGGATGCTGCCCTGCGCGCCGCGCGCCTCGCCGCCGGGCGCCGTTCCCTGCTGAACACCGATGGTTCGCTGACGACCTGGCTGCGCGCCGGCTCCTCCTTCGCCAGCGCCGCCCGCAACCTGCTGGACTGAACACGCACCGGCACCCCCGCCAAGGGGGTGCAGCGGCCCGCCCGGAATGGCGGCGCGGCTCTTCCTCGACCCCTCGCAGATCCGGAGACCCCCATGGCCGAGCACATCCGCATCGGCGACGTCGCGCCGCGCGTGCACTACGTGGCCAGCGGCGGCCAGTCCGTCTTCGTTTTTCCTTTTCCGATCTTCGACCTCGCCGACCTGGAAGTGCGGGTGGACGGGCTGCTGCTCGGCGGTGGCTACGCCATCTCCGGCACCGGCCATTCGGAAGGCGGCACGGTGGCCTTCGCCGTGCCGCCAGCGGCCAACGCGCAAGTGCTGCTGCGCCGCCGCCTGCGCATCGACCGCACCACCGACTTCCAGCCCAACGGCGTGCTGCGCGCCGACACGCTGAACGATGAGCTGGACCGCCAGACCGCCGCGCTGCAGGAAGTATCGGAGGACGTGGCCAACGCCATCCGCCTCGACCCCGGCGAGGTCGGCGGGCGGCTGACCCTGCCGATGCGGCCGGCGCGCGCCAACCGGCTGCTGGGCTTCGACTCGCTGGGCGACCTGACGGTGTTCTCGCGCGGCGACGCCGGGATCTCCGTGCCCTTTCCCGGCGGCATCCCGCGCTCGGTGGAGGACAAGCTCAACGAGCGCCTCTCGGCCCGCGACTTCGGCGCCACCGGCGACGGCGTGACGGATGATGGTGCCGCGCTGCAGGCCGCCATGAATGCCGCCGCGGCTTCGGGCAAGTATCTCGACATCGGCGAGGGCAGCTTCCGCACCAGCATGCCGCTGGTGTTTCCCGGCGCCGCGGCGGGGCTGAGCATGCGCGGCGCCATCCTCTACGCCGGGCCGGACGGGCAGGCGGCGCTGACCATCGGCGACGGCGGCAACGCCCGTAACCAGGCCAAGCTGTACCAGGGCATCCGCGTGCTGCGCGCCCGCATCTCCTCCTGGGAGAACGAGAGCGACATCGGCGTGGTGGCGCGCAACCTCGACGGTTCCGCGCTGGACATCCGGCAGATCGAGGGCTTCACGATCGGCCTGCGCACCCTGGGCGTGGAGCGCGGCTTCGAGGACAGCACGGTCTACCTCGGCCGCATCGTGGACAACCGCATCGGGCTGGATATCCGCACCGCTGCGGCCACGGGCTGGAACAACTCGGTGCGCTACATCGGCGGCCACTTCGCCAACAGCTCCGCCAGCCACCCGACCCTGTCGCGCTACGGGGTGCGCCTGTCGCGCGATCCCGGCGGCTACACGCTACACAACGCGCATCTCTTCGAAGGTCCGGCCTTCGAGCTGCAGCGCCAGGGCACGCCCGGCACGGTGGAAGCCATTCCCTTCCTGCTGGAAGTGGACGGCCGCGGGCTGCGTGCCAATGGCGTGCGCATGGAAGCCTGCTCGCCCTTCGTGGCGAAGCATTCCGGCTCCTTCAACGACGCCGTCTACGAGGTGTCCTACGTCGGCACCTACGGCTTCCGCGGCTGCTCCGTGCTCTATGCCGGCTCCAACCGCGCGGGCGGCACGGTGCTGCCGCTGCACCAGGCAGCCGCCTCCTACGGCTCGCCCCGCCTGATCGCCGCGGCCGACAACGTCCGGGCGCGCGCCTTCCGGCAAACGATGGTTTCCGCGGAGGGCGTCGGCTTCGAGGGCATGGCGGTGCTGTCCGGCAACCCGGCCGGGCCGCCCACCACGCTGGACGGCTTCTGCTTTCCCGGCCTGGACCAGATCGGCCTGGGCCTGGAGGAGATCGGCCTGCCCACCTCCCGTGCCCTGGGCTTCGTGGTGGACAGTTCCGCCTGCAAGGAGTTCTTCGTGGCGGCCGAAGGTTCCGAGCTGCGGCCGATCGTGCAGCAGTTCGACGCCTCGGGCACCGTGCTGGCCGACAGCTCGCCGGCGCTGCTGTCCAACATGAACATCCTCTGGGCCGGCGGCCCGTGCTGGTGGGAAGGCAACGCTAACCTGGATAGCCTGGTGGGCGGCTTCCCGCTGAACCAGCTGCAGCGCGTCACCCTGGCCGACGCGGCGGCCTTCGCGGTGATCGGCGTGCGCGGCGGCAGCGCCGCGGCGACGCTGCGGGCCCTGCGGCTCTACGCCGGCCACCTGAGCGCGCCGCGGCTGTTCTACGGCAACAACCGCCGCTGGGGCGTGCGCGAATACACGGTGAAGGACCCCGGCTGGGACATCCCCGCCCTGGCCGCCGGCGCCACCGCCACCCGCGACGTGACGGTGCTGGGTGCGCGGCAGGGCGACGTGGTGCAGGTGGGTTTCAGCAAGTCCAGCGGCTTCCAGAACGGTGGCGTGGTGTTTCACGGCAGCGTCGGCGGCACCGCCGGCGCCGACCAGGTGCGCGTCACCGCGCAGAACATCAGCGGCGGCAGCATCACCGTGGGGCCCGGCACCCTGTTCGTCCGCGTCACCAAGCCTCGGCTGTGAGGCGGCCGATGCGCCACGGTTTCCCTCCGGCGTCGCCGCGGGGTGCCCGACGGGGCCGCCGCTTCCGGCAGGTGGCGCCGTGAAGCTGCCGGACACCTCACTGGCCGAGCTGCAGCAGGCGGCGCAGCGGGTGGTGCAGGACTACGACGCCTTTCTGTCCGCCGGGCCCGGTCCCGGCGGGCACGAGGACGCCAAGGCTTTCGCCGCCTTTCACGCCGCGGCGCGCGCGGCGCTCGCGCACCTGGAACACCTGGTCAAGCTCGCCCGCAGCATCACTCCCGGGGACGCGGCCGGGGCGGGGGAAAGCGCGCAGCTGCTGGCACAGGTCCGGGCCGAGATCGCCGAAAGGGAAGCGCATGACGACGACGGAGACGCCGCCTGACTTCCTGGAATTCGCCTGGGCGTGGAACAGCCGCAACGGCCAATCCACCCCCGATATCCACCGCCGCATCGCCCGCTGGCTGGACGCGCGCCACGCCGCCGAGGATCGCCGCCTGCTGCTGATGGCCTTTCGCGGCTGCGGCAAGTCCACGCTGGTGGGGTTGTGGTGCGCCTGGCGGCTGCTGCGCGACCCGCAACTGCGCATCCTCGTGCTGGCGGCCGACCACGCGCTGGCAACCAAGATGGTGGCCACGGTGCGGCGCATCATCGGCCGCCACCCGCTGTGCCACCACTTGCTGCCCGACGGCGCCGGCGACTGGGCGGCGGACCGTTTCAGCGTGCGGCGCGAGGGTGCGCTGCGCGACCCTTCCATGCTGGCCGCCGGCATCGGCGGCAACATCACCGGGGCGCGGGCCGACGTGATCGTGTGCGACGACGTGGAGGTCGCGGGGAACTGCGACACGGCCGGCAAGCGTGCCGAGCTACGCGAGCGGCTGGCGGAAACCGAGTTCGTGCTGATGCCCGGCGGCACCGTCCTTTACGTCGGCACGCCGCATTGCGCCGAGAGTCTCTACGCCCCCGCCGACGCACCGGACGCCTTTCTGCGCGGCTATCGGCGCCTGCAACTGCCGCTGCTGGACACGGCCGGCCGTTCCGCCTGGCCGGAACGCTTCTCCCAGGCCGGGATCGAGGCGCTGCGCGAGCGCGTCGGCCCGCTGCACTTCGCCCGCCAGATGCTGCTGCAGGCCGTGGCCGAGAGCGCGGCGCGGCTCGATCCCGCGCTGGTCCTGCGCTACGCCGAGAACACCCAGTACCACGAGGCCGGCGGCCGCCCCGTGTTGTCGCTGCTGGGGCGGCGGCTGGTATCGGGCGGCGGTTACTGGGACCCTGCCTATGGCCGCCCCGGGGTGGGGGATGGCAGCGTGCTGGCCGCCACCTACGCCGATGCCGAGGGGCGGCACTACCTGCACCGCCTGGCCTTCCTGACGCAGGAGCTGGACGCGCAACCCGACCCGGCGACGCAGCAATGCATGCAGGTGGCGGCGGTCGCGCGGGAGCTACTGCTGCCGGTGGTACGGGTCGAGACCAACGGCATCGGCCGCTTCCTGCCGGCGCTGCTGCGGCGCGAGCTGGCCCGCGCCGGCGTCGCCTGCACGGTGGTGGAGCACAACAATCACCGCCCCAAGCGGGAGCGCATCCTGAGCGCGCTGGACCCCGCCCTGGCCGCGCGCCGGTTGCTGGCCCACGAGAGCGTGTTCCGCACGCCCTTCGCCGCCGAGATGGCGGCTTGGCGGCCCGACGCGGCGGGGGCACGCGACGACGCCCTGGACGCGGTGGCGGGCTGCCTGCTGGCCGAGCCGGTGCGCCTGCCCGGCCTGCCGCCCGCCGCGCGCGGGCCGGGCTGGCACGGGGCCTGAGCGGGAAGGGCCGGGCGGCAGACTTGCCGCCAAGCTGTCAGCGATCAGGCCGCGCGCTTCTTCAGGATCTCGCTGTCGTGCCGCGCCGCGCCGGCGGGCGTGATGCTGAAGCGGCCATGCGTGCCCAGCCGCGCCAGCCCCATGCCGTCCAGCCGGCGCAGGCAGGGATCGTCCGGCAGCCCCGCCGGGCGTCCGGCCTCGCCCACCTGCCGCAGCCGGTGCAGGGCCGAGCGGCAGCAGGTTTCGAGGTAGGGCTCGTTCCAGGTCACGGCCTAACCCCCTAGCACACCCGATGCGCCGCGCGCGAGCGCTGCCGCTTCCGCCACCCCGCCCCAGCCATCCGGAAGGAGTTCCGATGCCGTGCCCGTCCCGGCCTCGGCCGAAGCCCTGCGTCCCGCCCCCGCGCGACGGCCGGTGCGGATCGGCCACGATCATGCAGGCTGAGCCATCCCGCCCCCCCGGCCAGCCCCGCCCGACCGCACCCCCCCGCCGGGGTGGCGGGCGGGGCGTGGGTCAGCGGTTGCCAGGGGAGTGCGGATGACATGTCGGAGAATCCCAACCCCTGGTGGGTCGTGCTCGTGTCCGGCGTCATCTCCGCCCTGGGCCTGTGGTTGAACGCCCGCAGTGCCTGGCTGAGCACGCGCACGGCCAGCCAGGACAAGCGCGACGACCGTGAAGCGCAGGAACGCGCCAGCGTGCTCGCGACCTTCGACGCGCGCCAGACGAACTGGATCAACCGGCAGGAGCAGGAGCTGGAGCGCGTGCGCCGCCGCGTCGCGGAGCTGGAAGCCGAGCGTAACCGGGCCTGGACCCTGGCGCATGCCTGGCACGCCAAGGCGCACGAGCTGTGGCGGGAGTTCCGCGACCTGCAGCAGGCCGTGCTGGCCCCGCGCGGCCGGCGCGACCTCGCCGGCTTCCCGGCCCAGCCCCTGCCGCGGCTGGACGCCATCGCGGCACTGCCGGCGGAGCAGCCGCCCCTGGCCGGCGAAGGTGCCGGCCCTGGTGGCGCGGCGAGCCCCTGAACCGTCTCTCCCGGCGCCGAGGCGCCGGTTGCGGCCCCTGTCCGTCCCTCACGAAGGATCACCCGCGATGCTGTCACCGCCGGATCCGTCCTGGATCCACCTCGCCCTGACGGTGCTGCCGGCAGGCCTGCTGGGCTGGGCCCTGCGCGGAGCCCAGCCATCCCGCCCGGGACGCGCCGATGGGCTCGGCCCGCCCGGCCGACCGAAAGGACCGCCCTGCGACAACGACGCCGCGCTGGAGCGCACGCGCGAGGACGTCGCCGCCTTCAAGCTGGAAGTGGCGCGGACCTACGTGCCGCTGTCGCTGATCCGCGACGTGGACAACCGCCTGACGCAGCACCTGCTGCGCATCGAAAACAAGCTCGACGAAGCCACCCGGGCCGCCACGATGGCCGCCGTGCGGGTGGCCGCCCTGGAGGATGACCGCCCATGAGCGCCACTCTGAACGACGCCACCGCCCTGCGTGCCCGCGACGCCGCCGTGCTGGCCCTGACCCTGTTCGCCGAGGCTGGGCACCGTCCCGTGCGGGCGCTGGAGGCCCTGGCCTCCGTGGTGCTGAACCGGGTCGCGGCCGGCCGGCCGCACTGGGGCCACGGCATCGAGGCCGTGTGCCGCGCGCCCTTCCAGTTCCCCTGCTGGAACCCCCGGCACGGCAACCACGCCGCGCTGCGCGCCGCAGCACCCGGCGGCGAGCGCGCCGCGGATGCGACCATGGCGATCTGCCGCCGCATCGCGGCGCGCGCGGTGGCCGGTGCCCTGCCGGACAGCACGGGTGGGGCGACGCACTATCACGGCGACGACGCGCAGCCCGGCTGGGCGCTGGCGCAGCTGCCGGTGGCGGAGATCGGCGGGCTGCTGTTCTATCGCCTGTCCCCGGCCGCCCCGCCCGCGGCCCCGGCCCGCCCGCGACTGGCGGCGGTGGGCTGACGCCGCCGCACCCGCGGCCCCGGCACCGCGACAGGTGCCGGGGCCGGGTGGTAAGCCTCGGCATCATGGAACCGCAGATCCACACCCTCGTGCGCGGCGCGGACTGGCGCGCCGCCCTCGCCGCCGGGCATTATGCCGGCAGTGCCGACGACCGGCGCGACGGCTTTCTCCACTTCTCCACCGCGGCGCAGCTGCGGGAGAGCGCGCACAAGCATCGCGCCGGCGAGGCCGACCTGTGGCTGATCACGGCCGATGCCGCGGCACTGGGCGAGGCGCTGCGCTGGGAAGCGGCCGCGGGCGGCAAGCGGCCCGGGCTGTTTCCGCATCTCTACGGCGTGCTGCCGGTTTCGGCGGTGGTGTTCGCCGGCCACGTGCCGCTGGGCGCGGATGGACGGCACGTATTTCCCGAAACCATTCCCTGAATGCGAAAGCACCCGCCACTCAGGTACGAGGCAGGTGCAACTCGCAGCGGACCGGAGGGAAACGCACCACTTCCAGGGCGCGCACCTGCAGCGTACTGGTTGACCATCCCGCCAGTAGCAGCCCCATCGCTTCGCAGAGCCGGCCGGGTTCTAGGTCGGCCGCCAGTGTAATGTGTGGCACCCAGTTCCCCTGGCGAAAATGCTCCTCCACCCTGTCCAACCGTCCGCACAGTGCTGCGTGCATCTCGAGCCAGCTCATCGTGGGAACGGCCGCGGCGTAGAGCACCGATGGTGTGCCGGGGAACACCGCTAGCCCCGATAATTCCAGTCTGGCTGGAAGCTGCGCAAGCACATCGCGTGCGGCTGCTCCGGCAAGCCCTGTATCCTCCGTGTTCTGCACGGCCAGAGTCAGGTGCGGCAGGTAGCCCAGCGACTCTTGGCTGCGTGACAGGCCGGCGGCACTCAGGCGACCAATCAGCCGCGCTAGACCAGCCGTCGCTACCGGGTCGAACACCGCTGTCACAGCTACCGGCATCAGCCCGCGCTTTCCTGCACCGCTTGCCGCACGGCGGACCGGAATTCCCGCCGGTACAACTCCCATAGCACCCAGAGACTGGCCCCGATCAGCGCCAGCGGATGAAGGATCCAGGCCAGGGCGGCGAGGCCGAAGTAATAGGCCCGCAGCCCCGTGTTGAAGTGTCGCGCCGCGCGGTTGACCACCCGCGCGCCGATCTCCGCCGCCGGCACGCCTGCCACCGGGTCGCGCGGCAAGCCGCCGATCAGGATGGAGCCGTAGTTGAACTGCCGCAGCGCCCAGGTCAGCTCGAAGAAGGCGCGCACGAAGATCACCAGCAGCAGCAGGATGCGGGCTTCCCAAGCGCCGTCGGACAACATGCTGCCGGCGAAGGGCATGGCGGTCAGCACGCGCCGGCCCACCTCCGGCGCCGCCAGCAGCGCCATCAACCCGCCCACAATGAAGATGCAGGTGTTGGCCAGGAAAGAGGTGGAGGACATCAGGTTGCCGATGATGGCGACGTCCGCCACCCGGTTCTCGCGCGGCAGCGTGGCCAGCAGCCAGCGCCGCCGCTGCTCGTCCATCGCCGTGATCACGCTACGCCGGCGGATGGTGGGAACACGGTCCACCACCAGGGCATAGCCGACCCAGCACAGGAAGAAGACGGCCAGGGCCAGGAGGTCGAGGCTGGACAGGAAAGCGGTCATGCGGCCCCGCGGTGCACCGGGCGTGCCACCGACCCTCTGAGGGACGGGACACGGGGCGCCGAAACGGAACGGGGGCGGGCGCCATGCACGGCACCCGCCCCCGGGAAGCAACCGCCGTGGCGGGTGGGCGTCAGCCCATCTTGGCCTTCAGGTTCTCGTCCAGCTTGGCTAGGAAGGCCTGGGTGTTGAGCCAGGGCTGGTCCTTGCCGATCAGGATGGCGAGGTCCTTGGTCATGTGGCCGGCTTCCACCGTCTCGACGCAGACCTGCTCCAGCGCCTGGGCGAAGTCCACCACGTCCTGGGTGCCGTCGAAGCGGCCGCGGTAGATCAGGCCACGGGTCCAGGCGAAGATCGAGGCGATCGGGTTGGTGGAGGTTTCCCGGCCCTTCTGGTGCTCGCGGTAGTGGCGCGTCACCGTGCCGTGCGCGGCCTCGCTCTCCACCGTGTTGCCGTCGGGCGCCAGTAGCACGGAGGTCATCAGGCCGAGGCTGCCGTAGCCCTGCGCCACGATGTCGGACTCCACGTCGCCGTCGTAGTTCTTGCAGGCCCAGACATAGCCGCCTTCCCACTTCAGCGCCGCGGCCACCATGTCGTCGATCAGCCGGTGCTCGTAGGTCAGGCCGCGCTTCTGGTACTCGGCCTTGAAGTCGGCGTCGAAGATCTCCTGGAACACGTCCTTGAACATGCCGTCATAGGCCTTGAGGATCGTGTTCTTGGTGGACAGGTAGACCGGCATGTTGCGCGCCAGCCCGTAGTTGAAGCTGGCCCGCGCGAAGCCCTCGATCGACGGCTTGGTGTTGTGCATGCCCATCAGCACGCCGGGGCTCTTGAAGTTGAACACTTCCAGCTCGATCGGCTCGCCGCCCTCGGCCGGCGTCCAGATCAGGGTCGCCTTGCCGGGGCCGGGGATCTTGGTCTCGGCGGCGCGGTAGATGTCGCCATAGGCGTGGCGGCCCACCACGATCGGCTTGCTCCAGTGCGGCACCAGGCGCGGCACGTTGGAGCAGATGATCGGCTCGCGGAAGATCGTGCCGTCCAGGATGTTGCGGATCGTGCCGTTGGGCGAGCGCCACATCTTCTTCAGGCCGAACTCGGTCACCCGCGCCTCGTCGGGGGTGATGGTGGCGCACTTCACGCCCACGCCGTACTGCTTGTTGGCGTTGGCCGCGTCGATCGTCACCTGGTCGTCGGTGGCGTCGCGGTGCTCGATCCCGAGGTCGAAATACTTCAGGTCGATGTCGAGATAGGGCAGGATCAGCCGGTCCTTGATGAAGCCCCAGATGATCCGGGTCATCTCGTCCCCGTCCATCTCCACGACGGGGGTCTTCACCTTGATCTTGGCCATGCGGGGGTCCTCGTTCCGGCAACAAAGCAACGTTCCGCCCCGGTTTCAGCCGCCGGCGAAGCGGCCGGACCATCGCACCGGCCCTCCCTGCCAGCAAGAGCGCCCGGGAACTGGAACGACCGCGGGCCGGCGGATGAACGGCCTGGTCCGGCCGGGTGCGGCGAGGCTGCCGGGGCAGGGTGCCGCAACCCCGTGGCACCCGCGCTGTTGTTCCCTTTCACGTCGTCTCCCGCGCAGGGAAGCGCCGCACCCGGGGCCGCCGAGAACCGCGCGTTGCGTCCCCGGGCGCCGGCTGCCTCGCCCGACCGGGCGGACGGCCCGGCGGCACAACAGGGAGCAGCGGCGGCATGGCGCGCATCATCACCGGCCTTTTCGACCAGCGCGAGGAGGTCGAGCACGTGATCGAACACCTCGTGCACCACGACGGTGTCGGCCGCGACCGCATCCGGGTGCATGCCGCCGATGAGGCCAAGCCGGAGGAGGAGGGGGGCTTCCTATCCTCCCTGCTGGCCGTGTTCATCCCCGACGCCGACCGTCACGTCTACGCCGAGGGCGTCCGCCAGGGCGGCTACGTGCTGACCGCCGAGCTGGAAGACGCGCAGGTGGAACACGCGCTGGACGTGTTCGAGCAGCACGGCGCGGTGGACCTCGACTCCCGCGTCGCGGAATGGTGCAGCAGCGGCTGGACCGACTACGACCCGTCGCTGGAAACCCTGCGCGACGCGGATCGCGGCGGGGCCTCGGCGGAAGAGGCGGAGATGGGCGTGCTGGCTACCAGCACGCCGGACAGCATGGGCACCGCGGCGCTGAACCCGCCCACCGGCACCCGCGTGCCGATGGTCAGCACCACCGAGGAGGAGGGGACCCCCATCGGCCCCAGCCAACGCGACCTGGAGCTCAGCCGCCCCCGCGTGCGCGCCTATCGCACGGGGGAATGAACCCCGCGCGCCGGGCGGGCGATCCTGCCCGGCGCGCGCCCGCTCAGCGCCAGCCGGCGCGCTGGGCGATCTGCAGGGCTTCGGCGGTGTTGGCGGCGGTACGGGCCCCGTTCACCGGCTCAGCCCGGAAGGTGCCCATGGAGCGCAGGGCAGGGTGCAGCGGCGCGTCCGCCACCGCCGGGTATTCCATGTTGGCCTGCGAGAACACGTCCTGCGCCTCGTGGCCGGTCAGGAATTCCAGCAGCTTCGCGGCGTTGTCACGGTTGGGCGCAGTGCCCACCAGGCCGGCGCCGGAAATGTTCACATGCGCTCCGCGATCGCCCTGGCCCTGGTTGGGGAAGATCACGCCCACACGCTCGAACAGCGCCCGCTCGGCCGGGTTCGCGGAACGGCCGTAACCGCCGAGGTAGTAGGTGTTGGAGATGGCGATCCGGCACTGCCCCGTGGGCAGGGCGGCGATCTGGTCGCGGTCACCCCCCTGCGGCGGCCGCGCGAGGTTGGCCACCAGGCCGCGTGCCCAGTTCTCCGTGGCGGCAGCGCCGTCGGCCGCCAGGATCGAGGCGGTCATGGAGGTGTTGTAGGAATGCGCGCCGGAGCGCACGCAGATCTGCCCGCGGAAGCGCGGATCGGCCAGGTCCTCGTAGCGGTTCAGCCCTTCGGGGCGGCCGGCCTGCTTGTCGTACATGATGACCCGGGCACGCTGCGACACGGCGAACCAGCGGCCCTGCGGGTCGCGCAGCGCGGCAGGCACGCGGTTCTCGACCGTCGGGGAGCGGAACGGCGCCAGGATCCCGGCATCCGCCGCGCGGGCGAGGCGGGCGCTGTCCACCGTCAGGAACACGTCGGCGGGGCTGTTGGCGCCCTCGTTGCGGATGCGCTCGATCAGCTGGTCGGCATCGGCCTGGATCACCCGGACGCGGATGCCGCTCTCACGGGTGAAGGCCTCCCAGATCTGCCGGTCGCTGTCGTAGTGCCGGGCGGAATACACGTTCACCACCCCGCGGTCCTGCGCCACGGCGGGCGTCGGCAGCGCCGAGGGAAGCGCCAGGACAAGGGCGGCGAGGAAGCTGCGGCGGAGCATGAAGAGGTTTCCCAGCTGGAGGAAACCCGAGGCTTACGGCGAGTGCGAACGAGTTGCAACTTTGTAATCCGTCGCGGGTCGGTCAGGCCGGGGCTTGCGCCTCCTCCGTCGGGGCACGGTCCTCCACCATGGCCAGGAGGGTGTCCAAGGTATCCGCCTCCGCCGCCGGCTTGTCGCGGCGGATACGGGCGATGCGGGGAAAGCGCATCGCCACCCCGGAACGATGGCGGCCGGACAGCTGGGCGGCGTCGAAGATCACCTCCAGCACCAGTTCCTTCTCCACCTCGCGCACCGGGCCGAAGCGGCCGGTGGTGTGTTCGCGGATCCAGCGGTCCAGCCAGACCAGCTCCTGGTCGGTGAAGCCGGAATAGGCCTTGCCCACCGGCACCAGCTCGCGCGTGCCGTCCGCATTCGTGCGCCACAGGCCGAAGGTGTAGTCGGAATAGTAGGAGGAGCGCTTGCCGTGGCCGCGCTGGGCGTACATCACCACCGCGTCCACGTTCAGCGGCGCCCGCTTCCACTTCCACCACAGGCCCTTCACCCGCCCGGCGACATAGGGGCTGTCGGCGCGCTTGAGCATCAGCCCTTCGATGGAGGCGGCACGCGCGCCTTCGCGCAGCTCGGCCAAGTGGTGCAGCGAGGAGAAGGCGATCGGCACGCTCAGGTCCATCCGCGCCGGCTTCACCCGCGCCACCCAGGCTTCCAGCCGCTCGCGCCTGATATCGAAGGGCAGGGCGCGCAGGTCCTCATCCCCTTCCACCAGCAGGTCGTAGAGGCGGACGGACACGGGGAACTCCGCCTGCATCTTGGGGGTGATCACCTTGCGGTTCAGCCGCTGCTGCAGTTCCGAGAAGGGTGCCACGACCCCGTCGCGCACCACCAGCAGCTCGCCGTCCAAGGTGGCGTGGAAGTCCATGGCTTCCACGATCTCGGGAAAGGCACCGGACACATCCTCGCCGGTGCGGCTCCACAGCCGGCGCCCGCCCGGCGAGGCCGCCATCTGCACGCGAATGCCGTCCCACTTCCATTCCGCCCGCCAGCGCTCCGGCTCGGCCTCGACGGCGGCACGGTCGGCCTCCTCCAGCGGGTGGGCCAGCATCAGCGGGCGGAACACCGGGGCGTCCTTGGGGTCCGGGCGCTCGGCGCGGCCTTCCAGCCAGCGGAAGATCGGCAGGTAGGGCGGCGCGATGCCGTGCCAGACCTCCTCCACCTCGTCCACGCCGCGGCCCGCCCATTCCGCCAGCGCGGTCTTGGCCAGGCGCGCGTTGACGCCCACGCGCAGGGCGCCCGTCACCAGCTTGATCAGCGCCAGCCGGCCGCCCGCGTCGAGGCTGTCCAGCCAGCCCTCGATCAGCTTGGGGATCTCGGCGCGGGAGGCCAGTTCCAGCCCTTCCACCACCTCGCTCAGCGTGGGGGGCGGGGTGTTCACCCCTTCGCGTGGCCGCCAGATCAGCGCCACGGTTTCCGCCAGGTCGCCCACATAGTCCTGGCTCAGGGCCAGCAGCACGGGGTCGGTGCGCTCCGCCACCAGCGCCTTGACCACGCTGGGCTTGGCCGCGGTGAACACCAGCTCCCCCGTCAGCGCCGCCAGCCCGACGCCGCGGTCGGGGTCCGGCTGCTCCGCGAACCAGCGCTTGAGCAGGGCGATCTTGGCCAGCCGCCCGGGGGTGAAGACCAGCCGCTCCAGCAGGTCGGCGAAGGCGGGGACGCTCATGGGCGCGTCGCACCGCGTGGCCCGCGGGGGGCTCTGCCCCCCGCCCCCCCGCCGGGGACCTCGTAGGTCCCCGGACCCCGCCGTGAGTTGGCGCTGGTGGATGGGGGTGCACCTGCGGCACGGCTACGCCGCCGCAGGTGCACCCCCATCCACCAGCGCCACACTGTTACGAATGGGAGGTTGAGGAACCTCAGGTTCCTCGCGGGGGAGCGCGAGGGGGCAGAGCCCCCTCGTGGGCCACGCAGCGCCACGCCGCTCACGCCGCCTCCGCCACGTCGAAGCCGCCGCGCGGCGGGGCTGGGCCTTCCTCGGCGACATGGGCATGACCGCCGACGCCGGCCAGGGCTTCCTCGGGTGCGGCCGCGGTTTCACCGCCGGGGGCGGGGGCGCCTTCGACCGCGTCGTCGTCCTCGTCGCGGCCGACCAGGTGCAGGGCGCGGCCGCGCACGCCGCGCAGGGACAGGGCGTGCACCAGCGCGTCGTCGCGGCCATGCGTCACCCAGACCTCCGGCGCCTGGACTTCGGCGCAGGTGGCGAGCAGCTCGTCCCAATCGGCGTGGTCGCTGACCACCAGCGGCAGTTCCACCCCGCGCAGCCGGGCGCGCTGCCGCACCGTCATCCAGCCGGAGGCAGCGCAGGTCACAGGGTCGGCGAGGCGCCGCGCCCAGGGCGTCGCTTCCGCCGAGGGCGGCGCGATCACGATCTCGCCGGCCAGGATCGGCGGATGGCCGCGCTTCAGCCCGGTGGGAACCGGCTCCAGCCGGCCCAGCTCGATGCCGAGCCGGCCGTAGAGGTCGCACAGGTTGCGCAGCGCGCCGTGCAGGTAGATGGGCTTCTCGTAGTCGGCGCGGCGCAGCAGGGCGATCAGCCGCTGCGATTTGCCCAGCGCGTAGGCGCCCACGACATGCGCCCGCTCCGGGAACAGGGAAACGCTGTTCAGCAGGCGCGCCACCTCGTGCTCCGCCGGCGGGTGGCGGAACACCGGCAGGGCGAAGGTCGCCTCCGTGACGAAGACGTCGCAGGGCACCGGCTCGAAGGGCGCGCAGGTCGGGTCCGGCGCGCGCTTGTAGTCGCCCGACACCACGATGCGGGAGCCGCGCCATTCCAGCATCACCTGCGCCGAGCCCAGCACGTGCCCGGCCGGCACCAGCGTGATCCGGACCTCGCGATGGGTGAGCGAGGCGCTGTAGCGCAGCGCCCGCTGTTCCCGCCCCGACCGCTCGGCGCCGTAGCGGGCACCCATGATCGCCAGCGTCTCGGGCGTGGCGAGCACGCTGTCATGGCCGGGGCGGGCGTGGTCGGCATGGCCGTGGCTGATTACCGCCCGCGACACCGGACGCGCGGGGTCCACGTAGAAGTCGCCCGGCTCGCAGTACAGGCCCAGCGGCGTGACGCGCATCCAGGTGTCGGGGTGGGGAGCCATCCCTGGAAGGTATGCCGTGAGCCCACCCGGTCAACGGCCGGCCATCGCGACCTTGGTGGCCGGAAGCACGCTTAAAGCAGCATCCCCACGATGTGGAAAGCGAAGTAGGCGGCCCCCACGATCGCCAGAAGATTCAGCCAAGGCGCGCGCAGGAAGATGCGGGCCAAGTTGTTGCGCTTCACCATCAGGTTGGCCGGGTTGAACACGGTGGCCGTCACGGACAGCACCGCGGCGTAGAGCCAGGGCAGCACGAAGAAGGGCACGGCCATCAGCACCAGCAGGGCCGGGAAGTTCAGGATCTGCAGCAGCGCCCGGTTTCCGGTCTGCACGACGCCCTCCGGCCCACGCGCGATCAAGGTGGCCGCGCGTGACGACAGTACGCCGGCGGAGATGGCCAGCAGCCAGGCGAGCCAGGACGTCCCGCTCACGCCGCGTGCCGTCCTGCGCGGCCCGGCCGCACCGCACCGGACACCGCGCGTGACCCGGTGCAGCCATTCTTCGAACCGCCGCAAGCATGGGGGCAGGGAGCGGCCGCCACGCTGGACGCGGCACGAAGCAGGTGAGCGTTCATGACGAAGAAACCCGTGATCCCGGGCCTGGTGAACATGCGGTGCCCTTCTCGCAACCAGGGGAGAACGGCACGCCGGCACCGTCGTGCCCGGCAGTCTAACGCCGGGCCGCCGCAGTTCCAGGGGGCTGGGCGGCTAGACCCCGACCGCCGCCTTGATCCGTTCCCGCGTCAGCGGCAGGTCGCGCAGCCGCTGCCCCGCGGCATGGGCCACCGCATTGCCGACCGAGGCCGCGGTCGGGCCCTGGCCGGTTTCGCCGCTGCCCAGGAAAGGCAGGCCGGGCCGATCCACGATATGCACCTCCACGCTGTCCGGCACCGCGTCGAAGCGCAGGATCGGGTAGGTGGACCAGTCGACGCTGGTGATCGCGCGCTCGTCGTAAGTGACGCTCTCGTACAGCGTCCAGCTCGCCGATTGCAGGATCGCGCCCTCGACCTGGTTGCGCAGGCCGTCGGGGTTGACGACCTGGCCGCTGTCCACCGCCGCCACCGCGCGCACCAGCCGGGCGCGGCCGCTCTCGCGCTCCACCTCCACCTCGGTGGCCACGGCGCAATAAGCGGCGAGGTTCTTGTAGCGCGCGAAGCCGAAACCGTAGCCGCGCCCGCGCGGCGCCGACTGGCCGGGCTTCCAGCCGAAGCGCTCGGCGGCCAGGGTGATCACGTCCTTGGCGCGCTGGTCCTCCAGGTGCCGCAGCCGGAAGGCCACGGGATCGGCGCCCGCGGCCTGGGCCAGTTCGTCCATGAAGGTCTCGATGGTGAAGACGTTCATGTAGGCGCCGAGAGCCCGCATGGCCGAAACCCGCAGCGGCATGTCCTTGATGAAGTGGTGCACCACCCGCGCGCTGGGGAATTTGTACAGCGGGATGCCATTGCGGTCGCCGCCGCCTTCGGGCTGCGGCAGCGGCTTGGCTTCCGGGATGGGGAAGGGCTCGGCCACCAGCTGCGCCGCCAGCAGCGCGCCCGCCGTGCCCGGCCGCATGGAATGGGTGTTGCTCCACACCCCGTAATCCCAGTCCACGATGCCGCCCGAAGCGTCGAGCGAAGCGCGCACCTCCGTCACCATGCCGGGGCCGAGGGGCTCCCAGCCATTCTCCTGCTCGCGCATCCATTGCAGCTTCACGGGACGGCCGGGGAGGGCCCGGGCGATCAGCGCCGCATCCGCCGCGGCGTCGTCGGCGCCGTTGTGGCCGTAGCAGCCGGCGCCCTCGGCATGGATCAGCCGCACCTTCTCGGGCGCCAGGCGCAGCATCTCGGCGATGGCGGCGCGGTCGGGATAAACGCCCTGGGTGTGAGTCCAGACCGTGACGCCGTCATCCACCCAGTGCGCCAGCGCACAGGAGGGGCCGATGGAGGCGTGCGACTGATAGGGGCGGGTGAAGCGCGCCTGCAGCGTTTTCGCCGCGCCCGTCACGGGTTGCCGCTGGTCCAGAATAGCGAAGTCCTGCACCGGCAGGGCCTGCAGCGTGGCGAAGATCTCCGCCTGCTTCGGCAGGCGCGGCGTGTGCTGCCATTGTGCGGCGGCGGACAGGGCGCGCATCGCCTTGATGGCCTGCCATTCGCGCGTCGCCACCACGGCCAGGAAGTTGCCGTCGCGCACCACCTTCACCACGCCGGGCATCCGTTCCACCGCGGTGCTGTCCAGCGCGGACAGGGTGGCACCCGGTCCGGGCGGGCGGACAACGCGGGCGTGCAGCATCCCTTCGGGGCGCATGTCCTGCACATAGGCCGCGCCGCCCGTGACCTTGGCCGGGATGTCCACGCGCTGCATCGGCGTGTTCATCACCTTGAAGCGGGCCGGCTCCTTCAGGCGGGAGGTCTGCTGCGCCCGCCCCGTCAGCGCCTGCGCCGAAACCAGCTCGCCGAAGCCGAGGCGCCGCTCGCCCGGGCCGAGCACGGCGCCGCCCTCGGCGCGGCACAGGGCCGGTTCGGTGTTCCAGCGCTGCGCGGCCTCCGCCACCAGGATCTCGCGCACCTGCGCCGCGGCGTGGCGGATGGCGACGCCGCTGTCCTGCATGGAATGGCTGCCGGCGGTGTAGCCCTCATTGGCCGTGCGGCCGGTATCGGCGGTGACCAGGGTGATGCGGTCGGGGGTGACTTCGAGTTCCTCGGCCGCGACCTGCAGCAGCGCCGTGCGAATGCCCTGGCCCAACTCGGCCTTGCCGGTGAACACGGTGACGGCACCCTGCGCATCCACCCGGATCCAGGCATCCAGCTGCGGGCTGGTCTGCAGGCTGCCGGGCAGCCGCGGCGCCGGGCGGGGCGTCACGCCGGCATTCTGCGCTTCCGCCGCCGGCTGCGCCCGCGCGCAATCCATGGAAAAGCCCAGCACCAGGGCGCCGGCCCCGGCCAGCACGCCGCGGCGCGACAGCCCGGCGGAGGCACCCGGCGCCTCGCCGTCCCGGGGCCCGGCCACGTCGTTCCGCCGCGCGCTCATCGCACCACGCTCCGGCTGCCGGTAGCCGGCGCCGCCTCGGCCGTTTGCATCAGCCCGGCGGCGCGGCGCACCGCGCGCAGGATGCGGGTGTGGGTGCCGCAGCGGCACAGGTTGGTTTGCAGCTGCGCCCGGATCTCCTCCTCCGAGGCACGCGGGTTGCGGGCCAGCAGCGCCTGCGCCCGCATCATCATGCCGGGAATGCAGTAGCCGCATTGCGCCGCCTGTTCCTCGATAAAGGCGCGCTGCATCGGGCCGGGCTCGGCCACCGTGCCCAGCCCTTCCAGCGTGGTGACCTTCTTGCCCTCCAGCAGCAGCACGGGGGTGGTGCAGGAGAACACCGCTTCCCCGTCCACGATCACCGTGCAGGCGCCGCACTGTCCCAATCCGCAGCCGTACTTGGCGGCGTTGAGCGCGAGCTGGTCGCGCAGCACGTAGAGCAGGGGGGTATCGGGCTCGGCATCGACCTCGTGCTGTTGCCCGTTGATGTTGAGCTTCACCATCGCCTGCGCCTCCCCTTACGGCCGGCTCGGGTCGGCCGGTGCGGCCCGCAGCGCCACCATGGGCCGCGAAGACACGGCCCGATCCCTATCCCGCGCTTCCCGCACGGCCTTGTCCACTCCGTCCCAGGCGGGGCGGTCGCTGAAATTCGCGCGAAGGAAGCTCACCAGCGCGGCGAGCTGCTCGTCGTTCAGGGTGCCGCTGAAGCCCGGCATGATCGGGGCGCGCTCGCCGGCCGAGGCGGGTAGCCCGTGCAGCACGACGTTGAGCAGGTTCTCCGGCGTCGGGCCGGTGATCCCCGTGCTGAGCGACAGATGCAGGCCGCCGAAGGGCAGCGGCCGCCCGGCCTCGTGGCAGGTGGCGCAGGCGGCGGCGTAGATGGCGGCACCACGGTCGTTGCCGGGCACCGCGGTGGCGGTCTGGCTGTCCGCCGCCGTGGCGCGCCCGCCCGGGCCGCCGCCGCGCGCCTGTTCCAGCACCGTCCTGGCCCGTGCCTGCCGCGCCGGCGAAGGCTCGCCCATGCCGGCCACCACGTAGGTGGCGATGGCACGGGTCTCGGCTTCCGGCACGGAGGCGAGATTGCCCACCACCGGCGCCATGGAGCCCCGGGCCACCCCATGCCGCTCCTGCCAGCCCTGGCGGAGATAGGTGGCCATGGCGTCCCGCTCCCAGGGCACGGCCGCGGGGGAATCGGCGTTGAGGGCATAGGCGTGCCAGCCCTCCGCCTCGCCGCCGGCATAGTGCGCATCGCTCCGCTCGGCGCCCAGCGCGTTGCGCGGGGTGTGACAGGCACCGCAATGGCCCAGCCCTTCGGCCAGATAGGCGCCGCGGTTCCATTCGGCGTCGCGCGCCGCATCGGGCTGGAAGGTGCCTTCCCGGAAGAACAGCAGCTTCCAGCCGGCCAGCACCCAGCGCTGGTTCAGGGGAAAGGGCAGTTCATTGGCGGGCGCCTCGGCCCGTACGGGCTCGCGCGTCATCAGATAGGCGTAGAGGGCGCGGTTGTCCTCGTCGCTGACCAGGGTGAAATGATTGTAGGGAAAGGCGGGGTAGAGGTGGTGGCCCTCACGGTCGAGCCCGGCGCGCATGGAGCGGGTAAAGGCCGCTTCCGACCAGCGGCCGATGCCGGTGTCCGGGTCGGGGGTGATGTTGGTGGAATAGATGGTGCCGAAGGGCGTCGGGATCGCCAGGCCGCCGGCGAAGACCTTGCCGCCCGGGGCGGTGTGGCAAACGTTGCAGTTACCGATCGCGGCGAGCTCGGCGCCGCGGCGCACCAGCGCCGGATCGAAGCTTTCGGGCCGCGGCGGCTGCACCGGGTCGATGGCCGGGTGCCAGGCATAGGCGGCGAAGCCGCCGATCCCTACGGCCAGCACCGCCAGACCTGCCAAGAGGACGTTTCTGATCCGCATCGCGTTCCCGCCCGTTCCGCCCCCTTTGTAACGCGGCGGCGTCCGGTTCGTCGCCCTTCCCTGCCAGCGGTTCCCGGCCGGAAAAGCCCTGCGGAGGGTATCTCCCGCAGATTTCATGACGAATATATTGCGGAAACAAATCGAAGGCCGACCTGGAACTTCAGGGCCGGGAAAGCCATCGACACGGATAAGGAAACCAAGTTCCATGTTCACGGATCAGCACGCGATCCTTCAGGCGGCCGTGGCCATCGCCCAGGCCACCTTCGACCCCGCTGATCCCAGCATTTCCGAGAAGCGACCTGCCCATGTGGTGCTGACCAGCCGGGTCGTGTCGGTGCTGCGCGCCATGGAACGGGCAGGGCTGATGACGGCGGAATTCGTGCCGCCGCCGCGCTGAGGCGGCGGGCCGGCCGGGGGCGAAACGGACCCAGGCAACCCGCAGCCGGCCGCGTTTATCCGCGGCATCCGACGCAGGGGGCAGGCCGCTCTGCCCCGGGGTTCGCCTCAGCGCTCGGAGGCTTCGGCGATTTCCAGCAGTTCCGCACCGTTGCGACGCTCGCGGGCGTAATTCCCGCCGCAGCTTTCGCGGCTCAGCACGACGGAGCCGGGGTTGGTGACCTGCAGCTTGGCCTGCACGCGGCACACGAGGTTGTTGGCGGTTCGCGGGGCGCCGCCATTCCAGCGGCGGATCGCATCGCCCCAGTTGCCGGTCTGGTCGAACTTCTGGCGCAGGTGCTGCGCCGCCCAGTCGGTGGCCCGGGCCGGATCCAGCGGCCAGAAGGAGCCGCGGGCATGCACCCGGGCGTTCACCTGGACGCAGCCCGCCATGATGGACTGGCCCGGCCGTGCACCGGCCAGCAACTGCCGCGCCGCTTCGGCGTTCGATGGGAAGTGCGAACGACCGCCGATGTTCAGGGCGTAGGCGTGCAATCCGGATTCCGCCAGGGCCACGGCGACCAGCAGGCCTTGGGGCAGTTGGTTGCGGATCTCGGCGGTGCGTGCCGCGTCGAGGCAGGCGGCGCGGGGGCTGGCGATACCCTCGCCCCGGCTGCCCTGCGTGGTTCCTTGGGCCAGGGCCGAGCCCGCCAGGAGCATGGCACCCCCCAGGATCATGCCGCCACCGGCCCGGTGGACGGCGAATCTTCGTCGCCTCAGCCTCCTCTTGGGCTGGGGTTCGGAGGCGCTCCGCGGCACATCGCACGGGAACGCCGCGTCTCGTCGCCGACGCGGGGGCGTCGACCGGCTGCTCGCGGACGTCATCGCCATCCGGACTAGCAGCCCAGGATGCAGCGTGCAAACAAGAACATTTTCCTAATAACCGGATTTCCTGGTAGGAATGCCCGCGGGATGTCTCGGTCGAGGAACAAGGAAGACTCCGGCAGCAGCCCCGCCGGACCGTCCGGGCGGCGGAAAACCTGCCCCCGGCCGCCTATTCCGTGCTGTCGAGGGGCAGCCAGTCCGGCACCGGCAAGGCGCCGTAGATGTCGCGCAGCTGGCCGGACCAGGAATCCCGCAACGACAGGAAATACGGGTCGTTCTCGGTGATCCGGCGTTGCAGCCCGATGCGGGCCGTGCCCTCGCGGTAGACCAGCAGGTCCAGCGGCATGCCGACGCTGAGGTTGGAGCGCAGCGTGTCGTCCATGGAGATCAGGCACAGCTTGATGCCGTCCACCAGCCCGGTCTCATGGGTCAGCACGCGGTCCAGCATGGGCTTGCCGTACTTGGCCTCGCCGATCTGCAGGAAGGGCGTGTCGGGCGTAGCCTCGATGAAGTTGCCGGCGGCGTAGACGAGGTAGAGCCGCATCGGTCCGCCGGCGATCTGCCCGCCCAGCATCATCGACACGGTGAAGCCCACCTTCTGCGCTGCCAGGCTGGGCCCGTCGGCGGCATAGATGGCGCGGATCGCGGCGCCCACCAGCTGGGCAGCCTGGAACATGCTGCGCACGCTCAGCAGGGTTTGCCGCTGCCCGTCCAGGAAAACCCCTTCCCCCAGGCGGTTCCACACGGCCTGGGTGATGGCGAGGTTGCCCGAGGACAGGAGGCACAGCGCGCGCTCGCCGGGCTCGGTGACGGTGAACATCTTGGAAAATGTGGCGATGTTGTCGACGCCCGCGTTGGTGCGGGTATCGGCCAGCATCACCAGCCCCTGCTGCAGGAAAAGGCCGACGCAGTAGGTCATGCTGGCCGGCCCCTCGCTACCCGACCAGGAAGCAACGCCCGATCTCCGCCCCCAGCCGGATGTTGTCGTTGATGGCGCCGGTCAGGAAGTCGTGCAGGCCGCGCGCCAGGATATCCTCGATGCGGGCGTCCTCGCAGCGCCCCAGCAGCCGGCCGGACAGGTCCCGGCAATCGCCGCACAGGCTGGCCTCGGCGGCGGCGATCTCCGCCAGGGTGCGGTCCACCCGGGAATAACAGAAGCGCAGGGAGCGCGGCATTTCCCGCCGCAGCAGCAGCAGCTCCGCCACCCGCGTGGGTTCCAGCCGGGCGCGAAACACGTGCTGGTAGGCGCGCATGGCGGACACCGAACGCAGCGCCGACTGCCATTGCACGTGGTGCGCCGGGCTGTTGCTGGCAAAGGCGGCGTGGCGCGCGTCCAGCAGGCGGGCGGTGTTGTCCGCCCGTTCCAGCATGGTGCCGAGATGGGTGAAGCGCCAGGCGTCGTCGCGCAGCATGGTGTCCGCGGCGGCGCCGTTGAAGGCCAGGGAGCGCGACTTCACCCAGTCCAGGAAGCCCGCGAGCCGGTCGTCCTGCACCACGTCCTTGCCGGTGCGCTGCAGCTCGATCCAGGTGTCGTTCACCGCTTCCCACATGTCCACGGTCAGCGCCGTGCGCACGGCACGGGCGTTGCGCCGTGCCGCTTCCAGGCAGGACGCGATGGAGGAGGGATTGGCGGTGTCCAGCGTCAGCCATTCCACCACGTCGCGCGCCACGGGGGCGGGGTGTGTGGCGCGGAAGCCGCCCTCGGTGCCGGAGGCCAGCAGCAGTGCCTGCCATTCGCCGCCCTCGTTCTCCGCGGGGGTGAGGGAGGCCATGCGCAGGCTGGCGGACAGGCCGCGGGCGATGTTGCCGGCGCGCTCGGAATAGCGCCCGACCCAGAACAGGCTGTCGGCGGTGCGGGCGAGCATCAGCCGGGCTTCCCGGAGCCGTCGGCCGACCCCGGCGGCGACAGCGGCTTCATGGGTGGCAGGGACTGCATCATGCCGCTGCCTCCGAGGGACTGGGTCATGCCGCCCATGCTCTGGGTCATGCCGCCGGGACCGATCTCCTGGGTCGGGCCGTCCTCCAGCACCCAGGTGTCCTTGGTGCCGCCGCCCTGGGAAGAGTTCACCACCAGGCTGCCCTCGCGCAGCGCCACCCGGGTCAGCCCGCCCGGCACGATGCGCACCTCCCGCCCGAACAGCACGAAGGGGCGCAGGTCGACGTGGCGCGGCGCCAGCGCGCCATCCGCCAGGGTCGGCACGGTGCTCAGCGCCAGGGTGGGCTGGGCGATGTAGTCGTCCGGGTTGGCGCGGATGCGGTTGGCGAAGTCCTCGCGCTGCTCGGCGGTGGCGTGCGGCCCCACCAGCATGCCGTAGCCGCCCGAGCCGCGGGCCAGCTTGACCACCAGCTTGTCCAGGTTGGTCAGCACATGGGCGCGGTCATCATCCCGGGAGCACATAAAGGTCTGCACGTTCTGCAGGATCGGCTCCTCGTCGAGATAGAAGCGGATCATCTCCGGCACGTAGGGGTACACCGCCTTGTCGTCCGCCACCCCGGCTCCGGGGGCATTGGCCAGGGCCACGTTGCCGGCGCGGTAGGCGCGCAGCAGTCCCGGCACGCCCAGCGCGCTGTCGGGGCGGAACACCTCGGGGTCGATCCACTCGTCGTCCACCCGGCGATAGATCACGTCCACCCGCCTGGGCCCCGCGGTGGTGCGCATGAACACGGTGTCGTCGCGCACGAAAAGGTCGGCGCCCTCCACCAGCTCCACCCCCATCTCGTCGGCCAGGAAGGAGTGCTCGTAATAGGCGCTGTTGTAGGGGCCGGGGGTCAGCACCACCACGGTGGGCGTGCCCTGGCAGCCCGGCGGCGCCAGGGCCTGCAGGGTTTCCAGCAGTTCCTCGGGGTAGTGGCTGACGGGGGCGACGCGATGGGCGCCGCAAAGGCCAGGCAGCAGGCGCAGCATCGCTTCCCGGTTCTCCAGCATGTAGGACACGCCGGAAGGGATGCGGCAATTGTCCTCCAGCACGTGGAACTGGTCCGCGCCGGTGCGCACGAGGTCGATGCCGGAAATCGCGCACCACACCCCGCCCGGCGGGGTGAAGCCCACCATTTCCTGCCGGTAGCCCTCGTTTTCCAGCACCAGGGCGCGGGGGATCAGCCCGGCGTCGAGGATCCGGCCGCCGTTGTAGACGTCCTGCAGAAAGGCGTTCAGCGCCCGCACCCGCTGTTCCAGCCCGCGGGCCAAGTGGTCCCATTCGGCGCGCGACAGGATGCGCGGCACCACGTCGAAGGGGATCAGCCGTTCCGGGTCGCCGCCGTCGGAATACACGGCGAAGGTGACGCCGATCCGCCGGAACAGCACCTCCGCTTCCCGCCGCTTCTGTTCCAGCACGGCCTGGCCGTGGTTTTCCAGGTAGCGCGACAGGCCGGCATAGGGCGGGCGCACCTCGTCGCCGGCGCTCATCTCGTCGAAAGCCGGGGGAAGCTTCGGAGGGTTCATGAACCCAGGCTACAGCAAGGGTCGTGCCGAGGGGGAGTACCCTTGCACGGCAGCCCTGCCCGGGCGGCGCGGAGCCGCCGGGCTTTCCCGGAGCACCCGGGGGGGCACCCGTCCTGGAAAGCCTTTCCGCCACTGTCGGAGAGATGGGGACAGGGCACGCCATTCCGGCTTGCACCCGGCCGGGGGTGATGCGAAGCGGGCCGTGAAGCGCAGGAAAGGCATCGCGGCGATGCGGATCGGAATGGTGGGGCTGGGCCGGATGGGGGCGAACCTTGCCCGCCGGCTGCTGCGGGGCGGGCACGGCGTCGTGGTCTGGGACCGTAGCTTGGCCGCAGTGTCCGCCCTGGCCGGGGAGGGCGGGGGCGAAGCCGCGGCCGGGACGGAACCGGCCGCCCATGCCGACGGGGCCACCGGCCTGTCCGACCTGGTGAACCGCCTGGAAGCGCCGCGCACGGTCTGGGTCATGCTGCCCGCGGGCGAGCCCACGGAAGGCGCGCTGGCCGAGCTCTTCGCCCTGCTCTCCCCGGGCGACTGCGTGATCGAGGGCGGCAACTCCTATTGGAAGGACAGCCAGCGCCGGGCCGCAACGGCGCGGGAAAAGGGCATCGACTACCTCGACATCGGCACCTCCGGCGGGATCTGGGGGCTGGAGCGCGGCTACTGCCTGATGATCGGTGGTCCCGACGCGGCGGTGGCGCGGCTGGACCCCATCTTCGCCACGCTGGCACCGGGCGAAGGCACGGCCCTGCCCACGCCGGGCCGCGACGGCGACCCGCGGCCGCCGCGGGGCTACGTCCATGCCGGGCCGAACGGCGCCGGCCACTACACCAAGATGGTGCACAACGGCATCGAGTACGGAATGATGCAGGCCCTGGCCGAGGGCTTCGACCTCCTGCGCGCCGCGGGCGACACCCACGGCCTCGCCATGCCGCTGCCCGACGTCGCGGAAGCCTGGCGGCGCGGCTCGGTCGTGTCGTCCTGGCTGCTGGACCTGACCGCGCAGGCCCTGGCCGGTGACCATGCGCTGGGCGCCTATGCCGGACGCGTGGGCGATTCCGGCGAAGGCCGCTGGACCGTGCAGGAGGCCGTGGACACCGGCACCCCCGCCCCGGTGCTGACGGCGGCGCTCTACGCCCGCTTCCGCTCGCGGCAGGAAACCTCCTTTGCCGACCGCATGCTCTCGGCCATGCGACACGGCTTCGGCGGCCATGCCGAAGCTCCGCCGACCGCGCCCGCGCCCTCCACCGGACAGCCGGACGGGCCGCTGCCGCCGACGGCGACGCCGTGACCACGAGCCCTGCCGGGCGCCGCCACGGGCTGCGGGTCGTGGTGATGGGCGTGTCGGGGTCGGGCAAGACCACGGTGGGCGGCGGCATCGCCGCGGCGCTGGGGCTGCCCTTCGCCGACGCGGACGATTTCCACAGTCCGGCCAACATCGCCAAGATGCGTGCCGGCCAGCCGCTGTCCGACGAGGACCGCCTGCCCTGGCTGGAAGCCATCGGCACCTGGCTGGAGGAGCGGAAGGCGGCGGTGGTGACCTGCTCGGCCCTCAAGCACAGCCATCGCGACCGGCTGCGCCGGCACTGCCCCGACGCGGTGTTCGTGTTCCTGTCGGGGCCGCCCGAACTGATCGCGAGGCGGCAGGCGGCGCGCCAGGGCCATTTCATGCCCGCTTCCCTGGCCGGCAGCCAGTTCGCGACGCTGGAGCCGCCGGAAGCGGAGGAGGGCGCGATCACACTGGACGTGTCCGGCCCGCCGGAGGCGGTGCTGGAGCGCGGCCTGACGGCGCTGCGGAAAGTGGTTCCCGGGATCTAGAGGGACCACCGGGCCATCCCGCGGAATTTTCCCTTGCGTTCACGTTTTGTTCGTGTTTTCTGGGGGTCATGACACCGCGCCTCCCGGCCTGCGTGGCCGCCACCCACCGCCGCCCCCTGGACCTCGTGATCCGGGAAGCCCTGCTCGCCGCCCTGTTCGGATTGCTGGCCTCCTGGGGCCTAGCCGAACTGGTGCTCCGCTTCCAGGGCCTCTGATCGAGCCGACCCGGCTTTTTCCGGGTCCGTTCCGCTTCCCTGCCGCAGTCCGGGTGCCGTTCCCCCGGCGCTCCTGATGCGGCGGGACAGCTCCGGTCCCCCTCCGGAGCTGGCTACGGGGCGGGAGCAATCCCGCTTCCGCCCCGCCGTGCCGGCAGCGCGCGGGATCGCGACGCCCCGGACCTGACGGCAACGTGCCATTGGACTCGTCGCGGCCAGAACGGCGGCTTTCTGGCGCCTTATTTCCACCAGAGCCTTCCTTCGTGGCGCCGCTGCCGTCCTGGTCTGGAGCCATTATCCAATACATTGCCGTGGTATTGATGATTTCCGCGTTTCTTTCGCGCATATCGCGCGCTAGCCTCGCGCACATGGCCACCGGAAGGAACGACGCCGTGGAAATCCGTGCCCTGCACCCCCTCTTCGCCGCCGAGGCGGTCGGGGTAGACCTGTCGCAGCCGTTGGATGAGGGGGATTTCAACACGCTGAAAGCGGCATTCGAGCAGAATTCGGTGCTGGTGATCCGCCGGCAGGAGATCACGCCGGCACAACAGGTCGCCTTTTCCCGCCGGCTGGGTGAACTGGAAATCCACGTCCTCAGGCAGTTCCTGCATCCGGACGCGCCGGAAATCCTGCTGGTGTCCAACGAGAAGCGGGACGGCAAGCCGATCGGCCTGGGCGATGCCGGGCATTACTGGCATTCCGACCTCAGCTACAAGGAAGAGCCCAGCCTCGGCTCGGCGCTCTATGCCCGCGTGCTGCCGCGGGATGGTGGCGACACGCTCTTCGCGTCCATGCACGCCGCCTATGACCGGCTGGAACCCGCGCTGCGCGAGCGCCTGATCGGGCTGACGGGGGTGCATGACTACGGCTACCGCTCCGATATCCAGGCCCGGGCCGGCACGCGCCCGCCGTTGACGGAAGCCCAGCGCGCCGCCGTGCCGCCGGTGGAACACCCGCTGGTGCGGCTGCACGACGCCACCGGCCGTCCGGCGCTCTTCGTGAACGAGGGCTTCACCACCCGCATCCCGGAACTGCCGCCGGCCGAGAGCGACGCCTTCCTGCGCCAGCTCTTCGCCGCCTCGGTGGATCCGGCGGTGACCTACCGGCACCATTGGCAGCCCGGCGACATGGTGCTGTGGGACAACCGGGCAGTGATCCACCTCGCCACCGGCTGCCCCGAGGATCAGGCGCGCACCCTGCACCGCACCACGATCAAGGGAGCCCGGCCAGTCGGCGCGGCCCAGACCGCCCGGGCGGCCTGAGACTCCGGCAGGGGGGATGGCCGACGGGACGTCCGGAAGCGTGCCCCCAAGGGGTGTAAAGCGGCAAGGGCGCCGGCAGGTTTCCCCACCGGCGCCCCCCCGATCCTGCCGCGGCGTGCCGCGGGAAGCGTGGATCAGCCCAGCCGCTCGCCGTGCAGCGTGACGTCCAGGCCTTCGCGCTCCTCTTCCTCGCTGACGCGCAGGCCGACCACCACGTCCACGATCTTGAGCAGGATCCAGCTCGCGATCGCGGTGTAGATAAAGGTCGCCGCCACCGCGTAGAACTGGACCACGAACTGCGCGAAGGAGCCCGTGGTGCCGTCCGGCGAGGCCGTGGTGGCCGAGAGCGGCCCGTAGGCAAAGACGCCGGTCAGCAACGCGCCCACGATGCCGCACAGCCCGTGCACGCCGAAGGCGTCCAGGCTGTCGTCGTAGCCGCACCAGTGCTTCAGCGCCGTGGCGCCCCAGAAGCCCGTCAGCCCCGCTGCCACGCCGATCACCAGGGCCGGCACCGGCAGCACGAAGCCGGAAGCGGGGGTGATGGCCACCAGCCCGGCCACCGCGCCGGAAATGGCGCCCAGCACGGAAGGCTTGCCCTTCACCGCCCATTCCACGAACAGCCAGGCCAGCGCCGCTGCGGCGGCCGCGACCTGCGTCACCAGCATGGCCATGCCGGCGCGGCCGCCCGCGGCCCCGGCGGAGCCGGCGTTGAAGCCGAACCAGCCGACCCAGAGCAGCGAGGCGCCGATCACCGCCAGCGCCAGGGAATAGGGCGACATGTTGTCGTGGCCCAGGCCCACGCGCTTGCCCAGCACCACCGCGGCCACCAGCCCGGCGACGCCCGCGTTGATGTGCACCACCGTGCCGCCGGCGAAGTCCAGCGCGCCCAGGGCGAAGATCCAGCCATTGGGGTGCCACACCCAGTGGGCGATCGGGGAATACACGATCAGCGACCACAGGATGGTGAACAGCACCATCGCCGAGAACTTCATCCGGTCCGCGAAGGCGCCGGTGATCAGCGCCGGGGTGATGATGGCGAAGGTCATCTGGAACATCAGGAACACGGTTTCGGGGATGGTGAAGGCCACCGCCGAATCCCCCGTGCCCAGGGTGAAGGGGCTGTTCCAGTTTTCCGCCACGCCGTTCAGCAGCAGCTTGGACAGGTCGCCGACATAGGCGTTGCCCTCGCCGAAGGCGAGGGAATAGCCCGCCACCATCCACACGATCGTCGCGATCGCGGCGATCGCGAAGGACTGCATCATGGTGGCCAGCACGTTCTTCTTGCGCACCATGCCGGCATAGAACAGCGCCAGGCCCGGCACGGTCATCATCAGCACCAGGGCGGTGCTGGTCAGCATCCAGGCGGTGTCGCCGGTGTCGGGGGTGGTGGGCACGGCCGCCGGCGCGGCGGCGGGCGCCTCGACGGCCCCCGGGGTGCCCTGCGCCAGAACGGGCAGGGCCAGCAGCAGCATCGGCAGCAACGCCAGGGCGCAGCGCGCGGCCGGGCGCATGCCCCGGCCCGCGGCGCCGCGCGACGCGATGGTCATCGTCGGGTCCTTTGTTTCGTGTGTCACAGCGCGGCGGAATCCGTCTCGCCGGTGCGGATGCGCAGCGCGCGCTCCAGGTCGAGCACGAAGATCTTGCCGTCGCCGATCTTGCCGGTGCGCGCGGTGGCCGCGATGGCTTCCACCACCGCGTCCACCATGTCGGCGGCCACGGCGACCTCGATCTTGAGCTTGGGCAGGAAGCTCACGTGGTATTCGGCGCCGCGGTAGATCTCGGTCTGGCCCTTTTGCCGCCCGAACCCCTTTACCTCAGTCACCGTCAGCCCCTGCACGCCGAGCGGGGTGAGCGCTTCGCGCACCTCGTCCAGCTTGAAAGGCTTGATGATCGCCATGACCAGCTTCATCGACCGCGGCCCCCTCTTCTTCCTCCGCTGAGTCGGGGTGGATGCGAAGCGCGTGCCAGCCGTCGCGACGCCGTGACCGGGTAGGGACACCGCTTCTCCCCCGCCCCCCTGCCCAAAACCTGTGCAGCGGGGCAGGATAGGGGCATGGCACAACGTATCGAGGTTCAGGTCTGCGTGGTCGGCGCCGGCCCGGTGGGAGCCACCCTGGCCGCGACCCTGGCGGCCGGCGGCGTGACGGTGGCGGTGGTGGACGCCGCTCCCCTGCCGCCGATGGAACTGCCGGCCTTCGACGGCCGCGCCTACGCCATCGCGCGAACCAGCCGCAACCTGCTGGCCGCCGCGGGGGTCTGGGACCGGCTGCCGGCCCCGCCCTGCGCCATCGGGGAGATCCGGGTCAGCGACGGCCGCCCGGGGGAGCGCGCCTCGCCCCTGCACCTGCACTTCTCCGCCGCCGAGCTGGGGGAGGAGGCCTTCGGCTGGATGGTGGAAGCCCGTTCCCTGCGCGTGGCGCTGAACCGCGTCCTGTTTGACCTGCCCGGCGCCCGGCTCTTCGCTCCGGCCCGGGCGACGGTGGCGCGGGAGGAGAACGGCGCCACGGTGACGCTGGAAGATGGCACCGTCATCGCCGCCGGGCTGGTGGTCGGGGCGGAAGGCCGCCGCTCGCCGCTGCGGCAATCGGCGGGCATCGGCACGGCGCAGTTCGACTACCGCCAGACCGGCATCGTGCTGGCCATCGCGCACGAGAAACCGCATCGCGGCGTGGCGCTGGAACAGTTCCTGCCCAACGGTCCTTTCGCGCAGCTGCCGCTGTCCGGCACGCCGGAGCATCCCCACGCGTCCGCCATCGTGTGGTCGGAGCGGCGGGCGCTGGCCGACCGCTTCCTGGCCATGGACGACGCCGCCCTGGCCCGGGAAGCGGCCCGGCGGCTGGGCAACCATCTCGGCGCGGTGCGGGTGATCGGCCAGCGCTGGTCCTATCCCCTGGCGGCCATGCAGGCTTCGCGCTTCACCGACGTCCGGCTGGCCCTGGTCGGCGACGCCGCGCACGGCATCCACCCCATTGCCGGCCAGGGGCTGAACCTCGGCTTCCGGGACGTGGCCGCCCTGGCCGAGCTGCTGGTGGAAGCGGACAATGCCGGCACCGATCCCGGCAGCCCGGCGCTGCTGGCGCGCTACCAGGCCGCCCGCCGGCCGGACGCGCTGCTGATGCTGGGCGCCACCCACGCGCTGGAACGGTTGTTCGGCAATGACTTCGCGCCCGTGCGGGTTGCGCGCCGGCTGGGCATCGCGGCCGTGGATCGCAGCCCCACCCTGAAACGCTTCTTTGCCCGCCGTGCCATGGGTTTCGGTGCCCCCGGTGCCTTATCGGGACTGCTCGACGGGCGAGGCCTGCTCGGGGCGGGATAGGCGGGGAGATTTATTCGCTTTCAGGAGAATTGCGTCAAAAATCAGGAGATGTTTCGTTTCAATGCCCTTTCAATCCGTGGCAAAGTTTTGCCCTAAGCGGAACCAGCACGGGACTTGACGGTGATGCAGGGCATGGTGATGGACCGTCCGGGCGTGGCGCCCGGCATCCGGCGCGACATCCAGGATGAACTCGACACCATCGCGGGCCACGCGGATGACTTGCCCGGGATCTGGGCAGGCTGGTCGCGGCTGATCGAGGTCAGCCGCCGCGCCCTCGACCATTACGGCGAGGAAGGGCTGGCCCTGCTGCGCCGGCATCCGGTGGCGTCCCTGTCGCGGCACTGCCCGCTGACCAACTGGTCCTGGCAGAAGCCGCGCGGCTATCCCGACGATGCCCGCCTGGCCGACTTCTTCTACGGGCATGAGAGTGTGGAGGCTTCCGCCGCGGCCGCCACGCCCTGCGGCCAGGACCTGCTCGCCTTCGCGCGGCAGAGCGGGCTGGCCGAGGCCGTGCGCGAACGGCGCGCCATCCTGGCCCGCCTGGTGGACCGGGTCGCCGAGGAGGATGAGGGGGAGGTGCTGTCGCTCGGCGCGCAGCACCTGCGGGAAGCCGAGCTGTGCCGTAACGCCGGCGACCTCGCCCGCTGGGTGGCGCTGGACCGCGACGTGGAAAGCGTGGAGGAGATCGCCGAGCACTACGCGGACCTGCCCGGCCTGGTGCCCGCGCCGGTTTCCCTGGAACGCACCATGCTGCGGCCGCTGGAATTCGGGCAGTTCGACTTGGTCTACGCCGCCACCGCCTGCGAATACCTCGCCGACCGGGAAGCGCGCCGGCTGGTGTCGGCCATGTTCCAGGCGCTGAAGCCCGGCGGCCGCCTGCTGGTGGCGAGCTTCGTGCCCGACCTGCCGGAGAATGGCTACATGGCCGCCTTCATGGACTGGCACCCGATCCGGCGCGACGCGGCCGGGCTGGGAGCCGTGCTGGACGTGGTGTCTCCGGAGGCCTGCAGCCATCGGACGGTGTTTCAGGGTGCCAACCGCCGCATCGTCTACGGCATGCTGGAACGCCGCTAGGCTTGTTCCGCCGCGGCCGTCCGGGGATGGTGCGGCCGGCGGCGGAACCGGGCCGGGCGGCCGTCACCGCGGCCCCGCTCGCTCCGCCCCGCCGGTGCCCGCCTGCCCTCGCGCTCGGGTCGGGGGACCGATAGGGTCCGGCGCATGATCGAACTGCTCATCGTGCTCGTGCTGGTCCTGCTCAACGGCGTTTTCGCGATCTCGGAACTGGCCGTGGTGTCCGCCCGGCCGCGGCGCCTGCAGGCCATGGTGGCGGAAGGGCGGGCCGGGGCGGCGGCGGCGCTGGCCCTGACGGAGAATCCCGGGCGCTTCCTGTCCACCGTGCAGATCGGCATCACCCTGGTGGGCATCCTGGCCGGCGCCTATTCCGGCGAAGCGCTGGGGGGCCGGCTCGCCGCCCTCCTGCGCGACCAGGGGGTGCCGCAGAACCTGGCCGACCCAATCGGCTTCGGGGTGGTGATCGCCCTGGTGACCTTTCTGTCCATCGTGATCGGCGAGCTGGTGCCCAAGCGCTTCGCCCTGCGCTCGCCCGAGGGCATCGCCTGCGCCGTAGCCCCCGCCATGACGCTGCTGTCTCGCGTGGCGGCACCGCTCGCCTGGCTGCTGGACGTGTCCACCCGCGGCGTGTTCCGCATCCTCGGCGTCGGGCCGGAACAGCAGGCGGCGGTGACGGACGAGGAGATCCGCTCCCTGGTGGCGGAGGCGGAAGGGGCGGGGGTGATCGAGCCGGCCGAGCGGCACCTGATCTCGGGCGTCATGCGGCTGGGCGACCGTCCCGTGCGCGGCGTGATGACCCCGCGCACCGACATCGACTGGATCGACCTTTCGGGCGAGGAGGAACGGATGCGGGAGCTGCTGATGCACACGCAGCATTCCCGCCTGCCGGCCGGCGAGGGCTCAGCCGACGCGCTGATCGGCGTGGTGCAGACGCGCGAGCTGCTGGCGCAGCTGCTGGCCGGCGGCGCGCTGGACGTGCGCGCCCATGTCCGCACCGCCCCCGTGATCCCCGACACCGCCGATGCCCTGGACGCGCTGGAGGTGCTGCGCGAGGCCGCCGTGCCGATGGCCCTGGTGCACGACGAGTACGGCCATTTCCAGGGCGTGGTGACCCCCGCCGACCTGCTGGAAGCCATCGCCGGCGCATTCCGTGCCGATGCCGACACGGAGGAACCCGGCGCCGTCCGGCGCGAGGACGGGTCCTGGCTGCTGGCCGGCTGGCTGCCGGCCGACGAGATGGCGGAGCATCTCGGGCTGCGCCTGCCGCCCGAGCGGGACTACCAGACCGTGGCCGGCTACGTGCTGGCCGCCTTCGGGCGGCTACCGGGGGCGGGCGACCACCTCGCCATCGGCGACTGGCGCTTCGAGGTGGTGGACCTGGACGGCAACCGCATCGACAAGGTGCTGGCCTCCCAGCACGAGGCCGGGATCATCGTCCCCGCCCTGCACCGCAATGCTGGGGCGGGCTAGGGCCCGCTGCGGATCGCGCCCAGGCCTGCCGGAGCGGCAGTTCGCCTTACTTCCTTACTCTCTTACTTCCTTACCATGAGTCGCCACGGTGAGGCTGTTTACGGAAGATAATCCTACAGTTCCAAGGGGCTGCCGGTCAAGCAAGGCGAAAACCGTGGCAGAATCCGCGCTTTCTGCCACATCCGCCCGCGTCGTGACCGCCGCTCCTTCTCAGCGCGTGACGCTGAACCGGATCGGCACCGTGAGCTGCACCACCTCGCCACCGTAATCCGCGGGCGGCGCGGGCAGGCGGGCCCGCTGCAACTGGGCCAGCGCCGCGGCATCCATCTCCTCGTCGCCGCTGCTGCGCACGAGGCGCGACGACACCAGCGAGCCGTCGCGGCGCATGGCGAAGGCCACGAGGGCGACGCCCTGGCTGCGCCGCGTCCGGGCCGCGAAGCCGACGTCCTTGGCCCGGTCCAGCGCGCCCACCAGCGCGTTCATCCAGCCCACCGGGGGACCGGCGGGCGCCGCCGCGGCGACCGCGGGCGCGGAGGGGGCCGCGGCCGCCGGCGCCGCGGGGGCGGCCGCCACCG
>NZ_JBLLEB010000003.1:0-359181 GCF_047690175.1 Roseomonas sp. BN140053 | reverse complement strand
GACTTCGCCCGCCTCGCCCTGCGGCGCGACAAAACACGCTCCAGCTGGTTGGGCTTCGCCCATCTCGCCGCCACCCTCCTCAACCAGCGCTCCTCTCACTTCAGTCACACACCCTAAGCTCCTCGCGGGGGCTCCAAGGGGGCAGAGCCCCCTTGGCCACGGCCGGAACACCAAAGACCCACCGCCCCCACCGGCCCGAGCACCTCGCGATGCACCGGCTATCGCGTTCAGCCCAGGGCGCCGCCGGACAGGGAGCGGACGGCGGCGACGAACTGGTCGGAGCGGAAGGGCTTGGCCAGGGCGCGCTCGTGTTCGTCCAGCACCTTGCCGGACAGTAGCCAGGGGCGGCCGGTGACGTAGAGCACGGGGAGTTCGGGCAGGCGCTGGCGGGCGTGCTGCACCACGTCGAAGCCGGTCAGGGTGGTGCCCAGGTCCAGGTCGGTGACCAGCACCCGGCAACAATCCGGCACGGACATGAGGGCGATGGCCTCGTTCGCCTCGCTCGCCTCACGCACCGTCCAGGACTCCGCTTCCAGAATCGATACCAGCGTCGCCCGCACCAAGTCGTCGTCGTCCAGCACCAGCACGTCGAACACCGATTTCCGTACTCCCGAGCCGTCCTGCATCTCCCCCACCGCGAAACGCCCGTCGAGGGGGTGCGAGGCGCCGCGCGGAACTGTGACCGATTCGTCCACCGAAAATGCTTTTCTCCACCCCGCCCGGAATGCCCGGAAGCAGCCCCCCGCGCCGCACGGGCCAGGAACGCGGGCGCCGCGCTTGCATGCTGCACCGCGGCAAGCCATGTTGGGCGGGCCGGCGATTCGCGCCGGTGGACGTCCCCGGACGCGTGCAGGTGGCCCCCCGAGCAACGGGCGGCACAACCTCGCGGGGGACGAGATCGTCGCAAAACAGGGCCGCCGCTCGCGTCGTTCGCGGCCCGCTCGAAGCGCGCTTCCCGGATCGTTCCGGGCCGCTTCCCGGACCGTATGAACCACATGACCGACTTTACCTCTCTCGGCCTCGCCGCGCCCCTCCTGCGCGCGCTGGAGGAAGAGGGCTACACGACCCCGACCCCGATCCAGGCCCAGGCCATTCCGGCCGCGCTGGAAGGCCGCGACGTGCTGGGCATCGCCCAGACCGGCACCGGCAAGACCGCGGCCTTCACCCTGCCGCTGCTGCACCGCCTGGCCGCCGACAAGCGCCGCGCCCAGCCCACCGGCTGCCGCGCCCTGATCCTGTCGCCCACGCGCGAACTGGCCTCGCAGATCCACGACAGCGTCCGCGCCTATGGCCGCCACATGGGCCTGCGCACCGCGCTGATCTTCGGCGGCGTGCCGGAGAACCCGCAGAAGCGGGCCCTGGCCCAGGGCGTGGACATCATCGTGGCCACCCCCGGCCGCCTGCTGGACCATATCGGCACCCGCCATTGCCGCCTGGACGGGCTGGAAGCCTTCATCCTGGATGAGGCCGACCAGATGCTGGACCGCGGCTTCTGGCCGGCGATCCGCCGCATCTCCGCGATGCTGCCGAAGCAGCGGCACACGATGTTCTTCTCGGCCACCATGCCGGAAGCCATCGCGTCGCTGGCCAAGGACCTGCTGCGCGAGCCCGTGAAGGTGGAGGTGACCCCCGTCGCCACCACCGCCGAGCGGGTGAACCAGCGCGCCATCCATGTCGGCCGCGACGACAAGCGCCGCGTGCTGGCCGAGCTGCTGCGCGGCGAAGGCGTCGGCCGCGCCCTGGTGTTCTCCCGCACCAAGCACGGCGCCGACCGCATCGTGAAGCAGCTGGAACTGGACGGGCTGGCCTCCAACGCCATCCACGGCAACAAGAGCCAGGGCCAGCGCGAGCGCGCCCTGGAAGCCTTCAAGCGCGGCACCGCGCCGATCCTGGTGGCCACCGACATCGCCGCCCGCGGCATCGACGTGACCGGGGTGACGCACGTCATCCAGTACGACCTGCCCGAGGTGAGCGAGACCTACGTCCACCGCATCGGCCGCACCGCCCGCGCCGGCGCCTCCGGCGAAGCGGTGGCGCTGGTGTCCCCCGAGGACGTGCCGCTGCTGCGCGCGGTGGAGCGCCTGACCCGCCAGGCCGTCCCCGCCGAAGGCGAGGTGCCCACCGGCCCCGCGCCGCGCCCGGCACCCCGCGGCGGCCAGCGCCAGGGCCAGAACCCCCGCGGCGGCCACGGCGCCCCGCGCGGCGGCGAGCGCCGCTTCGGCGGCGGTGGCGGCGATCGGTCACGCGGCAATGGCGGCGGTGGCGCCCCGCGCCGGGATGGCGGCAATGCCCCCCGGCGCGAGGACAGCAACCACGCCCCCCGCGGCGAGGCCGCCGGTGCCAAGGACCGCGGCTGGCGCAACGGCGACTTCCGCGACAGCGGCTCCCGCTGACACCCCTGCCGGCGCGCGCAACACCGCGCGCCGGTACCGACATGACAGCCCGGCCATGTTTTCCGCGAACGGATCATGAACCCGTTCGCGGCGGCCGCCTGCCCCGGCGCTTCGGCGGCCCGTAAGCCCTTGGCGGGCCGGGCGCGGCCTAACATGGCCGTGACTTAACCGGAACATCCCGGCCGTTTTGCCCATATGCTGGCTGGCTTCGCTGCGGTTCCGCCGCAACGACCCGGCGGCATCCTGCCCCGTGGGCGATCGTTGGCCGAAGGGCCCGCGGCGCACCCACCGGACACGTCATTCCGGCGTGCGGTGTTCCTTGATCATCCTGGAGTTCCCACGATGACCCAGACCCGCTTCCTTCCCCTGTTTCTCGGCGCGGCCCTGGTCGCGACGGTGCCGCTGGCCGCGAAGGCCCAGTCCACCCCCGATGTGCGGCGCTACGAGCCCGGCGTGGCCTCGGCCGGCGTGCCGGTGACCCCGCCCCGGGCGCCGCGCCCCGCCGCCGCGGCGTCCACGCCGGATGTGCGCAGCTACGAGGCCGGCGTCGCCTCGGCCGGCGTGCCGGTGACCGATCCGAACCGGGTCTGGGCGCCCACGGCGGATGGCAGCACCGCCTCGGCCGGCGTGTCCATGGCGCCGCCGCCCGCCGCCATGGCGCAGGCCCCCGCGGCGCGCTGAATCCGGCTTGGCCGCCTGTTGAGAGGGAAAGGCCGGGGGAGTGAACTCCCCCGGACCCCCTCCTTCTTTCAGGAGTTAAGAGCGCGGGTGGCCAGCGGCGCACCCCCAAACTCCCGAAAATAGAAGGGGGTCCGGGGGGATACCTCCCCCCGGCCTGCTGCTTTCACCAAGCTCCCCGGCCTCAGCCGACCCGCGCATCCCCGAACACCTCGCCCCAGGCGGCCATCAGCGCGGCATCCACCTCCTCCAGCGTGGCGAGGACGCCCAGCGCGTGCAGGCTGGTGACACCGTGCGCGCTGATGCCGCAGGGTACGATGCCGCCGAAATGCGACAGGTCCGGGTCCACGTTGATCGCGACCCCGTGCCAGGACACCCAGCGGGTCACCCGCACGCCGATGGCGCCGATCTTGTTCTCCCGCCCGCTGGGACGGTCCACGACCCAGAGCCCGACCCGCCCGTCGCGCCGCTCGGCCCGCACGTTGAAGCGGTCCAGGGCGCGGATCACCCATTCCTCCAGACCATGCACGTAGGCGCGGATGTCGCGCGCCGCCACCGTGCCGTGCGGCCGCTGCAGGTCCAGCATCACGTAGGCCGTGCGCTGCCCGGGGCCGTGATAGGTCCATTGCCCGCCGCGCCCGGCCTGGAACACCGGAAAGCGGGCCTCCACCAGCCCCTCGGGCGTGGCGGAGGTGCCGGCGGTGTAGGTGGGCGGGTGCTCCACCAGCCAGACCGCCTCCCCTGCCGTGCCGGCGCGGATGCCCGCCGCCCGCGCTTCCATGGCGGCCAGCGCATCCGGATAGGGGGTACGGCCTTCCGCCACGATCCATTCCGGCCCGCTCACTGCGCCGGGCCTTGCCGCGGGTGCGACGGCGGATGTCCCCGCTGGCGCGGTGCCGGGCGTTGCCACCGCGCCGGATGTCGCCGCCAGGGCGGGACGGGGCGTTGCTGCCGTCGCGCTCATCGGCTATAGGCCCCGCCGCGGTGCGACTCTCGGCCTGATCGGGGGTTCGCGTCCGCTTCGCGGTCGTGGCGGAATGGTAGACGCGCCAGCTTGAGGTGCTGGTGGGGGCAACCCCGTGGAAGTTCGAATCTTCTCGACCGCACCATTTCCTCAGTTCGGTTCCTGTGCTTCCCGGCCCGGCCGACGGCGCCCCTGCCGGGCCTGCCGCCGCCCTCGTGTGCCGGATGCCTCACTTCGTCATCCCGGCCTGTCCCGGCAAGCGGCGCTGCGCAGCCCCCGCAATCCGGTCCCGCACGGCCCGCTGCCGCCGCGAAGCCCTCGCCGTGCTTCCGCCCAGCGTTGTTCCATCTCCGCCGGCTGCCCCGCGCCCCAGGCACGGCCGCCGCGCCATCGGCGAATGGGGCCTTCCCTCGCGGGCGCCCAGCCGTCACTTTCGGTGGGGTCTGGTTCTGGCCCATCGCCGCTGCGGCGGCGGTGCGCGAAGGGGTTGTGATGGACGAGGATTTCCGCAAGGCCGCGCTGGACTATCACCGCTTTCCCCGCCCGGGAAAGCTGAGCATCGAGCCCACCAAGCGCATGGCCACCCAGCGCGACCTGGCGCTGGCCTATTCCCCCGGCGTCGCCGCGGCCTGCGAGGAGATCGCGGCCGATCCCACCACCGCCTGGGACTATACCTCCCGCGGCAACATGGTGGCGGTGATCACCAACGGCACCGCCGTGCTGGGGCTGGGCGCGATCGGTGCCCTCGCCTCCAAGCCGGTGATGGAAGGCAAGGCCGTCCTGTTCAAGAAGTTCGCCGGGCTGGACTCGGTGGACATCGAGGTGGACGAGCGCGACCCCGACAAGTTCGTGGACGCGGTGGCGGTGCTGGAACCATCCTTCGGCGCCATCAACCTGGAGGACATCAAGGCCCCCGAGTGCTTCGAGATCGAGCGCCGCCTGCGGGCGCGCATGAAGATCCCAGTGTTCCACGACGACCAGCACGGCACCGCCATCATCGTCTCGGCCGCCGTGCGCAACGGGCTGCTGCTGCAGGGCAAGGACATCGCCGAGGCCCGCATCGTCACCTCCGGCGCCGGCGCCGCCGCCCTGGCCTGCCTGGACCTGCTGGTGGCGATGGGCGCCAAGCGCGAGAACATCACCGTCTGCGACATCGAGGGCGTGGTCTACGAGGGCCGCCCGGTGCTGATGGACCCCTACAAGTCCCGTTACGCCCGACAGACCGATGCCCGCCGCCTGCCCGACGTGCTGGCCGGCGCCGACGTGTTCCTGGGCCTGTCCGCCCCGCGCGTGCTGAAGTCGGAATGGCTGGCCAGCCTGGCGCCGAAGCCGCTGATCCTGGCGCTGGCCAACCCCGAGCCGGAGATCCTGCCCGAGGCGGTGCGCGCCACCCGCCCCGATGCCATCGTGGCCACCGGCCGGTCGGACTACCCCAACCAGGTCAACAACGTCCTCTGCTTTCCTTTCATCTTCCGCGGCGCCCTGGATGCCGGCGCCACCACCATCAATGAGGAGATGAAGGTCGCGGCGGTGGAGGCCATCGCCCGCCTCGCCCGCGTGGAAGCTTCCGAGGTCGTGGCCGCGGCCTATGGCGGTCAGGCACCGGTCTTCGGCCCCGACTACATCATCCCCAAGCCCTTCGACCCCCGGCTGATCCTGGAAGTCGCCCCCGCCGTGGCCCGCGCCGCCATGGAATCCGGCGTCGCCACCCGCCCCATCGCCGACATCGCCGCCTACCGCCATTCGCTGGAACGCTTCGTGTTCCGCTCCGGCGACCTGATGCGCCCGGTCTTCGAGGCCGCGCGCAAGGCTCCCCGCCGCGTCGCCTACGGCGACGGCGAGGACGAGCGCACCCTGCGCGCCGCGCAGACCGTGCTGGACGAGGGCATCGCCGAACCCGTGCTGATCGGCCGGCGCGAGGTGATCCAGTCCAAGGTGCGCGCCATGGGACTGCGCATGGACCTGCAAGAAAGCGTCACCATCCTGGACCCCGAGGCCGACACCGCCGTGTTCGGCCCCCTCACCGACCTCTACGCCCGCCGCGTCGGCCGCCGTGGCATCCCGCCCGACGCCGCGGCGCTCAACGTCCGCACCCGCACCACCGTCGCCGCCACCCTGCTGTTGGAGGACGGGCAGGTGGACGCGGCCATCGTCGGCGGCACCGGCGAATGGATGCGACACTGGCACCAGGTCAACGACATCGTCGGCAAGCGCGCCGATGTCGGCCGCGCCTACGCCCTGACCGGCGTGATCACCCAGGCCGGCGTGCTGTTCTTCGTGGACACCCACCTGCTGGTGGACCCCACCGCCGAGCAGGTGGCGGAGATGACCCTCCTCGCCGCCGCCCAGGTCCGCGCCTTCGGCCGCCAGCCGCGCGCCGCGCTGCTCTCGCACTCCTCCTTCGGCGCCTCGCAGGCACCCTCCGCCAAGAAGATGCGTGACGCCCTGAAGCTGATCCAGGCGCGCGACCCCGGGCTGGAGGTGGACGGCGAGATGCACGCCGACGCCGCCCTGATCCCCGCCATCCGCGAGCGCGCGGTGCAGGACGGCCGTCTGACCGGCAACGCCAACCTGCTGGTGTTTCCCAACCTCGACGCCGCCAACATCGCCTACAACCTGGTCAAGGCCGCCGCCGACGGCCTGCAGGTCGGCCCCATGCTGCTGGGCATGCGCAAGCCCGTGCACGTCCTGGTGCCCTCCGTCACCGCCCGCGGCATCGCCAACCTGACCGCCCTGGTCGTGGCCCAGGAAGCCGCGGCCTGACAGCGCCTGCCGGCCGGCGTGAGGTTGCCGGTCCGGGGTGGGGTGGTTGGGTCTGGGTGGCCTGAGCCGTGGCCAGGGGCGCTGCCCCTGGACCCCAGGGCAAAGGCGAAGCCTTTGTCCCGAGCCGGGGAGTTACGAACTCCCCGGACCCCGCGTTGAGTGCCTCCGGCGGGGGCGGGATGGCTGACGGCGGTTATGATGGGCGACGGCGGCCAACCCGCCCCCGCCGGAGGCACTCATGTGGTCGAGGAGCCTAAGCTCCTCGCGGGGGCTCCAAGGGGGCAGAGCCCCCTTGGCCGCGGCTTGAACATCCAGGACCAACCGCCCCCACCTGAACCCGGCAACCCGGCACCGTCCCGGCGATCACGGCTGGCAGACCTCGCTTTCGCGTCAGTCACGTCCCAGATCAGGCGGCGGGAACGGGTGTGGGGCCAGCGCATGAACATGATCCATCCAGCCGCGGCGGCCCGGCCTGCGGCGGAGCTCCTGGCCCGCTTCCAGGCCGTGCGTGCCCGGACGGAAGCGCTGGCGGCGCCGCTGTCGCCGGAAGACCAGGTCGTGCAGTCCATGCCGGACGCCAGCCCGACCAAGTGGCACCGCGCCCACACCGCCTGGTTCTTCGAAACCTTCCTGCTCAAGCCCTACCTACCCGGCTACCGGCCGGTGCGGGAGGACTACGCCTTCCTGTTCAACTCCTACTACGAGGCCGCCGGGCCGCGGCACGCCCGGCACAGCCGCGGCCTGATCACCCGCCCCTCCTGCGCCGAGGTCGGGGAATACCGCGCCGCCGTGGACGCCGCGATGGCGACGCTGCTGCGCGATCCGCCGCCGGAAGCGGCGGAGCTGGTGGAGCTGGTGGAGCTGGGCTTGCAACACGAGCAGCAGCACCAGGAACTGCTGCTGACCGACATCCTGCATGCCCTCAGCCGCAACCCGCTGCGCCCGGCCTACGATCCCGGCTGGCAGGAACCGCCCGCCGCGGGGCCGGCCCGCATGCTGGATGGGCTGCAGGGCGTGGTGGAAATCGGCCATGACGGCCGGGGCTTCTTCTTCGACAACGAGGGCCCGCGCCACCGCAGCTTCCTGGCCCCCTATCGCATCGCCAGCGCGCCCGTCACCAACGGCGAGTGGCTGGGCTTCATGGAAGCGGGCGGCTACCGCGAGCCGCTGCTGTGGATGAGCGAGGGCTGGGCCGCCTGCCAGGCCGAGGGCTGGGACGCGCCGATGTACTGGGAACAGCGCGATGGCGCCTGGATGCAGTTCGGCCCCGCCGGGCTGCACCCCGTGGACCCCGCCGCCGCCGTCCGCCACGTTTCCTGGTACGAGGCGGACGCCTTCGCCCGCTGGTCCGACAAGCGCCTGCCCACCGAAGCGGAATGGGAAGCCGCCAGCGCCCTGCCCGGCTTCCGCGACGCCGAGGGCGTGGCCTGGCAATGGACCGGCAGCAGCTACCGCCCTTACCCGGGCTTCCAGCCCTGGGCCGGCGCGGTGGGCGAGTACAACGGCAAGTTCATGATCGGCCAGATGGTGCTGCGCGGCGGCTCGCAGGCCACGCCGCCGGGCCACACGCGGCCGAGCTACCGCAACTTCTTCCCGCCCGGGGCGCGCTGGCAGTTCAGCGGGTTGCGCCTGGCGGAGGATGCGGCGTGAACGTCGCGCTCTCCCCCGACCCGGCAGCGCCGGAAGGGCAGGCGCCCGACCCGGCCGCGGCGCAGCGCGCCGCCCTTCTCGCCGACGCGCTGGCCGGCCTTTCCGCCCCGCGCAAGACGCTGCCCTCCAAGTGGCTCTACGACGCCGAGGGCGCCCGGCTGTTCGAGGCCATCACCCGCCTGCCGGAATACTACCCGACCCGCACCGAGGTACGGATCCTGACAGAATCCGGCCCCGACATCGCCCGCGCCGTCGGCCCCGGCGCGGCGGTGGTGGAATTCGGCCCCGGCGACGGCGCCAAGGCGGTGCAGCTGCTGCGGCTGCTGGACGCGCCGGCCGCCTATCTGCCGGTGGACATCGCCCCGGAATGGCTGGACACCGCCGCGGCGCGGGTGGCCGAAGCCCTGCCCGCGCTGCGCGTCCAGCCGGTGGTGGCCGATTTCAGCCAGCCCTTCGACCTCGCCGACCGGGCGGCGGGCAGCCGGGTGCACCTGGGCTTCTTTCCCGGCTCCACCATCGGCAATTTCGAGGCGGAGGAGGCCGTATCCTTCCTGCGCCGCGCCCGCGCCACCCTGCGCCCCGGCGCCCGCATGCTGCTGGGCGCCGACTTGGTGAAGAGCGTCCCCGTGCTGCAGGCCGCCTACGACGACGCAGCCGGCGTCACCGCCGCCTTCAACCTGAACCTGCTGACCCGGCTGAACCGCGAGGCCGGCGCCGATTTCGACCTCGGCGGCTTCACCCACCGCGCCGCGTGGAACCCTGACCTGGAGCGGATCGAGATGCACCTCGTGTCCCGCCGCGCCCAAACGGTGCAGCTGGCCGGCCGCGCCTTCCAATTCGCGGAGGGCGAGAGCATCCACACGGAGAACAGCCACAAGTACCGCCCCGAACGCCTGCGCGCCCTGGCCGAGGCTGCCGGCTGGCGTGCCGGCGCGAGCTGGACGGACCCGGACCGGCTCTTCTCGGTCTGGCTGCTGGACAGCTGAGCGCCGAGCGGTGGCAGATTCCACCGGAAGTGTCAGAAATCGCGGAATGTGACACATCCGTCGCCGGGCTTGACCGCCAACCACCTGTTGTTTTAGGATTATTTTCTGAAAACGGCCTCGCTGAGCCGGCCTGCGGTAAGGAAGTAAGAGAGTAAGGAAGTAAGGCGAACCACCGCGCCGAGGCTGCGCCCCGCCGAACAAGCACCGCAGGCGACGACGCCCGCAAGCACCGGACCATCCCCCGGCCCCGCCGCTCCGCCCCACCCCCACTGCGCCCGGCCGGCAACGGCCCCCGGGCCGCGGCGTTACCCAGCCGGACGATGCCGCGGCGCGGGCCATCGGATCACGATCGCGCGGCAGCGGTGCCGGCCTGCCCGCCCGGCCCTGGCGCGGCGGCTTTCCCATCGTAGCTTGCCGCAACGGGGTTCGGCCGCGTTGCGGCCCGGGGGACAGGACGGCATGGACGGCGACGTGAAGATCGAGCCCTACGAAGGCCCCGCCGGGGGCTGGGGCTCCGCCAAATCGCTCGGCGAGATCCTGCTGCGCGAGAAGGTGCGCCCGGCCACGGCGCGCGAACTGGTGCGCCAGAACAAGGCCGACGGCTTCATGTGCGTGTCCTGCGCCTGGGCCAAGCCGGCGCAGCCGCACCCCTTCGAGTTCTGCGAGAACGGCGCCAAGGCCACCGCCTGGGACCTGACCAGCCTGCGCACACCGGTGGAGTTCTTCGCGCGGCACACGCTGACGGAACTGCGGAGCTGGCGCGATCACGACCTGGAACAGCACGGCCGCCTGACGCATCCGCTGCGCTACGACCGCGCCACCGACCGCTACGTGCCGGTGTCCTGGGCCGAGGCCTTCGCCGCCATCGGGCGGGAACTCAAGGCGCTCGATCCGGACTCGGTGGTGTTCTACACCTCCGGCCGCGCGTCCAACGAGACGTCGTACATGTACGCGCTGCTGGCGCGGCTCTACGGCACCAACAACCTGCCCGACAGTTCCAACATGTGCCACGAGACGACCTCGGTGGCGCTGAAGGAGGTGATCGGCTCGCCCGTCGGCACCGTGACGCTGGCGGATTTCGACAAGACCGACTGCATCTTCTCCTTCGGGCAGAATGTCGGCGTGAACAGCCCGCGCATGCTGCACCAGCTGCAGGAAGCGGTGCGCCGCGGCGCGCGGGTGGTGTCCTTCAACCCCCTGCGCGAGCGCGGCTGGGAACGCTTCACCAACCCGCAGGACCCGGTGGAGATGGCCACCGGCGCGGAAACCCGCATCAGCGAGCAGTACCACCAGGTCAAGGCCGGCGGCGACATCGCCGCCATCATGGGCCTGTGCAAATGGCTGATCGAGGCTGATGACCGCGCCCGCGCCGAAGGCGGCGCCCCCGTCCTCGACCACGCCTTCATCGCCGAACACACCACGGGATTCGAGGAGTTCGCCGCCACCGCCCGCGCCACCACCTGGGAGGAGATCGAGCGCGAATCCGGCCTGTCCCGCACGGCGCTGGAAGACGCGGCCCGCCTCTACGCCGGCGCGCGGGCGGTGATCGCGGTTTACGGCATGGGGCTGACGCAGCACGTGGGTGGCGAAACCAACCTGCACATGCTGGTCGCCCTGATGCTGCTGCGTGGCAACATCGGCAAGCCGGGCGCCGGCATGTGCCCGGTGCGCGGCCATTCCAACGTGCAGGGCCAGCGCACCGTCGGCATCTCCGAGAAGCCGGAGTTGGTGCCGCTGGACCGCCTGGCCGCGCAGTACGGCTTCCAGCCGCCGCGCAAGAAGGGGCTCAACACGGTGGACGCCTCGCAGGCCATCCTGAAGGGCGAGGTCCGCGCCTTCCTGTCCCTGGGCGGCAACTTCCTGCGCGCCATCCCTGACACCCACCGCATGGAGCCGGCCTGGGCGAAGCTGCGGCTGACGGTGAACATCGCCACCAAGCTGAACCGCACGCACCTCATCCCCGGCGAGGTCGCCTATCTCCTGCCCACCACCAGCCGCATCGAGCGCGACCCGCAGGCCAGCGGCGATCAGACCGTGAGCATGGAAGACAGCACCGCCTGCATCCACGCCTCCTTCGGCAAGGTGGAGCCCGCCAGCCCGGACCTGCTGACCGAGCCCAGCATCGTCGCGGGCCTCGCCAAAGCAACCCTGCCGCCCAACCCGCGCGTCGACTGGGACGGCTGGGTGGCCAACTACAGCCGCATCCGCGACAGCATCGAGGAAACCTATCCCGAGGATTTCCGCGGCTACAACGCGCGCATGGCCGTGCCCGGCGGCTTCCACCGCCCCGTGCCCGCCCGCCAACGCGTCTGGAAGACCGGCAGCGGCAAGGCGGAGTTCCGCATCCCCAAGGCCCTGCGCGCCACCGGCTTCGCCGACGCCCCCGGCCAGTTCCGCCTGGTGACGCTGCGCTCCAACGACCAGTTCAACACCACCATCTACGGCTACCATGACCGTTTCCGCGGCGTGCAGGGCACCCGCATGGTGCTGTTCATGCACCCCGAGGACATCGCCGCCGCCGGCCTGTCCGACGGCCAGGAGGTCGGCCTGTCCACCGTGGCCGATGACGGCATCACCCGCGAGGTGAAGGGCTTCCGCGTCACCGCCTACAGCATCCCGCGCGGCTGCGTCGGCGGCTACTACCCCGAATGCAACCCGCTGGTGCCGGTCTGGCACCACGCCGAGGAAAGCAAGACCCCCGCCGCCAAGTCAGTCCCCGTGCGCCTGCTGACGGACTGATCGCGGTCGGGTGCCGGAGTTTCGCCTCGGGGTGGTTGGTCCTGGATGTTCAAGCCGCGGCCAAGGGGGCTCTGCCCCCTTGGAGCCCCCGCGAGGAGCTTAGGCTCCTCGACCTCATGAGTGCCTCCGGCGGGGGCGGGTCGGACAACGCGGTCCTCAATGACTACCGTCAGCCATCCCGCCCCCGCCGGAGGCACTCAACGCGGGGTCCGGGGAGTTCGTAACTCCCCGGCGGGGTCCAGGGGCAGCGCCCCTGGCCACGGTCTGGGCCACCCAGACCAACCACCCCGAGGCGAAACCCCAGCACACCCGGCCGGGATCAGTCCGCCGCGGTGGCGCCGATGGTGCGGACCATGCTGCCCCAGCGGTCGAGTTCGGCGTCCAGGAAGGCGCGGGTGGCCTCGAAGTCGCGCAGGGTGATGTCGTGGCCCTGGCGGCGCAGCGGCTCGGCCAGGGCGGGGTCGGTCATGGCGGCGTTGACCTCCACGCTCAGCCGGGCGGCCAGGGCCTTGCCGGCGCGGGCGGGCTGGAACACGCCCACCCAGGAGGAGGCCTGGAAGTCCGGAAAGCCCGCTTCCTCGTAGGTCGGCACGTCGGGCAGCAACGGGTTGCGGGCGGCGCTGGCCACGGCCAGGCCGCGCAGCGCGCCCGTCTGCACCTGCGAAACGCCTTGCAGCGAGCTTCCCACGGCATCCACCTCGCCGTTCATGGCCGCTTGCACGGCGGGGGCGCCGCCGCGATAGGGCACGTGGATGGCACGCACGCCCGCGAGCTGGCGGAAGAAGTATTCCGCCGTGATGTGCGACCCGGTGCCGACGCCGCCGCTGGCCAGGGTGATCTCCGGCTGCTTGCGGGCCCAGTCCAGGTATTCGGCCAGGTTGGCGGAGGGACGGCTGGGATGCGTCGCCAGCAGCTCCGGCAGGGCGGCGGGGATCGCCACGGGCAGCAGCTGGTCCATGGCATAGCCCAACCGCCCGGCATACAGGGCCGGGTTCACCGCCAGCGCGGTGGTGGTGACCAGCAGCACGGACCCGTCGGCCGGCCCCGCCGCCGCCGCCCCCGCCGCGATGTTGCCGCCGGCGCCGGCTCGGTTCTCCACCGTCACGGTGCGGCCCAGCCGCTCGGTCAACCGGTTGGCGAGAAGGCGCGCGAAGCTGTCCGCGAAGCCCCCCGGCGCGAAGCCCACCAGGAGGTTGACCCGCGCCGGCCAGCCCTCCTGCGCATGGGCCGAGCCGATAAAGGGCCGGCCGAGGCCCAGCCCCGCCACGGCCAGGGCCGCTCGACGCGTCATCCGCGGTGTCCGCATCCGTTCCATCTCCCCCTCGCCCGCCCCTTTGCCGGGCCGCTGGGCCCGTGGCGGATTCTGTGGCTCGCGGGGGTGCGCCTGGTCGCATCGCGGCCCCCGCCGGGGAGCTTAGGGCGGAACGTGCCCGCAACGATACCGCCGTCGCCCGCGCCTTCGGGCTGATGTCCTGACCGGATGGGGCAGAAGGCCGGGGGAGTGAACTCCCCCGGTCCCCCTCCTTTTTTCGGGAGTGAAAGGGGCCCCGGTGGCCACGGGCGCGCCCCAAGACTCCCGAAAATAGAAGGGGGTCCGGGGGGATACTTCCCCCCGGACCACCCTGTTCCACCAACCCGGAGCGAAGGCCTTAGACCTCGGCTTCGGCGAAGATGCGCGACACGTCGCCGCCCCAGGCGGTGTGGAGGCGCTGGCGCCAGTGGGAGGCCTGGGTGATGCCGCTCTCGGCAATGGCGTCCAGCGGATCGAGGAAGCGCTCCTCCCCCTGGCCGCGGGCGCGCAACCCGCCGCGCGCGATGGCCAGGGCGTCGCGCGCCACCTCGCGCAGCTCGCGGCCGGCGATCCTGGCCTCCAGCCCCTGGCGGGGCACGGCGGCGCGCAGGGCCCGCAGGGATTCGATGTCCCAGCCCCGCACCAGTTCCAGCCCGGCCTTCTGCGCCGCGTCGTCGTAGAGCAGCCCGACCCAGAAGGCGGGCTGCGCCACCATCATGGCCGGCGACCCGACATCGGAACCGCGCATTTCCAGGAAACGCTTGAGGCGGACATCGGTGAACACGGTGGTGACGTGGTCGGCCCAATCGCCCACCGTGGCGTGGATTTCCGGGCGGCCGGGCAGGCCATGCGCCATGAAGTGCCGGAAGCTCACCCCGGTGGCGTCCACGAAGGCGCCGTCGCGCATCACGAAGTACATCGGCACGTCCAGCACGTGGCCGACGAAGCGCTCGAAGCCGAAGCCTTCCTCGAACACCACCGCCGGGATGCCGGTGCGGTCGGGGTCGGTCTTGCTCCACACGTCGCCGCGCAGGGTCTGGAAGCCGGTGTCCTGCCCTTCCCGGAAGGGGGAATTGGCCCAGAGCGCGGTGGCCAGGGACTGCAGGCTCAGGCTGAGGCGCAGCTTCTCGACCATGTCGGCCTCGTCGCCGAAGTCAAGGTTGCACTGCACGGTGCAGGTGCGCAGCATCATGTCGAGGCCCATCTCGCCCACGCGCGGCATGTAGTCGCGCATGATCGCGTAGCGCTGCTTGGGCATCCAGGGCATGTCCTCGCGCCGGGCCAGCGGGTGGAAGCCCAGCGGCGCGAAGGCGATGCCCAGCGGCCCCGCCACGGCGGCGGTGTCGCGCAGGTGGTCGGCCAGCTCGGCCTCTACCTGGTGCAGGTCGGCCAGCGGCGCGCCGCTCAGCTCGAACTGCCCGCCCGGCTCCAGCGACACGGAGGCGCCGTTGCGGGTCAGGCCGATCGGGTTGCCGCGGTCCAGGATGGGCTCCCAGCCCTTGGCGGCCAGCCCTTCCAGGATGGCGCGGATGCCGCTCTCGCCGGGCGTGTCCGGCTGGTATTCCGGCGCGCGCAGGTCGCTGCGGCGGAAGCCGAACTTCTCGTGCTCCGTGCCGACGCGCCAGGCGTCGCGCGGCTTGGAGCCGGCGGCGAACCATTCCGCGAGCTGGCGCAGGTCGCGGATCGGCGTCGGATCGGCGTCGCCGGGATTGGACATGCGTCGGGTTCCGTGATGCGCGCGAAAGCCGCGCCGGGGCGGTTCGCGGGGGGTGCTCGCGGGCCGCGTGGCTGCGGCCCCCGGAAGGCTCGGGCACCGCGCGGGGGGTTCGCGCGATCCCCGGGGGGATGGGTTCAAACGGCTTCGCGGAAAGGCGGCTTCTCAGGCCCGGCTGCCGGCCCAGTCGCCGCAGCAGGCCTGCAGAACCGCCAGCCCCGACACCGCCGCCGTTTCGGCCCGCAAGATTCGCGGCCCGAGGGCGACGGGCACAACAAAGGGACGGCGCCGCAGGGCGTCAAGCTCCGCCCCCGTGAAGCCGCCTTCGGGGCCGATCAGCAACCCGGCACCGGCGGGGGCGGGATGCGCGGCCAGGGCCTGGGCGAGGCCGGGGGCGGCGCCGCGCTCGGCGGCCAGGAACACCGGCGGCGGGTGCCCCTCTCCCTCGCGCGCCCAGCGGTCCAGCGCGGCATGCAGCGGCGCGGCTTCGGACAGGGCGGGCAGGTCGAGGCGCTCGCACTGCTCGGCCGCTTCCCGCGCCACCAGCTCCAGGCGGGACAGGTTGGCGGCGGTGGCGACGCAGCGGGTGGCCAGCACCGGCAGGATGGCGGCGACGCCCAGCTCGGTGGCCTTTTCCACCGTCCATTCCATCGCCTCGCGCTTCAGGGCGGCGAGCAGCAGGCGCGGGCCGCCGGGGGCGGGCTGCGGGCGCGTCCGGTGCCCAAGGCGGAAGCGCGCCTGGTCCTTGCGCACGGCCGCGACCTCGGCGGCGAACTCGCCGTCGCGGCCGTTGAACAGCAGCACGGGGTCGCCGGGGCCGCGGCGCAGCACCTGGCCGAGGTAGCGGCCCTGGCCGGGCAGGGCCTCGATCTCCGCGCCCTCGCGCAGGTCGTGCTCGGTGAAGAGTCGGGGAATGGTCATGGGCCGGGGCGGTGCAGGGGTGGCGGGACAGCGGCGGTGCGGGGTGGTAGCACGGCGCGCCCGGCGGCGCTTCCCGAGCCCGCTGCCCGTGGCGGCGGACCCCAGGGGGGAAAACGGCGCGGGCGGCCCCCGCGGGGCGCACGGCCGCGGTGGTCCGGGCTGCGGGCACGGCTGGGCGACACGGGGAAAGGGCGCGCATGGACGGGCACACGGATATCCGCAGCGGCGGCTGGGTGGCGCGCCTGCCCGCCACGCTGCGGCCCTTCGCCCTGTTGGCGCGGCTGGACCGGCCGATCGGCTCCTGGCTGCTGTTCCTGCCCGGGCCCTGGGCCTTCGCAATCGCGGCGCCGGACTGGGAAACCGGGCTGCGGCTCACCCTGCTGTTCGCGGTCGGCGCGGTGGCCATGCGCGGCGCCGGCTGCGTGGTGAACGACCTGTGGGACCGCGACCTGGACCGGCAGGTGACGCGCACCGCCGGGCGGCCGCTGGCCTCGGGCGCGGTGACGCCGCGCGGCGCGCTGGTCTGGCTGGCGGCGCTCTGCGCCGTCGGGCTGCTGGTGCTGCTGCAGCTGAACCGCGCGGCGGTGCTGTGGGGGGTGCTGTCGATCGTGCCGATCGCGCTCTATCCCCTGGCCAAGCGGGTGACGGACTGGCCGCAGGCGGCGCTGGGGGTGGTGTTCTCCTGGGCGGCGCCGATGGGCTGGGTGGCGGCCACGGGGGACATCGCCGCGCCGGGGCTGCTGCTCTGGGCGGCGGGGCTGCTGTGGATCCTGGGCTACGACACGATCTACGCGCACCAGGACCGCGAGGACGACGCCATCGTCGGCGTGCGCTCCTCCGCCCTGGCGCTGGGGGAGCGGACGCGGCCCTTCCTGGCCGCGGTGTATGCCGGGATGCTGGCGCTGCTGGCGGCCGCGGGATGGCTGGGCGGGCTGGGCTGGCCGTTCCTGCCGGCCCTGCTGCTGCCGGCGGCGCTGCTGCTGCGGCAGGTGCTGCGCTTCCGCATGGACGATCCCGAACTGTGCCTGACGCTGTTCAGGTCCAACCGCGAGGTCGGGCTGGCCGTGGCGCTGGCCTTGCTGCTGGGCCGGCTGTGAGCGGGGCACTCCCGCGCAGCGACGCCGAGGCGGAAGCCTTCGTGGCCGCGCACACCGCCCTGGCGCGCCCCGCGCTGGTGCCGGAGGTGGAGCTGTACCTCGCCACCGCCATCACCCCGATCTGGCAGGCGACGGAGGACTGGCTGCGCGCCGAAGGGGTGGAACCGCCCTTCTGGGCCTTCGCCTGGCCGGGCAGCCAGGCCCTGGCGCGGCGGCTGCTGGATGCGCCGGCCGCCGCGGCCGGCAAGCGGGTGCTGGACTTCGCCGCCGGCGGCGGGCTGGCCGCCATCGCCTGCGCCCGGGCCGGCGCCGCCGACGTCGAGGCGGCGGAGATCGACCCGCTGGCCTGCGCCGCCATCCGGCTGAATGCCCGGCACAACGGCGCCGCGGTGCGGGTGCTGGGCGACGACGCGGTGGGGCAGCCCGGGCGCTGGGACCTGATCCTGGCCGGCGACGTCTGCTACGAGGCGCCGATGACCGGCCACATCCTGCCCTGGCTGCGCGCCCTGGCCGCGGGCGGGGCGGAGGTCTGGATCGCCGATCCCGGCCGCGCCTACCTGCCGCGCGACGGCCTGGAGGCCCTGCACCGCTTCAGCGTTCCCGTGACGCGCGAGCTGGAAGACCGCGACCGGCGCGAGGTCACGGTGTGGCGCCTGCGGCCCTGACCCGCCCCGGCCGGCGGGCGCGCAGCCTTGGCGCGAACCGGCGGGCGCTCTAAGGGGGATCGCCCGCCATGTCCGACCCCCCCCCTTCCGACGCCCCGCCCCCGGACCTCGCCGCCCTGCGGGCGGAGATCGACGCGGTGGACGACGCGCTGCACGACCTGCTGATGCGCCGCGCCGCGATCACCGGGCGCATGGCCGCCGCGCGGATCAAGGCGGGGTCGGGCGGCTCCTTCCGCCCGGGGCGCGAGGCGCTGATCCTGCGCCGGCTGCTGGCGCGCCACGGCGGCCCCCTGCCGCCCGGCACGCTGCTGCGGGTGTGGCGGGAGATCATCGCGGCCTCCCTGGCGCAGCAGGGCGGCTTTTCCGTCGCCGTGCAGGCAGCGCAGCCGGACAGCCCGGTGCTGGCGCTGGCCCGGGCGCATTTCGGCCTGGACACGCCGCTGCGCGTCCACGCCACCCCGGCCCGCGCGCTGGCCGCGCTGTCGGCGGGGGAAGCGGCGGTGGCCGTGCTGGGCGCGCCCGAGGACGGCGAGGCGCCGGGGGCAGCCTGGTGGCCCTCGCTCGACGCGCCGCGGCTGCGCGTGGTGGCGGCCCTGCCCTTCCTGGTGGCCCCCGGCGGACGCGGCCCGGCGGCGCTGGCCATCTCCGCCGGCGCCCCGGACCCCACCGGGCGCGACCGCTCCCTGCTGCGGCTGGAACACGGCCCGGCGCTGTCGCGCGACGGGCTGATCGCGGCCCTGTCCGCGGCGGGCTTGGCGCCGCTGCGCCTGATCCTGCAGCGCGGCGCCGCCCCGCATGGCGGCTCGCCCTCACCCCAGGGCGCCGCCCTGGCGGAGGTGGCGGGCTTCGTCGAGCCGGGCGACCCACGGCTGTCCACCCTGCGCGCCGAGGTGCTGGGCGCCTTTGCCGAGCCGGAGATGCTTCCCCCATGCCCGTGACGCCCCGCCCCTCCATTTTCGCGGTCGAGCCCTACAAGGGCGGCGAGTCCAAGATCCCCGGCGTGAACCGGATCGTGAAGCTGTCCTCCAACGAGGGCGCCTTCGGCCCGCCGCCCTCGGCGGTCGCCGCGATCACGGAAGCCGCGCTGGGCGCGCACCGCTACCCCGATGGCGGCGCCACGGCGCTGCGCACGGCGATCGGCCAGCGCTTCGGCCTGGACCCCGAGCGCATCGTCTGCGGCAACGGCTCGGACGAGCTGCTGGCCATGCTGATCCTTGCCTATGGCGGCGAGGGCACCGAGCTGATCATGTCCGCCTACGGCTTCCAGATGTACGAGCTGACCGGCACCTGGGCCGGCTGCCGCATCATCAAGGTGCCCGAGCCCAACCTCGTCACCGAGGTGGACGCGCTGCTCGCCGCGGTGGGCCCGCGCACGCGGCTGATGTTCCTGGCCAACCCCAACAACCCCACCGGCTCGCTGATGTCGCAGGCCGAGCTGGCGCGGCTGCGGCGCGAGCTGCCCGACAACGTGCTGCTGGTGCTGGACAGCGCCTACGCCGAATACGTCACCGATCCCGGCTACGACGCCGGCGCCAGGCTGGTGGACAGCAGCCCCGGCAACACGGTGATGACGCGCACCTTCTCCAAGATCTACGGCCTGGGCGGGATGCGGCTGGGCTGGGCCTACGCGTCGCCGGCGGTGGTGGACGTGCTGAACCGCGTGCGCGGCCCCTTCAACCTCAACAGCGCCGTCATGGCCGCTGGCATCGCCGCGCTGTCTGAACCGGGCTGGATCGAGAAGAGCGTGGCGCACAACACGGAATGGCGCGCCAGGCTTTCCGCCGGGTTGGAAGCCGCGGGCATCCGCGTGCAGCCCAGCCAGGGCAATTTCGTGCTGGCCGATTTCGGCTCGCCCGAGCGCGCCGCCGCCGCCGACGCGCACCTGCGCTCCCGCGGGCTGATCGTGCGCGCCATGGGCGGCTACGGCCTGCCGCGCTGCCTGCGCATCACCGTCGGCACCGGCGAGGAATGCGAAATGGTGGTGGACGCCCTCTCCGCCTTCGCGCAGGGCAACCCCGCCACCACCGAGGCGCACCCGGTCGCCGAAGCGGCCCATGGCTGACCTCGTCGAGGCCACCGGGCCAGCCTCCGGCGCCGCGCCGCGCGGCCCCGTATTGTTCGAGCGGCTGTGCCTGATCGGGGTCGGCCTGATCGGCTCCTCCATCGCCCGTCTGGCGCGCGAGCGCGGCGACATCGCCCGCACTCTGGTGGTCAGCGCCAAGACCGAGGCCACGCTGGCGCGGGTGCGCGAGCTGGACCTGGCCGACGTGGTGGAAGCCGACCCCGCCCGCGCCGTGCAGGGCTGCGACGGCGTGATCCTGTGCATCCCCGTGGGCGCCTATGCCGGGGTGATGCGCGAGATCGCGCCCCACCTCGCCCCCGGCTGCATCCTCAGCGACGTGGGCAGCACCAAGGGCAGCGTGCTGCGCGACCTGCTGCCGCTGCTGCCTGACGGCGTGTCACTGGTGCCGTCCCACCCCATGGCGGGCACGGAACATTCGGGTCCGGATTCCGGCTTCTCCGCCCTGTTCCAGGGCCGCTGGTGCATCCTGACGCCGCCGCCCGGCGCCGACCCCGCCGCGGTGGACAAGGTCGCCGAGCTGTGGCGCCGCGCCGGTTCCCTGCTGGAGCGCATGGACGCCGCCACCCACGACAAGGTAGTGGCCATCGTGTCGCACCTGCCGCACCTGATCGCCTTCACCATCTGCTCCACGGCGGACGACCTAGCGCAGGAAACGCCCGAAGGCGTGCTGCGCTTCGCCGCTTCGGGCTTCCGCGACTTCACGCGCATCGCCGCCTCGGATGTGTCGATGTGGCGCGACATTTTCCTAAACAACCGCGAGGCGCTGCTGGAAATGCTGGCGCGCTTCACCGAGGACGCCCAGGCCCTGGGCCGCGCCGTCCGCCGCGGCGAGGCGGAATTCATCGAGGACCGCATCGAACGCGGCCGCAAGGTCCGCCGCTCCCTGATCGAACTGAAGCAGGCCTAATCGGGGCTCGGTTGCGCCGGGGTTTGCTGACGTTGGCCAGGGGCGCTGCCCCCTTGGAGCCCCCGCGAGGAGCTTAGGCTCCTCGACCTCATTTGGCGCTCCGCGAGGAGGGGCTTCGGGACAGGTCAGGCCCTTGGCGGAACGCTGGTCGTAAGCCCCTCCTCGCGGAGCGCTCATCGTGGGGTCCGGGGAGTTTAAACTCCCCGGCGGGGCCCAGGGGCAGCGCCCCTGGCCAACGTCAGCAAACCCCGGCGCAAACCGAGCCCCGATCAGGCCGGCCCCAGGAAGCGGCGCAGCGCGGCGTTGACGGTGGCCGCTTCTTCCAGGTGCACCCAGTGGGTGGCGTGCTCCAGGAACAGGCTCTCGCCGCGGTCGCACAGGGCGAGGCTGGCGCGGAACATGGCCGGTTCCAGGAAGCTGTCGCGGCCGCCCCAGATCACCAGCGCCGGCGGCCGCACCCGTGACGGCAGGCCGGGAGCGGGGAAGCGCAGGGCGCGGTACCAGTTCAGCATGGCGGTCAGCGCGCGGGGCTGCGACCAGGCCCGGCGATAGCGTTCCAGGTCGTCGGGGCTGAACATGCCGGGGCGGGCGCTGCCGCTCAGGGCGCGGGACAGGGCGGCGAAGCCACCGGCGCGCAGCAGCATCTCGGGAAAGAAGGGCAGCTGGAACAGCGCGACATAGGTGCTGCGCAGCGCCTGGGTGGGGTGCCGCAGCGCCACCGTGCTCCAGACCTGCGGGTGCGGCGCGTCGATCACCGCCAGCCGCTCGACCCGACCGGGATGACGCAGGGCGGTGCCCCAGGCGACGATGCCGCCCCAGTCGTGCCCGACCAGCCGGAAGCGTTCGTGGCCGAGCGCATCGGCCAGGCCAACCACATCCCCCACCAGCGCGTCGAGCCGGTACTGGCTGATGCCGAAGGGCTTGCTGCTGGTGTTGTAGCCGCGCTGGTCCGGCACCAGCACGCGATACCCTGCGGCGGCGAGCGGGCCGATCTGGTGCCGCCAGCCCCACCAGAAATCCGGGAAGCCGTGCAGCAGGATGGCCAGCGGCCCGTCGTGCGGCCCGGCCTCCACAGCCGCCAGTTCCACCCCATTCACCCGGTGGCGCGCGTGGCGCAGCATCGTCTCGTCCATGCCGGTTCTTCCCTGTTCCACACCGCGCGCCGGGGCGCCCCACCAGCAACGGGTGGCGGGACGGCAGGTTTGCCGCCGCGCCGCTGCCCCGCCCGCCGGCACACGCCTTGCAGCCCTCCGGTCGGCATGACAGCCTCGCCACCCTTCGCCGGAGATCAGGAGGTGTTGCCGTGACCGCCTCGTCGCTGCCCGCCCCCGGCCTTGCTTCGCATGCGGCGGGCCGTGGCGGCGCGCAGCCCGCCCGGGCCAGGCGCCTGCGGCGAGGTTCCGGCACACCCCCGTCCCGCCCACCCCTTTCCCGGAGTGTTCGCGCATGACCCTGCCCACGCGACGCCGCCCGCTACTGGGCGCCCTGCTCGGTGCCGGCGCCTTGCTGCCGGCGCTGCGGCACCCCGCGCGGGCGCAGGCGCAGCCGGGCGTGCTGCGCTACGGGCTCTCGGCCTTTCCGCCCAACCTGCAGCCCTGGGTCAGCACCGGCGCGTCCGCCGGCACGGTGAAGATGCTGATCCACCGTTCGCTGGTGAGCTACAACAGCAAGGGCGAGCTGCAGGGCGAGATCGCGGAGTCCTGGTCGCGCGAGGCGGACGGCGCCTGGGTGTTCAAGCTGCGCCGGGGCGTGCTGTTCCACAACGGCGAGGAAGTGACGGCCGAGGACGTGAAGTGGACGATCGAGCAGATCGCCGGCGAACGTTCCACCGCCTATATGCGCGGCCAGTTCCAGGCGGTGGAGCGGATCGAGATCCCCGACCCGCAGACCGTGCGCTTCGTCACCAAGGAGCCGCTGGTGACGTTGCCGACCTGGTTCGCCAACTACAACATGTCGATCATCTGGCGGAAGTCGCCGGCCAACGCACCGGTCGGCGCCGGCCCCTTCCGGCTGACGGGCCAGGAGCGCGGCACCTCGCTCGACCTCGTGCGTTTCGACCGCTACTGGAAGCCCGGCCACCCGAAGCTGCAGGGCATCAAGTTCATCGTCTACGCCGACGAGAACCTGCGCGCCGCGGCGCTGCAGTCGGGCGACGTGGACATGATCGAGTACGTGCCCTGGCAGTCCATGGACGCGGTGGAGGCCGATCCGCGGCTGAAGCTGGACGCCGTGGAAGGCCCCTTCATGGACATCCTGTTCAACGGTGCCCGCGGCCCCTTCACCGACGCCCGCGTCCGCCGCGCCGTGGCGCACGCCGTGAAGCGCGAGGACATCGTCAAGGCCGCCTTCTTCGGCCGCGGCAAGCCGCTGGAAGGCGTGCCCATCGTGGAAGGCACGCCCTGGTACGATGCGGAGCTGGCGCGCGGCTGGAACTACGACCCGGCGCGTTCCAAGGCGCTGCTGGCGGAAGCGGGCGTGCCCAACGGCTTCAGCACGGTGATGCTGGCCACCGCGCAGTTCGGCATGCACAAGGACACGGCGGAGGTGGTGCAGCAGCACCTCGCGGCCGTGGGCATCCAGTGCGAGCTGCGGCTGCCGGACTGGTCCACCCGCACCACCATGGGCACCAACGGCCAGTACGAGATCGCCATCCACGGCGTGTCCGCCGAGAACAACGACCCCGACGGGCTGACGGTGATCATGGACCCCAGCCTGTCGCCGACCTTCAGCCGCTCCTTCCGGCTCTCGGCGCCGCGCACCACCGCCGCCCTGGCGCGCGGCCGGGCGGAGTTCGATCAGGCCAAGCGCGTGGAGATCTACAAGGACATGCAGCGCGCGGCGTTGGAGGAGGTGCCGCTGGTGGGCCTCGCCTGGCGCTCGCAGGGCTACGGCTTCGACAGGAAGGTGGAAGGCTTCACCAACCTGCCCGGCGCGCTGACCACCTCCTCCGGCGCGATGCTGGAATACGTGTCGATCCGCTGATGCGCTGGCTGCTGCGCCGGATCGGGGTGTCGCTGCTGCTGGTGTGGGTGGTGGCGACCATCGTGTTCATGGCGCTGCACCTGGTGCCCGGCGACCCGGCGGAGCTGCTGCTGTCGGGCAGCGGCATCGCCCCCGATCCCGCCATCGTCGAGGAGCTGCGCGAGCGGCTCGGGCTGAACCGCCCGATCCTGGTGCAGTACGGCGATTTCCTCGGCGGCGTGGTACGCGGCGACCTCGGCACCTCGCTGGTGGACGAATACCCCGTGCTGGACGAGATCGCGCTGCGCCTGCCGCGCACACTGGAACTGATCCTGGCCGGCACGCTGATCGCCGTGGCCATCGCCCTGCCCGCCGGCACCTACGCGGCCCTGCATCGCGGCGGGGTGTTCGACCGCGTGGCTTCCGGCCTCGCGGCGCTGCTGCTGGCGGTGCCGGTCTTCGTGGTGGGCACGCTGCTGGTGCTGGTGCTGGCCCTGCAGCTGCGCTGGATGCCGGCGGGCGGCTACGTCGCCCTGGCGCAGAACCCCGGCCAGCACCTGACGCTGCTGGCGCTGCCGGCGCTGGCCATCGCCAAGGGCCTGTCCGCAGTGGTGTTCCGCATGACGCGGGCTTCCGTGCTGGACGCGCTGAGCCGCGACTTCGTGCGCACCGCCCACGCCAAGGGGCTGACGCCGCGCCGCGTGCTGGTGCACCACGTCGTGCGCAACGCGCTGACCCCTGTGCTGACCGTGCTGGGCCTGCACATGGGCACGCTGCTGGGTGGCACGGTGCTGGTGGAATACGTCTTCAACTGGCCCGGCCTCAGCACGCCGCTGCTGCGCGCGGTGGAAGCGCGCGACTACCCGATGGTGGTCGGCATCGTGCTGGTGATCTCCGCCCTGTTCCTGCTGATCAACCTCGCCATGGACCTGCTCTACGCCGCCCTCGACCCGCGGGTCCGCGCGGCGTGAGCGAGGCGTTGCGCTCGTGGCCCACGAGGGGGCTCTGCCCCCTCGCGCTCCCCTGCCAGGAACCTGATGTTCCTGGACCTCCCATTCGTAAAAGTTTGGCTCTGTGTGGGGAGTGTGTCACTTCGCGGCGGCTACGCCCGCGAAGTGACACACTCCCCACACAGAGCCAACTCACGGCGGGGTCCGGGGACCTCCTAGGTCCCCGGCGGGGGTGCAGGGGGCAGAGCCCCCTGCGAGCCACGGGCGCAACGCCATGAAACGCCTCGCGATCCCCGGCGCGATCGTGGCGGTCATCGTGCTGCTGGCGGTGCTGGCGCCGGTGCTGGGCCTGCCGGACCCGGTGCGGCAGGACATCGGGCGGCGGCTGACGGGAACGATGGCGGGCTCGCCGCTGGGGCGGGACGAGTTCGGGCGCGACGTGTTCAGCCGGCTGGTCTGGGGCGCGCGCACCAGCCTGGCGGTGGCCTTCGCTTCGGCGGCGATCGCGGGCGTGGTGGGCACGACGCTGGGGCTGCTGGGCGGCTGGTTCCGCGGCTTCGGCGAGTTCCTGGCGGTGCGGACCTCCGACGTGGTGCTGTGCTTCCCGCCGGTGCTGCTGGCGCTGCTGGTGGTGACGCTGCTGGGGCCGGGGGCGGGCACGCTGATCCTGGTGCTGAGCGTGCTGTACCTGCCGGGCTTCGTGCGCGTCACCTACGCCGAGGTGCTGTCGGCCCGCTCCCACGACTACGTGGAGGCGGTGCGGGCGCTGGGCGCGCCGACGGGGCGCATCCTGCTGCGCACGGTGCTGCCCAACATCGCCGGGCCGGTGCTGGTGCAGCTGTCGCTGGCGGTGGCCTCGGCCGTGGTGCTGGAAAGCGGGCTGAGCTTCCTGGGGCTGGGCGTGGTGCCGCCCTCGCCCTCCTGGGGGCTGATGATCCGCGGCGCGCGCACCACCATGGACCAGGCGCCGCTGCTGCTGCTCTGGCCCTGCCTGGCGCTGTGCCTGACCATCCTGGCGATGAACCTGCTGTGCGACGCGCTGCGCGACTGGGTGGATCCCCGGACTCCCGGCGCCCGCGTGCGGCTGCGCCCCGTGGACCGCTTGCTGCCCGGCCTGCTGCCGCCGCCCGCGGCGAGCGAGGAAACGGTGCTGGAGGTGCGCGGCCTGACGGTGGAGATCGCCACGCCCCGCGGCCCGATCCGCCCGGTGCAGGACGTGTCGCTGCGGGTGCGCGCGGGGGAAACGCTGGCGGTCGTGGGCGAGAGCGGCTCGGGCAAGTCGGTGACGGCCACGGCGGTCATGGGCCTGCTACCGCCGGCGGCGCGCGTGGCGGCGGGCGCGGCCTGGTTCGCCGGCCGCGACCTCCTGCGCCTGCCGGAACCGGCGCTGCGCCGGCTGCGCGGCGGGCCGATGGCGATGGTGTTCCAGGATCCGATGAGCAGCCTGAACCCCGTGCACCGCGTGGGCGACCAGGTGGCGGAAGCCGTGCGGGCGCATGCGCGGGTGTCCGCCGCCGAAGCGCGCGCCCGCGCCCTGGCGCTGTTCCGCCGCGTCGGCATTGCCGACCCGGAACGCCGGCTGCGCGCCTTTCCGCACGAAATGTCCGGCGGCATGCGGCAGCGCGTGATGATCGCCATGGCGCTGGCCAACCGCCCGCAGCTGCTGATCGCGGACGAACCCACCACGGCGCTGGACGTCACCGTGCAGGCGCAGATCCTGGACCTGCTGGCCGACCTGCAGCGGGAGACCGGCACGGCGCTGGTGTTCATCACCCACAACCTCGGCGTGGTGGCGGAGATCGCCGACAGCGTCACGGTGATGTACGCGGGCCAGGTGGTGGAACAGGGCGACGTCGCGGCGGTGTTCGGCGCGCCGCTGCATCCCTACACGCGCGCCCTGCTGGCCGCCGTGCCGGAAGGCGACCACGAGCCCACCGGCATCCCCGGCGTGGTGCCCTCGCCCCTCGCCTTTCCCGTGGGCTGCCGCTTCGCGCCGCGCTGCGCCCATGCCCGCCCGGCCTGCGAGGCGGGGCCGCCGCCGCTGGAGGAAGCGGGTCCCGGCCGCAGCGTGCGCTGCATCCGCTGGGCCGAGCTGCGACCCACCGGCGCCGAGGCCGCCGCGTGAGCGCCGCCGCGCCGCCGGCGAGCCCGGAAGTCGCCGGTGCCGCCTCCGCCGCGACGGGCGCACCGCCCCCCGCGGGTGCGCTGGTGGAGGCCAGCGGGCTGAGCAAGAGCTTCTCCTCCGGCGGCATGTTCCGCCGCCGCGCGCCGGTGCAGGCCGTGCGCGACCTCGACGTGTCGGTGCGGCGCGGCGAGGCGGTGGGCGTGGTGGGCGAGAGCGGCTCGGGCAAGAGCACGCTGGGCCGGCTGCTGCTGGGGCTGATCCCGCCCACCGCCGGGGCCGTGCGCTTCGACGGCGCGCCGCTGACCGGCGCGTCCCGCGCGGAATGGCGGCGGCTGCGGCGGCGGATGCAGATCGTGTTCCAGGACCCCTACGGCAGCCTGGACCCGCGCCGCCGGGTCGGGGCGCAGATCGCCGACGGCCTGGCGATCCACGGGCTGCTGCCGGCGGCCGCGCGCCCGGCGCGGGTGGCGGCGCTGCTGTCCCAGGTCGGGCTGGACCCCAGCCACGCAGCGCGCTTTCCGCACGAGTTCTCCGGCGGGCAGCGCCAGCGCGTCGGCATCGCGCGCGCCCTGGCCACCGGCCCGGACTTCCTGGTGGCGGACGAGCCGGTCTCGGCGCTCGACGTGTCCATCCAGGCGCAGGTGGTGCAACTGCTGGCCGGGCTGCAGCGGGAGCTGGGGCTGGCACTGCTGTTCATCTCGCACGACCTGCCGGTGGTGCGGCACCTCTGCGACCGCGTGCTGGTGATGTATCTTGGCCGGGTGGTGGAGAACGGCCCGGCCGAGGCGGTCTTCGCCGCGCCCTCGCACCCCTATACCCGCGCCCTGCTCTCGGCCACGCCGCGGCTGGACGCCGCCCGCCGCGTGCAGCGCATCATCCTGCCCGGCGACCCGCCCAGCCCCACCGACCCGCCCTCGGGCTGCGTGTTCCGCACCCGCTGCGCACATGCCCAGCCGCGCTGCGCCGAAGCCGTGCCGGAACTGCGCCCCGCCGGCGAAGCCCGCGCCGTGGCCTGCATCCGGGCAGAGGAGCTTGCGTGACGGCGGCGGTGACGGAAGCCCACCGTACCGCCGGCCGGTCACCACCTCCCGGCGGCACGCGCGACGCGACCGCGCCCGTTCCGCGCGCTGCCTGTTCTCGCCGCGACGCCCCCGCGCCGCGCGCCATCCTTTCGGAGGAGTTTTCCTGACGTGGTGACCAGCACGACGCCCAAGGTCCACATGGGCAGCCTGACCGGCAACGAGGCGCGGGAAATCCTGGCCCGCAAGCCGGTGATCCTGCTGCCCATGGGCAGCCACGAGGAACAGGGCCCGCACGCCCAGATGGGCGACTACCTGCTGGCCGAGAAGATGGCCGAGCTGATCGCGCTGCGCGCCACGGAACGCGGCACGGAAACCCTGGTGGCGCCGGTGCTGCCCTTCGGCGGCGCGGATTATTTCGGCGCCATGCCGGGCGGCATCGCCATCGGCCAGGACACGCTGCGCGCGGTGATCGCCGACATGCTCGGCAGCCTGATCCGGCACGACCAGACCCGGCTGATCGTCATCAACGGCCACGGCGGCAATGTCGGCCCGGTCTACGACGTGACGCGCAAGCTGTTCCTGGAAAAGGGCACCGTGGTGCCCAGCCTGTACCTGTGGAAGATCGCCAACCCGCTGCTGACCAGGATCGTCGGGCCGGAGGTGGTGAAGCGCAGCCGCTCGCACGGCGCCGACCCGCTGACCAGCCTGGGGATGCACCTGTTCCCCGACTTCGTGCGCCACGACATGATCCCCGCCTCCGGCTCCCGCCCGCCGCGCGGCTCCTTCCTGGACATCCCGCTGACCGGCTGGGCCAAGGGCGAGTTCGAGGGCGTGGAGGTGGACCTGCCCCTGGAATACGACGCCACCTCGCCCGACGGCATCGGCGCCGGCGACCCGACCCTGTGCTCGGCCGAGACGGGTGCCGCGCTGTGCGAGGCGCTGACGGAAGTTTGCGCGCGCTTCGTGGCGCACTACTCGCAGCACGTTCCGGCCTGAACACCATGCGGCTGGTGGTGCCAGGAGGGGGAGAAGGAATTCTTCCCCTCCCGGACCCTCCCCCTCATCTTTTGTCGGGGTGCTGCCGCGGTCTTCGTTGAAACGTCCGGCGCGCCGGAGGGCCACGCCCTCCGGCGACGGCCCCGTCCGCCCACGCTGCCCAGATCACAAGCTTCCGGGGGCGCGAAGTGCCCGCCCCTCCCACCCAGCCCGCGGCAGCCTCCCGAAAAAAGATGAGGGAGGGTCCGGGAGGGAGAATTCCTTCTCCCTCCCGGGGCCAGGCAGCACCCCCTACACTGCCGAAGCAAGCAGCCATCGGCAGGGAGCAAGGGCGATGCGGCTAAGGGGCAAGACCATCCTGCTGAGCGGGGCGAGCAGCGGCATCGGCCGCGCCGCGGCGGAACTCTTCGCGCGCGAGGGCGCGGCCGTGGCGCTGCTGGCGCGCCGCGAGGCCCTGCTGGAGGAGGTGGTGCGCGGGATCGAGGCCGCCGGCGGCCGCGCCCTGGCACTGCCCGGCGACATCACCGACGAGGCTTTCGTGGCGCAGGCCGCGGCGCGGGCGGCGGAATGGGGCGGCGGGCTGGACGCGGTGCTGGCCAATGCCGCGCTGGGCCTGGTGGGGGAGGTGGAGCATTTCGCCTACGCCGACTGGTGCCGGATGCTGGAGGTCAACCTGGGCGGCACCTTCCTGCTGGTGCGCGCCGCCATTCCCCACCTGCGGGCGCGCGGCGGCGGGCACGTGCTGGCCGTGGGTTCGGAGCTGAGCCGCGGGGCGATGCCGGGCCTGGCCGGCTACGTCGCCAGCAAATGGGGCCTGCTGGGCTTCATGCGGGCCCTGTCGATGGAGCTGCACCGGCACAACATCCGCGTTTGTTCCGTGCTGCCGGGCGGCACGCTGACCGATTTCGGTCCCGACGACGCGGCGGACAAGCGCGCCCGGCGCGAGCGCGGCGAGCGCTTCCTGGAACCGGCCAGCGTGGCGGAAGCGCTGCTCTTTGCGCTGCAACAACCACCGGAAGCCCGGGTTACCGAGTTGGACATCATGCCCATGTGATGCCCGACCCTTGTTCTGAGACGCGATCGGACCGGCATGAACCACCTTTCCCCCCTGCCCGTTCCCGGCCATGCCAGCACCCTCGATGCGCTGCGCGACCTGCTGCCGACCCTGTTGGCCGAAACGGCGGCGCTGGACCGGTCCGACGAACAGCCGGAAGCGGCGGTGGCAGCGCTGCACCGGGCCGGCCTGCTGCAGGCCCCGCTGCCGCGCGACCTGGGCGGGCTGGGCTGGGGCAACGAGGCCGCGGCCGCCCCGGCGCTGCGCGACGCGCTGCGCCTGCTGGGCCGCGCCAGCCTGCCGCTGGGCCGGCTGTGGGAGGGCCACGTCAACGCCCTGCGGCTGGTGGCCGAGTACGGCACGCCGGAACAGCGCGAAACGGCGGCGGCGGACTGCGCGGCGGGGCGGCTGTTCGGCGTGTGGAACAGCGGCGACCCGGCCGGGCTGCACCTGGACCCGCTGGACGGCGCGGCGGAACCCGCGCGCTTCCGGCTGCGCGGGCGCAAGATCTACTGTTCCGGCGCCGGGCTGGTGGAACGCGCCCTGGTCACCGCCACGGCGGCGGGCGCCCCGCCGCGCATGCTGCTGGTGCCGCTGCCGCGCGACACCGACCGCGCCGACCTGTCGGACTGGGCCCCCACGGGCATGGGCCCGTCCCGCACCGGCACGGTGGAGTTCACCGGCCTCACCCTGGGGCAGGAGGCGGTGCTGGGCGAGCCGGGGGACTACCTCCGCCAGCCCGGCTTTTCCGGCGGCGCCTGGCGCTTCCTGGCGGTGCAGCTGGGCGGGCTGGAAGCCCTGGCCGAGGCATTGCGCGCCCACCTCAACCGCACCGGGCGCGGCGGCGACGCGCACCAGCAGGGGCGCCTGGGCAGCGTGCTGACGGCGGCGGAAACCGCGCGGCTCTGGGTGGTGTCCGCCGCCGCCGTGGCGGAAGGCGGCGACCGGCCGACCGAGGAAGTAGTCGCCTACGTCAACCTGGCGCGCGGCGCGGTGGAGCGCGCGGCGCTGGACGTGCTGGAACTGGTGCAGCGCTCGGTGGGGCTGCCCGCCTTTCTCAGCCCCAACCCGATCGAGCGCATGGCCCGCGACCTCGCGACCTATCTGCGCCAGCCCTTTCCCGACGGTGCCCTTTGCAGCGCTGCCGCGTTCGGCCTGGGGATGGCCCGTCCCGTGGGGGACCAGTGGGGCGATCCCACGGGGAGCTGAGGCATGAGAATGGTGGACGCGGCGGATTTCCTGCGCGCCGCGGAAGAATTGCCGGTGCTGGAACTGGAGGCGCTGTTTCCGCCCCGCGACGGCGCCGAGGGGGTGCTGGTGCTGGCCCCCCACCCCGACGACGAATCCCTGGGCTGCGGCGGCCTGCTGGCGCAGCTGGCCGCGGCGGGGCGGCCGGTGCGGGTGGTGGTGATCTCGGACGGCGCCGCCTCCCACCCCAATTCCCGCAGCCATCCGCCGGAGCGGCTGCGGGCGCTGCGGCAGGCGGAAACCGTGGCGGCGCTGCGCGAGCTGGGGCTGGGGCCGGAGCACCTGGTGTTCCTGGGCCTGCCCGACGGCGCCGTGCCGCATGACGGCCCGGGCTTCGAGGCGGCGGTGGCAGCGATCGCCAACCTGGCGCGGCGCGACCCGGCGCCGGCGGCGATCCTGTCCACCTGGGGGCTGGACCCGCATCCCGACCACGTCGCCACCGCGGCCATGGCCGAGGCGGTGGCGCGGGAACTGGCGACCCGGCTATTCTTCTATCCCGTCTGGGGCTGGCGGCACCTGTATCCCGCCATCGGCCCGCTGCCGCCGCGCCAGCTGCCGGGGCCGCCTCGGGGCGGGCAGCTGCCCATCGAGGAACAGCTGCCGGCCAAGCAACGGGCGGTGGCCGCGCATCGTTCCCAGACCACGCGGCTGATCGACGACGACCCGGAAGGCTTCATGCTCTCGCCGGAGGTGCTGTCCGTGCTGCTGCGCCCGACCGAGATCTTCCTGGAAGCCACGCCATGAGCAGCCGCCCCACCGCCTCCCTGCCGGACAGCTACTTCGACGAGCTCTACGCGCAGAACCCGGACCCCTACCACTTCGCCACCAACCCCTACGAGCACGAGAAATACGCCGCCACGCTGGAAGCCTTGCCGCGGCCGCGCTACGCCTCGGCGCTGGAGATCGGCTGCTCCATCGGCGTGCTGACGGCGATGCTGGCGCCGCGCTGCGACCGGCTGCTATCGCTGGACGCGGCGGAAGCGGCCGTGGTGCAAGCGCGGTCGCGGGTGACGGATTTTCCAGGGGCGGAGGTGCGCACCGCGCGGGTGCCGGAACAATGGCCGCAAGGGCGCTTCGACCTGATCCTGATCTCGGAGGTGCTCTACTACTTCGGCCATGACGACCTCCGCCGCCTCGCCGCCCTGACCACGGAGGCGCTGCAGCCCGGGGGCGACTGCGTGCTGGTGCACTGGCTGCCAGAAACCGACCCCGCCTATCCGCTGGTGGGCGACGAGGCGGTGAACAGCTTCCTGCAAGCGGCGGCCGGGCTGCAGCCCGTCTCGGATTCGCGCAACGACCTGTACCGCCTGGACGTGCTGCGCCGCCCCGGGTGAGGCCGGGCTGCTCCCCGGGCATGCCGGCGGAAACCGCTCCGCCTGCCCTGGCAGGGTTAAGTTCTCGCCACTTTGTGAACGAACTTGCGGAGCACGAAGCAACCGTCAATTGTGGTTGCCGGCAAAAGCCTGGGCACCCATGAGGGGAACGACGCGACGTGAGTTGGCAGGGAATCGAGACGGCGCCCAAGGACGGCACGCGCTTCCTGGGCTGGTCCGCCGTGGATGACGTGATCACCGTGACCTTCTGGGGCCGGGTCGGCGGCTTCACCCCCAGCCGGGACGGCCGGACCTGGCTGGGCGAGGCCTGGTCGGACCACCGCGGCAAGCCCGATGCCTGGGAGCCCACGCATTGGTGCGCCCTGCCCAGCCCGCCGGAGGTGGAACCCGCCCTGCCGCTTCGCCGGGCCACCGACGCCTGACGTCACGGAGCCGAGACAGGGAAGGCCGGGGGAGTGAACTCCCCCGGTCCCCCTCTTTCTTTTGGGAGTTTTCGGGTGCGCCCGTGACCCATGGCGCACCCGAAAACTCCCGAAAATAGAGGGGGGCCCGGGGGGGATACTTCCCCCCGGCCTGCTGCTTCCGACGGCCCGCTCGGGCTCAGGCCGGCAGCGTCACCAGTGCCCGCAGCCCGCCGCCGCCCAGGTTGCTCAGCGTCACGTCGCCGCCATGGGCGCGCAGGATGTTGCGCGCGATGGGCAGGCCCAGGCCGGTGCCGCCGGTTTCCCGGTTGCGGCTGGTTTCCAGCCGGCGAAAGGGCTGGAACACCGCTTCCTGGGATTCCTCCGGCACGCCGGGGCCGTCATCCTCCACCGCCAGGCGCACCGCGGCCCCGCCACGGCTGCCGGGCAGGCCGGGACGCGGGGCTTCCAGCCGCACCCGCGCCGCGCCGCCGTATTTCAGGGCGTTCTGCACCAAGTTGGCCAGTGCCCGCTTCAGCGCCCGCGGCCGGCCGCGCACCGTCAGCCGTTCCGGCCCGTGATAGGCGATGCTGTCGCCGTGCTCGGGGTGGGCGTCGGCGGCCTCGTCCAGCACGGTGCGGCACAGCGCGGCGAGGTCCAGCGGCACCGAGGGCTCGTCCGCCGCGTCGTCGCGGGCGAAGTCCAGGGTGGCGTTGACCATCGCCTCCATCTCGTCGAGGTCGTTGAGCATCCGCCGGCGCTGCTCGTCATCCTCCAGGAACTCGGCGCGCAGCCGCAGCCGGGTGATGGGGGTGCGCAGGTCGTGGCCGATCGCCGCCAGCATCTGCGTGCGGTCGCCCACGAAGCGGCGGATGCGCTCGGCCATCACGTTGAAGGCGTGCGCGGCGGTGGCGACCTCCGTGGGCCCGTCCTCGCGCAGCGGCGGCGCGTTGACGTTGCGGCCCAGGGCTTCCGCGGCGCGGGCCAGCACGGCCACCGGCCGGGTCAGGCGGCGCGTCGCCCACACCGTCAGCAGCGCCGCGGTGGCGGTCATCAGCATGAAGGAGAACAGGAAGGTTTCGGAATGCCAGGGCCGGGTGGGCGGCAGCGAGAGGCGGATGTTCAGCCATTCCGCCCCCTCGCCCGGGTCGGGCAGGCGCAGCGACACCAGCAGCCGCCCGGCACGGCCGCTGCCGGCGATCACCTCGCGCGGGCGCAGGCGGGGCGGCGCGCCCAGCAGGGTTTCCAGCCGTAGCAGGCGCAGCAGCTCCTCCGGCGGCGGGTCGATGCTGCCGCGCGCGCTGGGCTCGTCGGCCAGCTCGGCTTCCAGCCCCTCGGGCAGGTCCAGCCCGTCCATGATCAGCGGCCGGCGCTCGCGCGGGGCGTTCAGCAGCCCGCGCCACAGCACGAAGGCGCGGGAGGAAATCTCGCGCGCCTGGGCGATGCGCTGCAGGTCCACCCGGTCCAGCGCGTGGATCGTCAGCCCCGCCGCCTGCACCACCATCAGCCCCAGCAGCAGGAACAGCGCCGTGCGCGCCGCGAGCGACCGCGGCAGCAGCCGCCGCAGGCCGGACCCGACATGCCGCGCCGCGACGCAGGCCGCGGGGTCGGCCACCGGCCGGGCCAGGCCCTGGTCCGCCGGATGCGGCGACGGGCGCCCGGCCGGCTGGCCGAGGCCGCGCCCGTCCCAGCCTTCCGCCCCCCGGCCGCCGCGGCCCGTCGCTTCCGGCGGCGTCACGCCGCCCGCTCGACGCTCGCTGCCAGCACGTAGCCGCCGCCGCGCACCGTCTTGATCAGGCTGGGGTTGCGGCCGTCATCCTCCAGCTTGCGACGCAGGCGCGACACCGCGACGTCGATGGCGCGGTCGAAGGGCCCGGCCTGCCGGCCGCGCAGCAGGTCCATCAGCATGTCGCGGGTCAGCACGCGGTTGGGCCGTTCCACCAGCACGGTCAGCAGCTCGTATTCGCCGCCCGTCAGCGGCACCTCGGCGCCATCGGGGTTGAGCAGGCGGCGGCGGGCGGGTTCCAGCGTCCAGCCGGCGAAGCGCACCGCCTTGGCCGGCGGGTCCTTGGGCGCGGCGCCCTCGCCGGACGCGCGGCGCAGCACGGCGCGGATGCGCGCCAGCAGCTCGCGCGGGTTGAAGGGCTTGGCGACGTAGTCGTCGGCGCCCAGCTCCAGCCCGACGATGCGGTCGGTTTCCTCCCCCATGGCGGTGAGCATCACGATCGGCACGTCGGACTGCCCGCGCAGCCAGCGGGCGAAGTCCAGCCCGGATTCCCCCGGCAGCATCAGGTCCAGGATCACCAGGTGGTAGCGGCCCAGCGGCCAGGCGCGCCGGGCTTCCCGCGCTTCGCGGGCCGCGGTGACGCGGAAGCCCTGCTTTTCCAGGAAGCGCGACAGCAGTTCGCGGATCTCGCGGTCGTCGTCCACGACCAGGATATGCGGGGCAGGTTCCATGGCCTGTTACATAAGGCGCGCCGCGCGCCGCCGTTGCACGAAGTTGCAACGATATGTTGCCACCATCGCCCCCGTTGCCGGGCGTTGCACTTCCTCGTGTTCGGGGTCTTGGGATCGGGGCCCGGCAGGCACATCTCGGTCGCACTGGACGGTGCCCTTTCCCCCTCCTCAGGGGGCACCGGACTGTGCAGGCGGCGGGCGGACCTCCTCTACCCCCCTCGGGTCCCCCGCCGCCTCCCTCTTCCCCTCGCCATCCATTCGCGCTGCACTGGCCGCATCCCCAGGATGCGAACCCGCCGCCCCATCGCCGCCCCCGGCTCCGCCGCGCCCCCGGGCCGGCGCCGCGACGCCGCCGCGGCCGCGCCGGACGGCGCGACGCTGCCGCCCGCTCCGCCGCAGGCCGGGCGGTGCGCCGGAACCGCCGCGCGACGCCGCGCCGGGTCGGCGGCCCAGCCCGACCCGGGACTTCCTGCCGCACGGCCGCAGCCGCTCCTGCCGGCTCCGCCGGGACCGCTCCTGCCCGCTCCGCCGCCACTCCTGCCGACCCCGGCCGCAGCTCTCCTGCCGGCACCGCCGGCCTGGGCGCGGGCCGGGCTGGACGCGCTGTCCGCGGCGCATCCCGAACTCGCGCGCATCGAGCGCACCGTCGGCCCGCTGCCCTGGCGCAGCCGCCCGCCCGGCTTTCCCGGGCTGCTGCGCGCGATTTGCGGGCAGATGATCAGCGACCGCGCCGCGGCCGTCATTTTCGCCCGGCTGGCGGCGCTGCCGGGGGCGCTGGAACCGGCGGGGCTGCTGCAGCTGGACGATGCCGCGCTGTGCGGCGTGGCCGGCCTGTCCCGCCCCAAGGCGGCGCATGCCCGCGCCCTGGCGACGGCGGCGCTGGACGGCCGGCTGCCGCTGGACGCCCTGCCGGACATGACCGATGCCGAGGCCCTGGCCGCCCTGTGCGCCGTGCGTGGGCTGGGGCGCTGGACGGCGCAGGTCCACCTCCTCTTCGCGGAAGGCCGCCCCGACCTGTTCCCCGAGGGCGATCTGGCCCTGGCCGCGGCGCTGGCCCACCTGCGCGAACTGCCCGCCCGCCCCACCCCGCGCGTCCTGGCGGCGGAGGCGGAGAACTGGCGCCCCTTCCGCTCCCTGGCGGCGCGGCTGCTGTGGCACTGGTGGCGACACGCCACCGGCCGCGCCGCGATGGACCCCACCGCCGACGCGTGACACAGACGGCAACCAGAATGCTCGCCCTGTCGCCCCGGCTGCGCGCCACCGCCGCACCCCCGATCCCCGCCGCCCGCGCCTGGAGCGCCCGCTACCGCGGCGCCGCCGGCCCGATGCTGGACCTGAGCCAGGCCGTGCCGGGCTACCCGCCGCATCCCGCGCTGCTGCAACGCCTCGCCGCCGCGGCAGGCGAGCGCGAGGGCGCCGCCTACGGCGAGATCGAGGGCGATCCCGCGCTGCGCGAAGCCCTGGCGGCAGAGCTTTCCGCCACCTACGGCGCGGCGATCGCGGCGGAGGACGTGGCGATCACCGCGGGCTGCAACCTCGCCTTCTCGCTGGCCGCCGCCGTGCTGGCCGGCACGGGCGAGGCGGTGATGCTGCCGGTGCCCTGGTACTTCAACCACCGCATGGCGCTGGAGATCGCGGGGATCGGCGCCGTGCCCCTGCCCTGCCGCGCCGCCGACGGCTTCCTGCCCGACCCCGAGCGCGCCGCGGCCGCCCTGGACGCCGCCGGCGGCCGGGTGCGCGCCCTGGTGCTGGTGACGCCCAACAATCCCACCGGCGCGGTGCTGCCGCCCGACACTCTGGCCCGCTTCGCCGCGCTGTGCCGCGCCCGCGGCGTGTGGCTGGTGCTGGACGAGACGTATCGCGACTTCCTGCCCGCCGGCGCCCCGCACGCGCTGTTCCGCAACCCGGACTGGCGAAGCGGCGTGGTGCAGCTTTATTCCTTCAGCAAGTCCTACTGCGTCCCCGGCCACCGCGTCGGCGCCATCCTAGCCGGTCCCGCCTTCCGGGCGGAACTGCGCAAGGCGCTGGACACCTGGCAGATCTGCGCCCCCCGGGCGGCGCAGCGCGCCCTGGCCTGGGCGGTGCCGGCCCTGGCGGACTGGCGGGCCAGCAACCGCGCGGTGATGGCCGGCCGCGCCGCCGCCTTTGCCCGGGCCGTGGCGCCCCTGCCCGGCTGGCGGGTGGACGCGCTGGGCGCCTATTTCGCCTATCTGCGCCTGCCGGACGGAGCCCCGGACGCCGAGGCGGCCGCTGAGATCCTGGCGGCGCGGCACGGGCTGCTGGGCCTGCCCGGCCCTTTCTTCGGCCCAGGGCAGGAGCGGCACCTGCGCTTGGCCTTCGCTAACGTGGAGGAAGCCGCCCTGGCCGAGGTTCCGGCGCGGCTGGCCGCGCTGGGGTGAGCGGGCGTGCCTCAGTCCAGGTTCACGCCCAGTGCCCGCACGAGTTCCCCGTATTTGCGGTCGTCGTCGCGGATCAGCGTGCTGAACTCCGCCGGCGACAGGATCAGCGGTTCCAGGCTGCCGGACACGTTGAGCCTTTCCGCGAAGTCCGGGCGGGCGAGCAGGGCCTGCACCTCCGTCCGCAACCGCGTCACCACCGGCTCCGGCGTGCCGGCCGGGGCGAAGAGGCCGAGCCAGATGTCGATGGCGTAGCCGGGGTAGAACTCCCCGATGGTCGGCAAGTCCGGGAATCGTGTGGAGCGGTGGGAGCCGCTGGCCGCCAGGGCGCGGAGCTGCCCGGATTCGAGCAGGCCGGCGCTGGAGGCGCCGGTGAACATCACCTGCGTGTCGCCGCTGATGGTGGCGTTGACCGAGAGCGGGCCGCCGCGGAAGGGCACGTGTAGCAGTTCGATCCCCGCGCGCTGCCGCAGCAGCTCCATCGCGAACTGGTGCTGGCTGCCCGCCCCACCGGAGGCATAGGCCAGGGGCGGCCGGTGATCCCGCGCATAGGCGATGAACTCCTCGAAGCTGCGCACCGGCAGCCTCGGGTTCACCGCCAGCAGGAATTGGTTGCGCGCCACGCTGGTCACGGGGATCAGGTCGCGCAGCGTGTCGAAGGGCAGCCGCGCATAGACGTGGCGGTTGATGACGATGTTGCTGTCGGCAGCCAGCAGCAGCGTGTAGCCGTCCGGCGGCGCGGTGGTGACCACCTCCATGGCGAGGTTGCCGTTGGCGCCGGAGCGGTTCTCCACCACCACGGGCTGGCGCAGGCTCTCGCCGATGCGCTCGGCGATCAGCCGCGCCGCGATGTCGGGCGCAGCCCCCGGCGGGATCGGGGCGAGGATGCGTATGGGGCGGCTGGGAAAGTCCTGCGCAAGCGTCGCCCCGGCCGGGGCGAGCGCGGCGGCCAGGAGGACGGGCAGCAGGCGTCGAAGCAGGCGGAGCATCGCGATCCTCCACGCTGGGTCCGGGAAGAAGGGTGGGGGATCAGTCCAGGCCGAAGAGGCGCCGCGCGTTGCCGTGGCAGATCTTGTTGCGGTCCTCCTCCGACAGGTCGAGGGATTCCAGCACCGCGATGGTCGCCTTGATGTAGCCCGTGCCCTTCTCCGGATCGAAGGGACAGTCGGAGGCGAAGAGCACGCGGTCGGGCGTGAAGAAGGAGATGCCGCAGATCGTCGGCCCTCGCGCCCCCGCCAGGGCGGTGTCGCCGTAGAATTCCTTGAAGTAGTCGAGCGGGCGCTTCTTGAGCCGCTTCAGGATGGAGGCGTAGTCCTCGTCCGAGGTGCGCGAGCCCAGTTGGTCCCAGCTATGCCCGACCCGGCCCTCGAAATAGGGGATGATGCCGCCGAGGTGGTGCGACACGACTTTGAGGTCCGGGTAGGTGTCGATGATGCCGGAGAAGACCAGCCGCGCCAGCGCCGCACCGGTCTCGAAGGGCCAGCCGATGACGCTGTTGATCTCGTATTTGGACTTGGTCTCGTTGCGGTAATCCGCCATTTCGCGCGTGCGGATCGGGTGCAGCAGGATCGGCCGCCCGGATTTCGCGATCACCTCGAAGATCGGCCAGAAGCGTTCCTCGTCCAGCGGCGCGCCGTCCACGTTGGTGTGCAGCTGGATGGCGTTGGCGCCGTTGCGCAGCACGCGCTCCGCCTCGCGCAGCGCAGCCTCGGGCGCGTTCATCGGCAGAGAGGCGGCATAGCCCGGGAACTGCTGCGGATGCCGGGCCACCAGCTCGGCCAACTCGTCATTACCGATCCTGGCCCATTCCGGCGAATCCTCCGGCCCCCAGAGCCGGTCGATCGCCGGCATGCTCAGCGACAGGATCTGCGAATAGTCGGGAAAGGAGTCCACGATGCGAAGCCGCTCGTCGAGGTCGAACAGCGCGGGGATGCCGCGCACGCGCTTGCCCATGTCCTTCTGGCCCGCGGGGGTTTCCACCACGCCGGCAAAGAACCGCTCCGGAAAGAAATGATTGAAGGCGTCGATGTAGCGCACCCGGAATTCCCCCCAAACGGCATTCACCGGCCGCTTGTTGCGGCTTCGCGCGGAGTGTCCGGTCCGTGCTCCCGTCCCGTCAACCGAAATACCTGCCCCGATGCGGAAGGGCGGCCCGCCTGGGGTGCAAGCCCTGGGCGGGCTGTCCGGAGAGGTGGTTCCCCTCTGGCCTCGCGCCGATCATCCGGCACGGCTTGACGGGCCGACTTGCACCGGGCCGCCCGTGCGCGCATCTGGACGCGGCGCGAAACGATGCGGGATTCGGCGATGGCGGGCGGGATCGGGCGGCGAGCCCTGGTGGCGGGTACGGCGGCGGCGACCCTGGCGGCACCGCGGCTGGTGCGAGCACAGGGCGAGCAGCCGCTGCGGATCGGGGAGATCAACTCCTACACCGCCCAGCCCGCCTTTCTCGGCCCCTATCGCAATGCCTGGATCCTGGCGCAGGACCAGATCAACGCCGCCGGCGGCGTGCTGGGCCGCAAGCTGGAAACGGTGTTCCGCGACGATGCCGGCCGCCCCGAGGACGCCGTGCGCCACGCGCAGGAACTGGTGCAGGGCCAGGGCGTGGCGCTGCTGGCCGGCGGCTACCTCAGCAACATCGGCCTGGCGCTCAGCGACGTGGCGGCGCAGTCCCGCCGCGTCTACGTGGCCAGCGAGCCGCTGACGGACGCGCTGGTCTGGGCCCGCGGCAACCGCTTCACCTTCCGGCTGCGCCCTTCCACCTACATGCAGGCCGCGATGCTGGTGGAGGAAGCGGCCAAGCTGCCCGCCACCCGCTGGGCCACGGTGGCCCCCAACTACGAGTACGGCCAGTCCGCCGTGCGCTGGTTCCGCGAGCTGCTGAAGCGCGCCCGCCCCGAGGTGCAGTTCGTGGGCGAGCAGTATCCCGCCCTCGGCCGCATCGATGCCGGCGCCACCGTGCAGGCGTTGGCGGCCAGCAACCCGCAGGCGATCTTCAACGTCACCTTTGCCGGCGACCTGACGGCGCTGGTGCGCCAGGGCGCCTCGCGCGGGCTGTTCGAGAACCGCGCGGTGGTGTCCATGCTGACCGGCGAGCCGGAATACCTCGACCCGCTGGGCGACGAGGCGCCGGAGGGCTGGATCGTCACCGGCTACCCCGAGCCCGACCTGTACAACCCCGTGCACGACAGCTTCCGCGCCGAATACCGCGCCCGCTGGAACGAGGCGCCGCGCTGCGGCTCGATCGTCGGGCACGACACGGTCACCGCCATCGCGGCCGCCATCAACAAGGCCGGCAGCACCGAGACGGAAGCGCTGATCGCCGCCCTCAGCGGCCTGCGCTTCCCCACCGCCTTCGGCACCGGCGAGGTGGAGTTCCGCGCCCTGGACCACCAGGCGACGCTGGGCGCCTTCGTGGGCCGCACGGCGCTGCGCGACGGCCGCGGCGTGATGGTGGACTGGCGCTACGCCGACGGCGCCGCCTACCTGCCCGCCGAGGAAGTGGTGCGGGGCATGCGGCCGCAGGGGTGAGGCGCGCAGGACCTTCGGACCGCACCGGCTCCCCGGGCCGCGACGCTGGCCGGCCCGCCCGGGTGGAACCTCCGGCGCGGATGGCCGGCGGGTGAGCGCCGAGGCGCTGCTCGCGCAGGGGCTGAACGGGCTGGCCAGCGCCTCCTCGCTGTTCCTGCTGGCCTCGGGGCTGACGCTGATCTTCGGGGTCAGCCGGGTGGTGAACTTCGCCCATGGCAGCCTCTACATGCTGGGTGCCTTCCTGGGCTGGACGGTGTCGGCGGGGTGGGGGCTGGGCTTCTGGTGGGCGCTGCTGCTGGTGCCGCTGGCCACCGCGGCGGGCGGCGCGCTGCTGGAGATGCTGCTGCTGCGCCGCCTCTACGCCGCCCCCGAGCTGTACCAGCTGCTGGCCACCTTCGCCCTGGTGCTGATTGCCCAGGACGCGGCGCTGTGGCTCTGGGGGCCGCAGGACCTGCTGGGCCCGCGCGCGACGGGGCTGCGCGGCACGGTGGCGGTGCTGGGCACCCGCTTCCCGCTCTACGAGCTGTTCCTGCTCGCCCTCGGCCCCCTGGTGCTGGGGCTGCTGCTCCTGCTGCTGCGCTTCACCCGCTTCGGGCTGCTGCTGCGCGCCGCCACCGCCGACCGCGAAATGCTCTCGGCCTTGGGCACCGACGCGCGCTGGCTGTTCACCGGCGTTTTCGCCCTGGGCGCGGGGCTGGCGGCACTGGCCGGGGTGCTGCAGCTGCCGCGCGCGCCCGTCACGCTGAACATGGACCTGCCGGCGGTGGTGGACGCCTTCGTGGTGGTGGTGGTGGGCGGGCTGGGCTCCGTCACCGGCGCCTTCCTGGCGGCGCTGCTGATCGGGCTGCTGCAGGCCTGGGGCATCCTGCTGCTGCCCAAGGTGACGCTGGTGCTGGTCTTCGCCGTGATGGCCGTGGTGCTCGCCTTCCGCCCCTACGGGCTGCTGGGGCGGCCGCTGGCGCCGGCGCTGCAGGACGCGGCCCCGCCCCTGCCGCCGGCGCCGGCTTGGTCGCCCTGGCTGTGGGGCGCGGCGCTGGTGGCGGTGCCGCTGGCGCTGCCCTTCCTGCCCGCGCACGGCGTGTCGATCGTGACGCAGGGGGCGACGATGGCGCTGTTCGCGGCCAGCCTGCACCTGCTGCTGGGGCCGGCGGGCATCACCTCCTTCGGCCACGCCGCCTGGTTCGGCGCCGGTTCCTACGCGGCGGCGCTGGGGGTGCGGCACCTCGGCGCGCCGATGGAGCTGGGGCTGCTGGCCGCGCCGCTCCTGGCCGGGGCGCTGGGCTGGCTGGGCGGTCTGGTGGTGCTGCGCCTGTCGGGCGTCTACGCCGCCATGCTGACCCTGGCGCTGACGCAAATCCTGTTCTCCGCCGCCTTCCAATGGAGTGACTGGACCGGCGGCGACAACGGCGTGCTGGGCGTCTGGCCGGCGGAGTGGGTGCGCGACCCGCTGCGTTACGCCTACCTGGCGCTGCTGCTCTGCGGTGGCGGGGTCTGGCTGCTGCGCCGGCTCGTGCGCTCGCCCTTCGGCCTGGCGCTGCGCGCCGCGCGCGACGCCCCGCACCGCGCCGAGGCCGCCGGCCTGCCCGTGCCCCGCCTGCGCCGCGCCGCCTTTGCCCTGGCCGCCGCGGCCGCCGGGCTGGCGGGGGCGGTGTTCTCCTATGCCCAGGGCAGCGTGTTTCCCTCCGTGCTCGGGCTGGGCCGTTCGGTGGACGGCCTGTTGATGGTGCTGCTGGGCGGCATCCACAGCCTGTCCGGCCCGGTGCTGGGCGCCGTGGCCTGGACCCTGCTGAACGAGCAGCTGGTGCGCGCCACCGACTACTGGCGCGCCGTGCTCGGCCTCGTGGTGCTGGCCCTCGTCCTGTTCTTCCCGCGCGGCCTGCTCGGGGCCCGGCAGGCCAGCCGGTGACGCGTTCCCGGCCCGGGGGCGGCCCTGCCCCCTGCCGCGGGCAGCGCCCGCCCCGGCGACGCGGCGCGCGGGGACGGCATCCCCGCCACCGCCCGGGCCAGGTGCCCGCCCCGCACCGGACCGCCCGCGCATGATCCTGCGGGCGGCGGAGCTGGTGCGCGCCTTCGGCGGCGTGCGGGCGGTGGACGGGGTGTCGCTGAGCCTCGCGCCGGGGGAGATCCTGGCGATCATCGGCCCCAACGGCGCGGGCAAGAGCACCGCCTTCGCCCTGTTGGGCGGCCAGGACCAGCCGGATGCAGGGCGGGTGCTGCTGGACGGGGCCGACGTCACCGCCCTGCCGCCGGCGCGGCGGGCGGCGCTGGGCCTGTCGCGCACCTTCCAGGTGGCCGGCGCCTTCGCCTCGCTGACGGTGCGGGAAAACGTGCAGGCGGCGCGGCTGGCGCGGGCGGGCAGCTGGCGCGCCACCTGGCGCGACGCGCGGCGCGACGACCCGGCCGCGTCGGATGCGCTGCTGGCGCGGCTGGACCTGCTCGACTGGGCCGACCGCCCCTGCGCCGCCCTGCCGCAGGGCGGGCTGAAGCGGGTGGACCTGGCGGTGGCGCTGGCCACGGCCCCGCGCGTGCTGCTGCTGGACGAACCCACGGCCGGCCTGCCGGCGGCCGAGCGCGACGCGATGATGCGGCTGGTGGTGGACCTCGCCCGGCGCGACGGCCTGGCGGTGCTGTTCACCGAGCACGACACGGACGCGGTGTTCCGCCACGCCGACCGGGTGATGGTGATGGCGCGCGGCCGGGTGATCGCGCAAGGCGCGCCGGCGGCGGTGCGCGCCGACCCCGCGGTGCGCGCGGCCTACCTGGGCGCCGCGGGATGAGCGCGGCGGGCGACGCGCCGGCGGCCGCCGGACAGGACGGGCCGGGGCGGGACGGGCAGGCAGCCGGTGGATTGGAGGTGGCCGGGCTGGTGGCCGGCTACGGCGCGGCCGAGGCGCTGCGCGGCGTGTCCCTGCGCGTCGCCGCGGGTGAGTGCCTGCTGCTGCTGGGCCGCAACGGCGCCGGCAAGAGCACCACGCTGAAAACGGTGATGGGCGTGCTGCGCCCCCGCACCGGCACGCTGCGCTTCGAGGGCCGCGACCTGTCCGCCCTGCCGCCGCACCGCATCGCCCGGGCGGGGCTGGGCTGGGTGCCGGAAGACCGTCGCGTCTTCGCCGGGCTCAGCGTGGCGGAGAACCTGGAAGCCGGGCGCCGCCCCGGCTCCGGCTGGGACCGCGCGCGGGCGCTGGCGCTGTTTCCGGAACTGGAGCCGCTGCTGCGGCGCGACGCCGCGCGCCTTTCGGGCGGCGAGCAGCAGATGCTGGCCATCGCCCGCACGCTGATGGGCGGCCCGCGTCTGCTGCTGCTGGACGAGCCCTCGGAAGGCTTGGCACCGGTGGTGCTGGACCGGCTGGCGGAAGCCCTGGCGGCGCTGCGCCGGGACGGGCTGTCGATGCTGGTGGCGGAAGGCAACCTGCCCTTCGCCCGCGGCTTCGCCGAGCGCTGCGCCGTGCTGGACCGCGGCACCGTGGCCTTCGAGGGCCCGCTGGCCACCCTGCTGGCGGATGCTGCGCTGCGGGAGCGCCTGCTCTCGGCGTGAGGAAAGGAAGCCGGGGAAAAGTATTCCCCCGGACCCCCATCTATTTTCGGGAGTTTTCGGGGGCTCCCGTGGCCACCGGCGCCCCCGAAAACTCCCGAAAAAAGGAGGGGGTCCGGGGGAGTTCACTCCCCCGGCCTTCTCCCAACGCAGCCCCGGCCGCCCGCAGCGCGCGCATCGCCGCCGCCGTGCGCGCCGCCGTGCGCAGCAGGTCCGGCAGGTCGCCGGGGCGGCGCAGCAGGGCGGCCAGCACGCGGGGGATGTCGGGCCGGCCGTCCGGGGTCAGGCCGACCACGGCGGCCCGCGGCAGGCGGTGCCCGGCGGCATCCGCCACCACGCGCAGGGCCGCGAAGGGCAGCCGGCGCTGGGCGGCGAAGCGGGCGGCCACGCCGGATTCCAGGTCCACCGCCAGCGCGCCGGTGGCGGCCCGCAGCGCCGCCTTGTCGGCGGGTTCCGCCACCACGGCCGCCGCCGCCGCCAGCCGGCCGCCCTGCACCGCCAGGCCGGCCACTTCGCAGGCGCCGCGCAGCGCGGCGGCCCAGCGCGGATCGGCGGGCAGCCGCGTGCCGTCGGGCAGGCACACTTCCGTCGCCAGCAGGATCGTCCCCGGGCGCAGGGCGGGGTCCAGCCCGCCGGCGATGCCGAAGCTTAGCACCCCGCGCGCGCCCTCGCCCGCCACGGCGGCCAGCGCTTCGCCCAGGCGCCGCGGGTCGCCGCCGGCGCAGAGGGGGCGGAAGACGTCGCCGCGCGGCAGGGCACGGGCCTCGGCCAGCAGCCCGACCGCCACCAGGATGGGGGAAGCCGTCACCCTGGTGCCGGGGCGGTTCGTGCCGGACGCGCGAACCGGCGCAGCGGTCCCGCCGGCCGCGGCGTCGCTCCGGGGAACCGGGCCGGCACGGGGCGCCTGGGCCGGTCGGCCGCCGTCACCGGCCGCGGCGCGCCGCTACAGCCCGTGCGGCACCCGTCCGGCATTGCCGCGCCGCAGCTCCCGCGCCCGCGCCAGGGCCCAGAGCGGGAAGATCTGCGCGTAGCCGAGGTAGCGCAGGTAGAAGACGCGCGGGAAGCCGGTGCCGGTATAGGCCTCCTCCTCCCAGCCGCCTTCCGGCGCCTGGTGCGCCATCAGCCATTCCAGCCCGCGATCCACCGCCGGGTCGTGCGCCTCGCCCGCCGCCATCAGCCCCAGCAGCGCCCAGGCGGTCTGCGAGGCGCTGGACGGCGCCTCCGGCCGGTCGGCGGGGTTCAGCGCGTAGGAAGCGCCGTCCTCGCCCCAGCCGCCATCGGCGTTCTGGTTGGCCTTGAGCCATTCGGCGGCGCGGCGCACCGGCGGGGCCGCGTGCGGCGTGCCCACCGCGTTCAGCGCGCTCAGCGCCGACCAGGTGCCGTAGACGTAGTTGATGCCCCAGCGGCCGAACCAGGACCCGTCCGGCTCCTGCATCGCCAGCAGCGCCCGCAGCCCGCGCCGCGCCACGCGGTCGTTGGCCGGCAGGCGGCCGAGCTGCGCCAGCATCCCCAGGCAGCGCGCGGTGACGTCGGCGGTGGGCGGGTCCAGCAGCGCGCCGTGGTCGGCGAAGGGGATGGAGTTCAGGTGGTGCGCGGTGTTGTCGGCGTCGAAGGCCGCCCAGCCGCCGTCGCGCGACTGCATCCCCGCCACCCATTCCGTGGCGCGGTCGATCGCCGCCTCGATCGCGGCGGGGTCACCGGCATCGGCGCGGTCGCGCGCCCGGTCCAGCGCCAGCACCACCGCCGCGGTGTCGTCCAGGTCGGGGTAGTGCGGGTTGTTGTACTGGAAGGCCCAGCCGCCCGGCCGCAGCCCCGGGCGCGTCACCGCCCAGTCTCCCACCACCTCCGTCACCTGCCGCGGCAGCAGCCAGCGCAGCCCCTGGGCGGCGGCCGCCTCGGCCTGGGGGTCGCGGGTTTCCAGCAGGGCGTGGGCGGCCAGCGCGGTGTCCCAGACCGGCGACAGGCAGGGCTGCACCAGCGCCTCGTCCTCGCGCTCGATCACCAGCCCATCCACCGCCTTCCAGGCAGTGACCACGCGCGGGTCGCTGTCGGGCACGCCGAGGCAGCGATACATAATCAGCGCATTGGCCATGGCGGGGTAGATGCCGCCCAAACCGTCCTCGCCGTTCAGGCGCTCATCCACGAAGCGCATCGCCGCGGCCTCGGCCTTCTGGCGGCGGCTGGCGGGGAAGCGGTGCTGGGTGCGCTGCAGGGCGGCGTCGAGGCCGCGGAACAGGGTGGCCCAGGGCTCCGCCTCGTGCCCGCCGCCGGGCCAGCGCTTCACCTGCTCGGGCGGGGTGGCGAAGAGTTCGGACAGGTCCGGGCAGGGCTCGTCGGAGCGTGGCCGGCGACTGTTCACCACCAGCAGCGGCACCAGCACAGTGCGCGCCCAGTAGGAGATCTTGGAGAGGTGGAAAGGGAACCACCGCGGCAGCAGCATGATCTCCGGCGGCATGACCGGCACGGCGCGCCAGGGGATCTGCCCCAGCAGCGCCAGCAGCGAGCGGGTGAAGACGTTGCTCCGCTCCGCCCCGCCCAGCGCCAGGATCGCGGCGCGGGCGGCCTGCATGTGCGGCGCGTCCGGGTCGTCGCCGATCCACTTCAGCGCCAGGTAGGCCTTGACCGAGGCGCTGATATCCGGCGCCCCGGCATGGAACAGCGACCAGCCATCCGGCCGCTGCAGCCGCCGCAGGTGGACGCCGATCCGCGCTTCCAGCCCGCGGTCGGGGCGGCCGAGGAAGCGGCGCAGCACCACGTATTCCGCGGGAATGGTGGCGTCGGCTTCCAGGTCGAAGGCCCAGTGCCCGTCGTCGCGCTGCCGACCCAGCAGCGCCGCCGTGCCCCGCGCGATCGCGGCGTCGAGCGGGGCGCCGCCCACGAACGGCCGGGCGGGTGCGGCGGTGGCCGCGGCGAGGTCACGCATGCTGGACAAGGTCAAAAACAATCCCCTCGGTGGCTGCCGGCCCCGGAAGCCTGGGCGGGCCGGCACCGCTTTCCTGCGGAAAGGACACGCCGCGGTGTGGACCGACTTACGCGACCTTCCCGGGTTCGCGAAGCCTCGGCGGCGCGGTTCCGCCATGCTCTCCCTCAGCCGTGACCGCTGCGCCACCCTCGGGCGCCGCGGTGGCCGGGGCCGTGCCGGGCAGCAGGGCGGCCGGGGCGTCGCGCCGATGCGCCTCGCCCTTCCACAGCCCGCCGCGGCCGCGCCATTCCGCCCAGGCGGAGTCGAGGGTGAAGAGCAGGTACAGCGCCGCCACCGCCGGCAGCGCCGCCCCGCGCCAGGGCGACAACCCGTAGAAGAGCAGGATCGGCGTCGACACCTTCACCATGGCCAGCCAGGCCGCCACGCCCAGCCAACGCGGCGTGCCCTCGGCGAAGATCGCCAGCAGGGGCGGTGCCAGGAACACCAGTCCCAGCCCCAACACGGTGCCCAGCAGCAGGAAAGGATTGTAGCCGAGTTGCGCGTAGGCTGTGCGCGCCACCATGCGGCGCAGCTCGCCCAGGCCCTCGTAGGGGCGCAGCGACACCACCCGCCGGGTCAGCCCCAGCCAGATCGGCCGCGACTCGCCGCTGGCGGGACGCCCTTCGGCGCCCCGGGCGCGCTCTGCGCTGCCGCGGGCGCGCTCTGCGCTGCCCTGGGGATGCTTGATGCGGCGGGCCAGGGTGCAGTCGTCGATGATGGCGCCGCGCATCGGCTCCAGCCCGCCCGAGGCTTCCAGCGCGTCGCGGCGCAGCAGTACGCAGCCGCCGGCGGCCCCGGCGGTGCGGGCGGCGGGATCGTTCACCCAGCGGAAGGGGTAGAGCATCCCGAAGAACAGCACGAAGAAGGGGATCAGCGCCCGCTCCGCCGCGTTCTCGCAGCGCAGCCGGGCCATCAGCGACACCATGGCCAGCCCTTCCGCCCGCGCCCGGCGTACCAGGGCGCGCAGGCTGTCGCGGTCATGGCGGATATCGGCATCGGTGAGCAGCAGGTATTCCGGCGCCGTGCCCGTATCGGCGGCAGGCGGGTCGCCAGCCGCAACCGCACTCGGCGTGGCGGCCAACGGGTCACCGGCCGCGACCGCGCCCGGCGTGGCAGCCAGCGCCTCCAGCCCCTGCTGCTGCGCCCAGAGCTTGCCGGTCCAGCCCGGCGGCCGCGCCCGGCCGGTGACCACGATCAGCCGCGGGTCGCCCACCGCCGCGGCGCGGGCCAGATCCCCCGTGCCGTCCGTGCTGCGGTCATCCACCACCACCAGCCGGAAGGGGCCGGGATAGTCCTGTGCCAGCAGGGAGCGCACGGTGGCGCCGATGGTCGGCGCCTCGTCCCGCGCCGGCACGATCGCGGCCACCGCCGGCCAATCGGCGGGATCGGGCAGTTCCGCCGCGTCCTCGTCGTTGACGTCCGTGCGCCACCAGCGGCCGCGCAGCCCCAGCAGCACCGCCCAGGCCAGAACCGCGGCCAAGGCGAGGAGCAGCGCCGGGCTCACGCCGGCAGCATCCCCCGCAGCCGGAACCAGTCCAGCGCGTCGGCCACGGCTTCCTCCCAGGGGCGGGCGGCGTGGCCCAGCTCGCGCGCCGCCTTGGCGGAGGAGAAGAACATCCGGTAGCGCGACATCCGCAGCGCATCCCGCGTCAGCAGCGGCTCCTTGCCGGTCAGCCGCGCCCAGCCCTCCATGCCCAGCGCCAGCGGATAGAGCGGCCCGCGCGGCAGCGGCACCGGCCGGGCGCTGCGGCCGGCGAGGCGGCCGGTTTCCAGCAGCAGCTCGCGCAGCGTCACGTCCTGCCCGCCGAGGATGTAGCGCTCCCCGATCCGGCCACGCTCCAGCGCCGCCACGATGCCGCGGGCGCAGTCATCGGCGTGCACCAGGTTGAGCCCGGTATCGACGTAGCCCGGCACCTTGCCGCGCGCCGCGTCCAGCAGCACCCGGCCCGTGGGGGTCGGCCGCACGTCGCGCGGGCCGATCGGGGTGGAGGGGTTGGCGATCACCGCCGGCAGCCCTTGCTCCGCCACCAGCCGCTCCACCGCGCGCTCGGCCTCCACCTTGGTGCGCTTGTAGGGGCCGATGGCCTCCTCCGGCCGCGCGGCATCGGTCTCGTCCGCCGGGGTGCCGTCGGGGCGGGGCTTGAGGGTGGCGACGCTGCTGACATGCACGGCGCGCTTCACGCCCGCCGCCAGGGCCGCGCGCATCAGCGTCTCGGTCCCCGTCACGTTGACCGCCGCCATGCGCGCGGGGTCGGGCACCCAGAGGCGGTAGTCGGCGGCGCAATGCACCACAGCGTCGGCGCCGCGCATCGCCGCCGTCACCGAGGCGGGGTCGAGCAGATCGCCGGGGGCGTAGTCGATCGGTAGCCCGTCCAGCACGTGCCGCGGGGTTTCCGCCCGCACCAGGGCGCGCACGCCGTGGCCGGCATCCAGCAGGGCGCGCGCCACGGCGGAACCGAGAAAGCCGGTGGCGCCGGTGAGCAGGACGCAGCGAAAGATGGAACTGTCGGGCATTCGGTCCGGTGCGGAATGGGATGGCGCGGAGTTTCGCCCGCGGGGCGGGCCGGGTCCAGGCGGGTCCAGGCCGGGTGCCATCGCACTACGGCCCTCGCCGCGGATGGCCCGGGCCGTGCATGCTGCCCGCCACCACGCGACCAACCCAGGGGATTCGATGCTGCGACGCCGCCACTTCGGGCAGGGCCTGCTCGGCCTGTCCGCCAGCCTCCTGCCCGGCCTCGCCGGCGCCCAAGGGGGATCCCAGGGCAGCTTTCCGGACCACCCGCTACGCTGGGTGGTGGGCTATCCGCCCGGCGGTGCCTCGGACGTTTTCGCACGGCTGATCGGCACGCAGATGGGCGCGGTGCTGGGCCAGAACGTGGTGGTGGAGAACCGCGTCGGCGGCGGCGCCGTGCTGGCCAGCGAGGCCGTGGCTCGCGCCGCGCCCGACGGCTACACGATGCTGCACGTCGACAACGGCAACCTCGTCTACAATCCCGCCCTCTACGCCCGCCTGCCCTACGACCCCGACCGCGACCTGACGGGGGTAGGCTTCATCGGCCGCTTCCCGCTGTTCCTGGCGGTGCGGCCGGACGACCCCGCGCGCTCCTTCGCGGACTACGTGGCGGCGTCGCGGCGCCGGGCGCCGACCTACGGCTCGCCCGCCGTGGCCTCGCCGCACCACCTGGCGATGGAGCTGCTCAAGCGCCGCGCCGGCGGGTTCGAGGCGGTGCACGTCCCTTATCGCGGCGCCCCGGCCGCCATGCAGGACCTGCTGGCCGGCGCGGTGGACAGCGTGATGGTGGACTGCGCCACCGGCATCCCCTTCCTGCGCGACGGCAAGGCGCGCGCCCTGCTGGTGATGAGCGAGGCCCGCAGCGCTTCCGCCGCGGATGTTCCCACCGCGCTGGAGCTCGGCCATGCCGGCGCCGTGGCCTATGGCTGGCAGGGCATGTCCGTCCCCGCCGCCGCCCCTGCCGCCGCGGTGGCCCGGCTGAACGAGGCGCTGAACCGCGCCGTGACCACCGGCGAAACCCAGGCGCGCATCCAGGCCCTGGGGGTGGAAGCTTCGCCGGGCACGCCGGCGGCCTTCGGCGAGTTCGTGGCGCGCGAGAACGCGGTGTGGCGGCCGCTGATCCGGGAGCTGGGGATCCGGCTGGACTCGTAAGGCTGGATGACCCGCAGAGGGCGCTGCTCCCTCGCGGGCGCCACCCAGCCCTTCCCGCCGGCCCCGGAGCCGGGCACACACCCCCGTTCATGCCGGGAAAGGCTGGAACGACGTTGCTTCGCTGGTTGAGTGGCGGCTGGGTGCGCGGGCGGGAAGCGCAGCTGGCGGCATGGAACACCAAGGTGCTCGGCTCCGTGCTGGCCCGCCAGGCCTACGAGAAGGGTTTGGCCGGCTACGGCCTGACCGCCCCCGAGGCGCCGGAGCATGTCGGGCTGACCGGGCGCCTGTGCCGGCAGGCGGATATCGAGGCGCCCTGGCTGCACCACTGGTGCGCCCGGCAGCACATCGCGCCGCTGTATCACCGCAAGGTCTGGGAAGATTGCTACGCCCTGCAGGCGCTGTGGGAGGCCGGGATGCTGGCGCCCGGCAAGCGCGGCCTGGGCTTCGCCGTGGGCGCCGAAGCCCTGCCCGCCTTTCTGGCCGCCGAGGGCGCGGAGATCCTGGCCACCGACCTCGACGCTTCCGACCCGCGCGCCCGGCAATGGATCAGCGCCGAGCAGCACGGTTCCGACCACGAGCGGCTGTTCCGCGACTACCTGGTGGACCGCGCCACCTTTGACGCCAAGGTGTCCTTTCGCGCCGTGGACATGGGGCGCATCCCCGCCGACCTGCACGGGCAGTTCGACTTCCTCTGGTCCGTCTGCTCCTTCGAGCATCTCGGCAGCGTGGAAGCGGGGCTGCGCTTCGTCGAAAATGCCATGCGCTGCCTCAAGCCCGGCGGGGTCGCGGTGCACACCACCGAGTGCAACCTGGACAACACCGGCCCCGGGCTGGAAAGCGGCCCCACCGTGCTGTTCCGCCAGCGCCACCTGGAGGAGCTGGTGCGCCGCCTCGCCGCCGCCGGCCACGCCCCGGCCCCGATGGACTTCGACCCCGGCACGGGGGTGATGGACAAGTTCGTGGACCTGCCGCCCTATCCGCTCAACCCGGCCTGGCCGCTGCCGATCGACGCCGAGGCGCCGCACCTGAAGCTGTCGGTGCAGGGCATCATCACCACCTCGGCGGGGATCATCGTGCGGGCGGCGGGATAGGTTCCGCCACCCGCGTCGGCGGCCGGGAAAACCGGTCCCGGCGCTGCACGGGCGGGGCCACGCTCTGCCGGGACGGCGCCGCGCGCCTTATTCCGCGTCGGGCTGGCGCTCCGGCTGGGCGTCGGCAAAGGCTGGCAGCGCCAGGCAGGCGCTTTCCACCGCCAGCAGCCGCGGCCAGACCGACACGTCGCAGCCGAAGCGGCGGGCATTGCTGAGCTGCGGCACCAGGCAGAGATCCGCCAGCGTCGGCGCCGCCCCGAAGCAGAAGGGCCCCGACTGCTTCTCGATCAGCGTCGCACAGGCCGCGAGACCCTCGTTGATCACGTCCCGCGCCCAGCCGGTCACGACCTCCTCCGGCTGGCCCAGGGCGCGCAGCCGCGCCAGCACCTTCAGGTTCTGCACGGGGTGGATGTCGCAGGCGATGGCCTGGGCAAAGGCGCGCACATGCGCCCGCGCCACGGCGTCGCGCGGCAGCAGCGCCGGCTCGGGGTGGGTTTCCTCCAGCCATTCGCAGATCGCCAGCGACTGGGTGAGCACGGCGCCGTTGTCCAGCTCCAGCGTCGGCAGCAGGCCCTGCGGGTTCAGCCGCAGGTAGTCCGGCGCGCGCTGCTCGCCCTTGCGCAGGTGGTGAAAGGACCGCTCCGCCTCCACGCCCTTGAGGTTGAGCGCGATCCGCACCCGCCAGGCGGCGGTGGAGCGGAAATAGCCGTGCAGGCGCATGCCGTATCCTCCCGGAAAACCAGCGCGTCGCCGAGGAAACGCGCGCCCACACCGTCTAGGGGCCGCGCCTCAGCCTGTCGATGGCGGAGGCCAGCCCGCCGCCATCGACACCGGGGGGCGTGAGGTCCTGGCCCGGGTCGCCACGGTCAGCGGCATCGGCGGCGGGGTGGTACGGGAGCCTTTGAACGGCGGCGTCGGCGTGCTCCGCTGTCCTTCCAGACGCCTTCACGTGGTCGCTGGCCTGGGCCGCACGGATTGCGTGCCGAAGCCGGGCCAGGCGGCCGGTGCCGAGGCGGCCGAGGCCGCTTCCGCACCCGGCAACTCCCCGCGCCAGTTTCGGGCGATGACGCGGCGGTTGGTGAAGCCGTCCGAGCCCTCGCCGAGCAGCCACACGGCCGGCGCGCCCATGACCTCCGGCCGGATCATGGCGTGGCGCGGCATCGGGCTGTTGGCCGGGATCAGCGGCGTGTCGGTCGGGCCGCCGGGGGCCAGCGCGTTGACCGTGACGCCCGTTCCCTCCAGTTCGCGCGCCCAGCTGGCGGTCGCGGCTTCCAGCGCCGCCTTGGACTGGCCATAGGCCGCGTTGTTGGGCTGCAGCATGGTGTCGAAGCTGGTGGTGACGTTGACGATGCGCCCCCAGCCCTGGCGCAGCATGGCCGGCACGGCGGCGCCGGCCAGGATCCAGGCCGCGCGCACGTTGATGTCCATCAGCCGCTGCCAGGCGCCGATGTCGCATTCCCAGAAGCGCACGGGTTTCACGGCATAGTCCGGGCTGAACACGGTGGGTCCGATGCCGGCGAGGTTGACCAGCCCGTGCAGCGCCCCGTGCTCCGCCAGCACGCCCGGCACCACTGCCTCGCAGGCGCTGCGGTCGCCGAGATCGGCGCGATGCGGGAGGAGCTTGGCTTCGAGCCCCCGCGCGCGGGCACGCCCGAGCAGGGCGTGCAGGGCCGCCTCGTCGCGATCCACCGCCACCACGGCGGCGCCCGCTTCCAGCAGGGCCAGCGTCATCACGCTCCCCATCCCCCCCGCGGCGCCGGTCAGCAATACGGTCTTGCCGTCCAGGCGAGGAGGGGTCATCCCGGCGACGTCACCCTCAGGCGTAGAGCGGCGTGCGCGACAGGTCCTTCATGCGGATGCCCTTGGCGTAGTTCGCCTTGCCCACCACGAACTCCTCCTCGGGCGCTTCCGTGGTGGGGATGCCGATCTTGCGGTACTGCTCGCGGATTTCTTCGCGCCCCTTGGCGTCCAGCACCGCCACCGCGTCGGAGTTCTTGCTGGAGCCGCGCGGCAACCCGCCATTCCCGCCGACGCACCAGTGGTAGTAGTTGATGTGCGCCCAGGGATGGCTGCCGCGCAGCAGGTAGCTGCGCTGTAGCTCGTGGACGTAGTTGTAGGCGGGGATCATCTGCCAGTACGGCGTCATGGCCGCTTCCAGCCGCCCGGCATTCACCAGCTGCATGAACTCGGTCAGGTACGGCTTCTCGGGGGATTGCAGCGATTCCACCACCCATTGCCCCAGCCACTGCACGTGGTGGTGCCGCGCCAGCGGCGGCACCAGGGTCAGGTTGGCGGGGCCGAACAGGATGCGGTCGCCCAGCCGCTCCGCCATCTCGAAGGCCGAAGCGGGATTGATCACCTGGGTGAACTTCATCCCCACCACGTTCGGCACCTCGGCCAGGCGGTCCAGCACCTCCATCACGATGCCGCTGGGATGGAAGCGGCGCAGCGCCGGCGCGTGGTAGCCGTAGAGGATGATCGGCAACCGCGTGGCGTCAGTGAGCTGCCGCAGGTAACGGTACACCTCGTCCGGCGATTCCGGCTGCAGGTGACGGGGATACTCGATGAAGGCATGGGTGCAGCCCACCTTCTCGCCGTGCTGCATCAGCTCAATGCCGGCCTCGAGGTCGTGGATGGCAGCGTTGATGCCGATCAGGATCTTGCCGCGCCCCTCATCCGCAGCAATCTCCAGGAACTGCTTCTTTTCCGGCATGGTGGTGTAGGTGCAGGAGCACATTGCCGCGAAGAAGCCATTGCGGATGCTGTTGCGCACGTCGTGCCGGATGCCGTCCTCGTCGAGCGCGGAGAAATCGGGCGTGAAGGCGGTTTTGAGGGAGTCCTCGACCCCCTTGTAGTGCTCCCGGGCCCACTGCTTCTGCTCGCTGCTCGCCATCGCGGCCTCCCCGGTGCGCGGCGACGCACGAAGGCACGGCGGGCCGCCTCACTCTCTGTGCTTTGGGCGGCTTGATGCTGCGCCGCCGATGAAGTTTCCTGACTCACTCGCGAGGTGTCAACTTGGGCGCGGGTGCCGCGGAGCCGGGCTCGCCGGCACCGCGCGGTTCGCGCTCCGCATCCGTGCGGCTGCGGGAAGGCCGTGCAGCGCCCCCCCCCGGGGGAGCGGCAGGAAGCACCCGGGCGCAAGCTCGCCCGGTCAGAAAAGGAGCCGGCCGGGATGTCGTGCCCCGCGCTGGCCGGATGCATGGAAGGAAGCGGAATGGAAAGTCTGCGCAGCCTGCTGGATCGGCCCGAACTGCTCGTGGCGCCGGTGGCCCTCAACCCCATCATGGCGCGGCTGGCCGAACAGGCCGGCTTCAAGAGCCTGTATCTCAGCGGCGGCTCCCTCGGCTGGCTGAAATGCGTGACGGAAGCCAATCTCACGCTGACGGAGATGGTGGACGTGGCGCTGGAGATGCGCAGCGCCTCCGCCCTGCCCATCATCCTCGATGCCGGCGGCGGCTGGGGCGATCCCGTCCACCTGCACCGCACCGTGGCGCTGTCGGAAGCGGCGGGCATCCAGGCCATCGAGATCGAGGACCAGCTGTTGCCGCGCCGCGTGCACCACCATGTCGGCATCGAGCACCTCGTGCCGACGGAGTTCATGGTGAACCGGATCAGGGAAGCCGTGGCAGCGCGCAGGAACCCCGACTTCCTGGTGATCGGCCGCACCAATGCGCGCCGCGTCCATGACCTCGACGAGACGCTTCGCCGCGGCGAAGCCTTCAAGAAGGCCGGCGCCGATATGCTGTTCCTCTACACGCGCAATCCGGATGATCTCCGCATCATCGGCGAGCGCCTGCCAGCGCCGCTGATGCTCTTCGCTCCCGAGGAAGGCTTCGCCGAATTCGCGCTCTCGGCTGCCGATCTCGCCGGGCTCGGCTATCGCGTGGCGGCCTCGCCCGGCTCGGTCTTCGCGGCGATGTTCAAGGCCATGCGCCTCGCCTACCGGCACCTGGCCGATGGCACGCCCGACCCGTTCCTCGGCGCCAAGGAAGCCTCGCGCGAGATGAAGGCTGCCCAGGCCGTGACCGGGCTGGAGCGGCTGCTGGAAATCGAGAAGCGGACCATGCCGGACCACTGAGCGGCCCACCAGGGCCGCAGCGGCCGGGTCGGATGCGCCGCCGCTCGCCCGCCCTGTCCGGCAGGAAGCGCCCAGGAAAAACACAACGAGGAGGAAACAACGTTGAACACCACCCGCCGCGCCCTGCTGGGCGCCTCGGCCATGACCGTGCTGGCCCGTCACGCCGCGGCCCAGGCCAGCTATCCCACCCGTCCCGTGCGGGTGCTGATCCCCTTCACCTCCGGCGGCGCTTCGGACACGGCGCTGCGCCTCACCGCCAGCGCCCTGTCCCAGACGCTCGGGCAGCCCTTCGTGGTGGAGAACCGGCCCGGCGGCAACACCATCATCGCCGCGGATCTGGTCGCGAAGTCGCCGCCCGACGGCTACACGCTGCTGTTCTGCTCCTCCTCGACCATGAGCACCAACCCCGTGCTCTACGGCGAAAGGCTGCCCTATGATCCGGAGCGGGATTTCGCCCCGGTCGGTCTGGTGATGCGGCTGCCCTACTTCGTGTTCGTGCCCGCGGACTCGCCAGCCCGCAACCTGGAGGAGTTCCTGGCCATGGCGCGGGCGCGGCCGGGGCAGCTGACCTTCGCCTCCATCGGCAACGGCACGGTCGGTCACCTGGCCTCGGAGATGCTGACCCGGGCGGCCGGCGTGAACATGCTGCACGTCGTGTACCGCGGCTATTCCAACGTCGCGCCGGACCTGGCAGCGGGCCGGCTGTCCATGACCGTGGCCGATCTCACCACCTTCGGTCCGCTGCTCAAGGCCGGGCAGCTGCGCGTCCTGGCCGCGGGAACCCGGGAGCGTTCCGATTTCCTGCCGGACGTGCCGGGCATGTCGGAACTCGGCTTCCGCGAGGTGGATGCCAGCGTCTGGGCCGCGCTCTTCGCCCCGGCCGCCACGCCCCCCGCCGTGATCGCGCGGCTGAACGAGGCGCTGCAGGGCTACCTGCGCACGGAAGCCGCGCGCAATGCCTTTGCCGGGACGTCGCAGGTTCCGACACCGGCGCCGCCGGAGGAGCTGCGCCAGCAGGTCCGGGCGGATGCCGGCGTTTACGGGCCCCTGATCCGCTCGCTCGGTATCACGGTGGATTAGCGCCGGCCGCGATCTGCCCGGACAGCGTGGCCGGCGGCCAGCACGGCTTCAGCGGGTTTGGCTCGCGCGGCACCGTGATCCCCGGGCAGCGCGCCCCTGGCCCCGGCCAGAACACACGACCCGCCGCCGTCAGTCCTCGGCCGCCGGTTCGCCGCGGCGGAGCGGCACGCGCACGGCGGCGTCGTGGTGGCTCAGCACGCGGTCCAGCAGGGCATGCAGCGTGGCTTCCTCGGCGGCGGTCAGGGGGGCGAGCAGGCGCTGGCGGGCGCGTTCCGCCGCCGGCGCCAGGGTGTCGAGCAGTTCCTCGCCAGCGGGGGTCAGGGCCAGCACGCGGCGGCGGCGGTCGGTGCTGGGCTGGTCGCGCCGCAGCAGCCCGCGCCGTTCCAGCAGCCCCACCACCATGCCCGTGGTGGAACGGTCCAGCCCCAGCACCTGCGACAGGCCGACCTGGTCCAGCCCGGGGCGGTGCCGCAGCGCCGTCAGCACGCCGAACTGCGTGTTGGTGACGTCGTGAGCGCGGCATTCCTCGGCGAACACCGAGAGCGAGATCTGGTGCGCGCGGCGCAGCTTGAAGCCCGGCCGCTCGTAGAGCGCGTCCAGGGGATCGGCGCCGCGGGGCACCGCGCGCGGCGCGGCCGCGGCGTCCGGCGCTTCCGCGGGAGGCGGCAGGGTCGCGGAACCGCTGCGGAACCGTGCGGCGGTGCGGGGGGCGGGATCATCGGGCACGCCGGTCCGATCTGCCCGAAATCCGCCCTCCCTTCCAGCCTGCCCCGCCGCCCCGGGCCTGGGCACCCGCGTCACAGCCGGCCGGGGCCGGCTCAGCCGCCGGCCGGGGCGCAGCGGAAGCTGTTCGCGTCGTTGGGGTCGCCGCTGCCGTCGTAGCGCGCCGCCAGCGGATACGGGCAGAGCGGCCGCGACACCGGGCTGTTCGCCTTGGTGGCGACGATGCGCTCCGGCGCCACGCCGCGCTCCACCCAGGCTTCCAGCGCGCTCAGCGTGTCGAACTGGTCGGGGCCGGGGCCTCCGCGGCAATGGAACACGCCGGGCGCCAGGAACAGCCGCACCTGGCCGCGCGCCTCGTCCTCGCCGCCCAGGGCGCGGGTGACGCGGTCGAGATAGGCGACCGTCTGCGTCGGGCTGGGGCCGGGATCGTTGAAGCCGTGCCACAGGAGCAGCTTGCCGCCGCGGCGCAGGAAGGGCGCGATCTCCGCGTCGTTCATCACGATCTGCGAGGCGGCGAAGGAGCTCTCGATGCGCGCCTGGTCGCGCTCCGGGTCGTAGGACATCAGGTCGTAGCGCGGGTTGTTCTCCACGAGGTAGGAGATGAAGGGCGCGCCCAGCACCGCGTTGCGCCCCAGCGGCAGCTCGCGCGTGCCGACGGAACGGTCCAGCCAGTCCAGCTCGCCGCCGCGCATGGAGGGCGCCGCCGCGACCCGGCCATCCGCGGTGGTGACGCCCGCGTACATCTTGCGCACCGTTTCCACCTGCCGGTCCGTCAGGCAGTCCGGGCCGTTGTTCCCCGTGCAGCGCAGCTCCGCCGGGTCCCAGCTGCAGCGGCGCGGGTCGGTCAGCACGCCGTCCGCCACCCCGTCCAGCCGGTCGCAGGCGCGCTGCACGGCGGCGGCGACCAGCGGCACCTGCGCCGGGGTCAGGTTGTTCCCGGGCGCCGCGTGGAAGAACTGCGTGCGCAGGATGGCGGAGGAATAGACCACCATGTTGTAGACGGGCGCGCCGGCGATCACGCCGTCATAGTCCTCGGGGTAGCGCTGGACCTCCGCCAGCCCCTGCCGGCCGCCGGTGGAGCAGCCCTGCCAATAGGTGCGGTCCTGCGGCCTTCCGTAGCGGTGCGCCACGACCTGCTTGGCCAGCACTGTCATCTCGTGCACCGCGCGATGGCCGAAATCCGTCACCGCCTCGCGGTTCAGCTGGCCGTCGGGGCGCAGCGCCCAGCTCGGGTCCAGGGAATCCGCGCTGGGATGCCCGGCATCGGTGCCGGCCACCGCGTAGCCGCGCGCCAGGGCGGGACGCATGGTGTCCAGCCGGACGTCGCCGGCAAAGCCGCCGCCGCCGATGCCCAGCAGCCGGCCGTTCCAGTTCTCGGGCAGCCGGACCACCACGCCGATGCTGGAGCCCTCCACCGGGCGCACCATCGCCGTCACCTCGCAATGCGCGGGCGTCGCGCCCTCGGCCGGCACGTCGCGCGCGGCGCTGACGGCCGTGTTGGGAAACAGGCCGGGGGCGGCCAGGGCGGTGCAGGCGGAACCCTGCGCCAGCGCCGCGGCGGGTAGCAGCAGGCTGGCGACGAAGCCGAGACAGGCGGCGCGGCGGCGCGTCCGGGGTGGCATGCGGGCTTTCCTCCTCCGTGCGGGGCGTGCTGCGGCGCCCCTTCACCGCCGAGGCTAGCCGGGGCGCCGACGCCCTGCCAGACGCCGCGGCCGGCGACGCCGCTTGCGCGCGATGTGTTGCGCACGCCGCGGGTCCCGCGCCGTGGACAAGGCCCAGGCCGCGGCGCAGCTTTTCACCCCGAGAGACGAGAGGCCGAAGGATGATTCCCTGGGACCCGGAGGAGGCCGCTGCCCTGGAAGGCCCGGATGGGTTGATCGAGGTTTCGCGCCTGATCGCCGCCTTCGACCCCGAACGCCATGCCGAGCTGGCCGACCAGTATTACCGCGACGCGCCGCTGTGGAGCATGATCTTCCGCAAGCCCTTCGGCGACCCGCCGATGGCGCGCGACATGCTGCGCAAGCTCTGGGCGGTGCTGGACCTGCTCGGGCTGCAGGCGGGGCAGAGCGTGCTGGACTACGGCTGCGGCACGGGCTGGCTGTGCCGCATCCTGCTGCAGCAGAAGCTGCAGGTGATCGGCGTGGACGTGTCGCACACCGCGCTGGACAAGGCCGAGGCCTGGACGCGCGAGAACATGCCGCCGCTCGCCGGTGCGGTGCGCTACCTGCCGCTGGACGGCGACCGCATTCCGCTGGCCGATGCGGCCGTGCACCGCGTCGTCTGCTTCGACGTGTTCCACCACCTGCACGACCAGGCGACGACGCTGCGCGAGATGGCGCGCGTGCTGCGCCCCTTCGGCCGCGCCGTGTTCATGGAACCGGGGCCGGAGCATTCCCGCTCGCCCGACTCGCAGTCCGAAATGCGGCGCTTCGGCGTGATCGAGAACGACGTCGCACTGGAGCAGGTCTGGCATCTGGCGCAGGAGGCGGGCTTCGAGCGCTGCGAGGTGGCGCTGCTGCCGGACCGGCCCTTCGTGCTGCCGATGACACAGTTCCTGGACGAGGCCGCACGCTTCGGCACGGAGGAGCCGCTGTCCCCCGAGCTGGGCGAGCTGGCGCGCCGGCAGCTGCGGCCCTGGGCGCGGCACCTGCGCTGCTTCGTGCTGCACCGCGCCGGCGGCACGCCGGACAGCCGGAACATGCCGCCCCCGGGCCAGCGCGACGGCCGGGAGGCCGGCAGCATCACCGTGCTGGAAGCCCGACGCACGGCGGGTGGCGTGTTCGTGCGGCTGTCGGTGCGCAACACCGGGCCCTGGCACTGGATCCCCGGCGGATCCGGCGAAGGCTCGGTCAACCTCGGCGTCATGCGCCGCCGTGCCGACGGCACGCTGGAGCGCGACTTCCAGCGGCAGCGCCTCGGCCCCGAGCCGCCGGCGCCGGGCCGGGCGGTCGAGCTGTCCTTCACCCTGCCGCCCCTGGGCGCGGCCGATGCGGGCTACGAGCTGGACCTGGTGTCGGAAGGCATCACCTGGTTCGAGACCGGCGTGGCCGTGACGCCGGACGCGGGCTGAGGCCCCGCACCTCGTCGTGGCCGGCGCGCGCGGCCGGGGTGCGCGCCTTGCGCAAGTGTAATCGTGCCGCGCGGGCCGCGCCCGCGTTTTCTCCGTGGGCACCAACCGGAGGCACCGTTCCGTGCGATCCCTTCTCCTGCCTGCCGCCGCGCTGCTCGCGCTCGGCCTCGGCGCCGTTTCCGCCCAGTCCGCCCTGGCGGCGGAAGGCGGCTGCCTCAAGGGCGGCGCGGTGGGCGCCGTGGCCGGGCATTTCGTGGGCCGCGGCCATGCCGTGGCGGGGGCGGCCGCCGGCTGCGCGGTGGGCGTGCATCGCCGCCACGCCGCTGAGCGGCGCGACCAGCAGCAGCAGCAGAACAACAACGCCGGCCACTGACCGGCCGGGCGCTGCGGAAGGATGCGCCGCGTCCTTTCGCAGCGCGCCGCCTACTCGGCCGAGATGCCGGCTTCGCGCACCACCTGCGCCCAACGGTCGAAGTCGCGCTTCACCAGCGCGGCGAAGGCGTCCGGCGTGTTGGGGGCGGGCTGCATCCCCTGGGCGCGCAACTGCTCGCGCGTGCCGGGTTCCGCCAGCCAGGCGTTGATGTCGGCGTTCATGCGCGCCACCAGGGCCGGCGGCAGCCCGGCGGGGCCGAGCAGCCCGAACCACAGGTCGGCCTGGGCCCCGGGAAAGCCGGACTCCGTCAGGGTGGGCACATCGGGCGCCACGGGCGAGCGCTGCAGGCTGCCCACCGCCAGCAGGCGGATCTGCCCGTTCCCCACCAGCGGCAGCGCGGTGTGCACCGGCAGGAAGGCGGCCGCCACGCGCTTGCCGATCAGGTCCTGGATGGCCGGCGCCGCGCCGCGATAGGGCACGTGGTTCAGCTCGACCTTGGCGACCTGCGCGAAGAGCGCCATGCCCAGGTGCTGCGGCGTGCCGTTGCCGGGGGTCGCGTAGTCCAGCGCGCCCGGCCGGGCCCTCGCCAGCTCGGCGAACTCGCGCGCCGTGCGCGCCGGCACGTCGGGGTTCACCACCAGCGCGAGGTCGCCGGTGCTCAGCTCCGCGATCGGGGTGAAGCTGTTGACGGGGTCGTAGGGCACCTGCCGGAACAGCGAAGGGTTCATCACGAAGGTGTTGGGCTGCATCATCAGCGTCCGCCCGTCCGGCGCCGCCCGCGCCACGAACTGCGAGCCGATGTTGCCGGACGCGCCGGCGCGGTTGTCCACCACCACCGGCTGCCCGAGCCGCTGCCCCAGGAAGGGCGCCACCAGCCGCGCCAGGATGTCCGGCCCGGTGCCGGGCGTATAGGGCACGATGATGGTGACCGGCCCGTCCACGGCCGGCTGCGCCCGCAGCCCGCCCGCGGCGAGCGTGGCGGCGAGTGCCAGGGGCCCGAGGCCGCGGCGGGTAACGGCAGGCGATGCGACGGACATGGATTGGCCCCTCCCCGATCAGTGTTGCCGCGGAAGGTGAACGGCGGCTGAAAGCCGGTCAATCGAACCGGGGGGCGCGGAAGCCCGGTGCTCCGGCCGCGGCGGCCCTGTCTCCCGCCTGGCCCAGGGGCGAGGAGCGACCTCGTTCCGCGCGAAGCCTGCCGGGGGGCCTCGGGCGTCACCCGGTCGCGGCAACGGCGGCCAGCGCGGGCTGCATCACAGCCGTGCGGCGGGGTGCGGGTGGGCGGGGAATTCCCTATCTAGGGCGGGTGAACGACGTGACCGACCCTTCCGGCAAGCCCGACTTCCTCAACCACGACCGGCCGCCCGTGCCGGACCTGGTGGTGCCGCGCGCCCTGCAGCCCTTCCACCTCGCGAACCGGCCGGTGCGCGGGCGGCTGGTGCGGCTGGGGGCGCTGGCCGATGCGCTGCTGGTGCGGCACGCCTACGCGCCGGACGTGGCGAAGCTGCTGGGGCAGGCGCTGGCGCTGACCGCGGGGCTGGCGGGGGCGCTGAAGTTCCGCGGCTCCTTCTCGCTGCAGGCCAAGGGCGACGGTCCGGTCTCCATGCTGCTCGCCGACTGCACCGATGGCGGCGCCCTGCGCGGCTATGCCCGGGCGGACGGCGCGCCGGAGGGCGAGGCGGGGGCGCTGCTGGGCAAGGGCTACCTGGCCTTCACTTGCGACCAGGGGCCGGAGATGGACCGCTACCAGGGCATCGTGTCCATCCTGGGCGACAACCTGGCCGAGATGACGGACGCCTATTTCGAAACCTCCGAGCAGCTGCGCGCCTGGGTACGGCTGTCCGCCGCCCAGACGCCCACGGGCTGGCGCGCTTCCGCCCTGATCCTGGAGCGCGTGGCGGCCGGCGGCGGCAGCACCCCCTCGCTGGCCGAGGACGGCACGCTGCTGACGGAGGAGGAAGGCGAGGAAGCCTGGAACACCGCCACCATCCTGGCCGGCACCCTGACCGATGCGGAACTGCTGGACGACGAACTGACTTCCGACCAGCTGCTGCACCGGCTGTTCCATGCCGAGGGGCTGGTGGTGGATCGTGCCCGGGCCCTGTCCTACGGCTGCCGCTGCTCGCGCGCGCGGCTGGCTTCCGTGCTGCAGGGCTTCCCGGCCGAGGACCTCGACCACATGGCCGAGAACGGCGCCATCACCATGAACTGCGAGTTCTGCAACGTCGCCTTCCGCTTCGACCGCGACGACGTGCAGTCTGGCGCCGGGCGCGCCTGATCGGCTAACCCCGCGACACTGTTTCCGGAGGGGATTCGCGCATGATCGGCCGACGCCACGCCCTGCTGCTGCCGCTGCTGGCCGCCGGCTGCGGGGGGCGCGAGCCCCTGCCCGACGCCGCCCCGCCCCGGCTGGACGGCTATGCCTGGCTGACGCCACTGCGGCTGAACGTGGCCGAGGTGGAGGTGGAGGAGCCCGCCCCCGGCGGCCCGAACCGCGTCGACCCGCCCGCCCCGCTGGTGCCCGCGGCCGAGGTGGTGCGCATGGCGCGCGACCGGCTGGGTGCCGGCGGCACCACTGGTCGTGCCCGCTTCGCGGTGGAACAGGCCAGCCTGACGCGCGAGCGCCTGGGCGGCGGCGGGCTGTTCAGCGAACCCTCCGAGCGGCTGACCTGCGTGCTGCGCTGCCGCGTCGAGATCCTGAACGGTGAGGGTCGCCGCGTCGCCTTTGCCGAGGCCGAGGCCCGCCGCACCGCCACGCTGCCGGAAGGTGGCGGCACCACCCCGGCGCGCAATGCCGGGCAGCTCGTGGCCCGCGCCATGGACGACCTGAACGTGGAGTTCGAGCTGCAGGTGCGGCGCAACCTGCGCGACTGGCTGCAGGAAACCGCCGGCGCCGCGCCCGTGGCACCCACCGACGCCCCCGGCGGCATCCAGCGCGAGGACCTGTCGACCCCCCGTGCCGGCGGCACGCCCGCCGTGCCCGCCAGCGCCGAACCGCAGTCCCTGCCCGCGCCCGGCTCGCTGTCGGCGCCGGTGCCCGCCTCGCCGCCCTCCTCGCTGCCACCGCCGACGCCCCTGCGGCTGCCCTGAGGCGGCGCGCCTGCGCGGTTCGGCGGCGCGGAAAGGCTCCGGGTGTCCGGGTTCCCGTGATGGCGAGCGCCGGCTTCACGGGGTACGGCGGTGTCCGGTTGTTGGCGGCGTCGCCGATTCCCGTGGGCGGCGATCTGCTCTAGCCTCTCCGCCGGGCCGGAGGAGATGGCAGCATGGCGACGATCACGCTCTCGAACCCGGCGGGCGTGCACCCGCCCAGCGCGGCCTATTCCCATGCCGCGGTGATCGAGGGCGGGGCCAAGCGGCTGCTGATCAGCGCCCAGGTCGGGGTGGCGCCGGACGGGCGCGTGTCCTCCAACGCCGACGAGCAGATTGACCAAGTGTTCCGCAACCTCGGCGCCGTGCTGTCGGGGCACGGGCTGGCACCGCGGCATATTGCCAAGATCACGGCCTTCCTGACCGACCGGCTGCTGATCGGCCCTTGGCGCCGCAAGCGCGACCAGTGGTTCGAAGGCCACGAGGCCGCGGCCACGCTGCTGCTGGTGGCCGGGCTGGCCGACCGCCGCTTCGTGGTGGAGGTGGAGGCCGAGGCGGTGTTTCCGGACTGATCCGCGGGGCGGAGCCGCCGGCCGCGTCCTGTCCGTGGGATACCGGAGGGTGACCGGGAGCGGATTCCGTGCCCTGCGCCCCGCGCTGCGCCTGGGCCTTCAACAAGGCCGCCGTGGCGCGCTACACCATGTCCGGCTTGGCGGTGCCGCGCCGGTTTCCACGGGAAGGAGCCTCGTTCTTGGTTTATCGCCGCCGCGGCGCCAGCGTGCTTCGCGCCCTGCTTCCGGTTCTCGCCCTGGCCGCGCTGCTGCCGGCCTGCGCCCCCGACATCCCGGCCGCGCCCTGGCCGGAGCCCGTGGCCTACCTCACGCCCTACCAGATCCCTTTCGGCCCGCCGCAGCCCTATCTGCACCCCTACGAGCCGCCGGGGGCCGTGCAGCCCCTCAACGCCGCGGGAACCGTGCAGCTGGTGCGTTGAGCCTTGCCGGCCGGCCCGGAATGATCTGACCTCGGCCAGGGGCACCGCCCCTGGAGCCCCGGGATGAAGGTTCCGCCTTTGCCCTGGGGCAGAACCCTTTCCGCCAGGCCGGGCCACCCGGCACAGCCCGCGGTCCCCGGTACGGCCGGGGCTCAGATCACCGGCGTGGCGCGGGGTGTGCCGATCATCGCCAGGAATTCCTGCCGGGTGGCGCGGTTCTCGCGGAAGGCGCCGAGCATGCGGCTGGTGACCATGGTGACGCCGGGCTTGTGGGCGCCGCGGGTGGTCATGCACTGGTGCGCGGCTTCCACCACCACGGCCACGCCGAAGGGCTGCAGCACGTCCTGGATGGTGTTGGCGATCTGCGCCGTCAGCTTTTCCTGGATCTGCAGCCGCTTGGCATAGGCATCCACCACCCGCGCCAGCTTGGAGATGCCGACCACGCGGCCACGCGGCAGGTAGCCCACATGCACCCGGCCGATGATGGGGGCCATGTGATGCTCGCAGACGGACTCCAACCGGATGTCGCGGAGCAGCACCATCTCGTCGTAGCCCTCGGTTTCGGCGAAGGAGCGGGCGAGCAGGGCCACCGGATCCTCCTCGTAGCCGGCGAACCATTCGCGATAAGCGCGGGTGACGCGCTTGGGGGTGTCCATCAGCCCTTCGCGGCCGGGCTCGTCGCCGGCCCAGCGCAGCAGGGTGCGAACGGCATCCTCGGCCTCCTCGCGCGTCGGGCGCGGCGGGGCGGGGCGGGGCGGGTCCTCGGTGTTCAACGCGTGTGTCCTCGATCGGTCGGGGCCGGCGCCGGCATTGTTCCCCAAGCGCCGCTCCGCTGCCATCCCCGCAGCATCTGGCCTGGGCGGGCGCGGCGGCAACCGCGGCCCGGTGCGGGTCAGTTCAGCGTGGAGCGGCCGTGCGGGCTGTCCAGGCTGAAGGCAGGGATCTCCACGTCGAAATTCTCGCCCGAGGCGGTGCGCAGCAGGTGGTAGGAGCCGCGCATGATGCCCGAGGGCGTGGGCAGCGGCGTGCCGGAGGTGTACTCGAAGCTCTCGCCGGGTTCGAGCACGGGGGTTTCCCCCACCACCCCGTCGCCGTGCACGCGCTGGGTGCGGCCCTGGGCATCGGTGATCAGCCAGGTACGCTTCAGCACCTGCACGGTGTCGCGCCCGCGGTTCTCGATCGTCACGCGATAGGCCCAGACGAAGCGCCCTTCCTCGACCGAGGAGCGGTCGGCGAGAAAAAAGGGGCGCACGGCGACGCGAATGCCGTGCGTGGTCGCCTGGTAGCCTTCATGGCCGGACATGGCGGTCACCCTCCCGGGCATCTCGTGCAGGCTGGAAGATACCGTCAAACGGTGGTGGTTGGGAACCGGACGGGGTGCGCGGGTCCCGCCGGGCCTTTGGGTTGGTGTGATGGAACCAGCAAGCCGGGGGGAGGTATCCCCCCGGACCCCCTTCTACTTTCGGGAGTCTGCGGGTGCGCCGGTGGCTGTCCGTGTGCCTTCACTCCTGAAAAAAGGAGGGGGACCGGGGGAGTTCACTCCCCCGGCCTTCCCTGCTCTGTCGAGACAGGGGCTACTCGGCGGCCTGCCGGGGTTGCGCCCGGCCGGCCGCGTCCAGCGCGGCGGCCAGATCCTCCAGCAGGTCCTCAACATCCTCCAGTCCAATCGACAGGCGCACGGAACCGTCGGTGATGCCCAGCCGCGCCCGTTCCTCCGCGCCCACGCGCATGTGGGTGGTGGTGGCGGGATGGGTCACCAGGCTCTTGCTGTCACCGAGGTTGTTGGACACGTCCACCAGCCGCAGCGCGTCCAGGAAGGCGAAGGTGGCGTCCTTGCCTCCGGCCACGTCAAAGGTCACCACCGTGCCGCCGGCCGACATTTGCCGCATCGCCAACTCGCGCTGCGGGTGGGACGGCAGGGTCGGGTAATGCACCCGCTCCACCTCCGGACGGCCATCGAGGAACTCGGCCACCCGCTGGGCGCTGGCGCACATCGCCGGCACGCGCAGGTGCAGGGTTTCCAGCCCCTTCAGGATCACCCAGGCGTTGAAGGGGGAAATCGCCGGGCCGGTGTTGCGGATAAAGGGCTGCAGCACCTCCTCCACCCACTTCTTCGTGCCCAGCACCGCGCCGCCCAGCACCCGGCCCTGGCCGTCGAAATGCTTGGTGGCGGAATACACGACGATGTCGGCGCCGAATTCCAGCGGCCGCTGCAGCAGCGGCGTGGCGAAGACGTTGTCCACCACCACCAGCGCGCCGGCCTGATGCGCGAGGTCGCACACCGCGCGCAGGTCCACGATCTCCAGCATCGGGTTGGAGGGGGTTTCCAGCAGCACCATCGCGGTCTGTACCGACAGGGCGTCCTGCCAGCCGGCGAGGTCGCTGCCGTCCACGAACACCGTCTCGATGCCGTAGCGCGGCAGCAGGGTGGAGACGATCCAGTAGCAGGAGCCAAACAGCGCGCGGGAGGCCACCACGCGGTCGCCCGTCTTGAGGTGGCTCAGCATCGCCGCGTGCACCGCCGCCATGCCGGTGGCGGTGGCGCGGCAGGCTTCCGCCCCTTCCAGCAGCGCCAGCTTGTTTTCCAGCGCCTGCACCGTGGGATTGCCGAAGCGCGAATACTGGAAGTGCTGGGCGGTGCCGAGAAAGGTGTCCTCGGCCTGCTTGGCGTCGTCGTAGACGAAGCCGGAGGTGAGAAAGAGCGCCTCGGACGTTTCGCCCAGTTCGGTGCGGTTCTGCCCGCCGCGCACCAGCAGCGTGGCGGGGCGGAGCGGCTTGTCGGGGAGGGTCTTGGCCATGCCGGGTTCCCATCGGACGAAGCCGGCCCGGTCGGGCGACGGAACCGGGGAAAGCTCCGCCGGGGTCATCGCCACGGCCGTTTAGCGCGCTTTCTTTAACCTCGCCGCAAGCTGGCCGGACAAATCGCGAGGGCGCCCTTCCGGACACGCGGGGCTTCTAGCTCCCGTGCCCGGGCCGGGCAAGCCCGGGGACCGCGAGAGTGCTTGCCGCCCGGGGATGGGCAGGGTAATCCTGCACCACCTCGGCTGCGGGCGTAGTTCAGAGGTAGAACGTCAGCTTCCCAAGCTGAATGTCGTGGGTTCAATTCCCATCGCCCGCTCCACCCCCTCCCCCATCCGTCCAGTAGTGATCCGAAACCCGCCCGGCGCCGCAGCGCCGTCCCGGTTCAATCGATCACGTCCCCGACAGCGTGGACGGGCGCGCCGATCGGCTTGCAGACCACCGGCACCACGGAGATCACGTCCCCCGCAGCCCGAAATGGCAGGGCGACGACGCCGCAGCCGCCCAGGGCCAGGAGTGCCGCAAGGCAGAGGATCAGTCGCATGGTGGGCCTCCCCGCTTCCGGGCAGCTTGCCTCGGCTGGATCAACGTCTCCGCGGGAAGCCCGTTGAGGTCCGGGGGCGGGGAAAGCCTCCTGGGACCTGCGCCTGCTCCGCTTCATCGAACGACGGAAAGCGCATCGCGGCGAGGGTTGCCGACGGAGCCGGCCCTGGAAGCCCCCTGCCCCCGGCGGCACTTTCACGCAGCCGGCACCGGAAAGGAGCGAGGCCATGAGCGACGACTACATGAAGCAGCAAGGCGAGGCGCTGGCTCAGCATCTCAGGCTGACCGACGGGAAGTCGGGCTATGTCGAGGTCACGGCCGAGGGCTTCGTGGTCCATATCCGCAAGAAGTGGGCGGGCAAGCAGTTCGCCGAATGGGACGGGCTGCCCGTGGAGTGGCACGAGAACGTGGGAACCAACAAGGCCGCGAATCGCTGACGGGGGCACCCGTCCCGCCTACGGCCTTCCCGCGGCAAAGCCCGGCGCAGGATCGCCGCCGACGCGGGGGCGGCCCCTGCCAGAGCCTGGACGCGCGCCAGGCGTAGGGCACCCGGCCCGGGGTTGCGGGCCACGTCCAGCCAGGTTGCGTCGCGACGATGCCAGCGCGCGGAAACGCCGGGCCGAAACGCCGGAGCGGCGGGCGGCTCCCCATCGCGGTGCGGGTTACGCAGCGCATGCGGGACGCCGACGGTGCGGGGCGACACCGCCGTTTTCGCCCAGGCGCAACATCTTCAACTTGCCGTTAATGAAGGCGAGTCGCGGACCAAAACGCAACCTGAGATTGATTTTTCCTTTATTGAATTCCCCGGCCGGAAAGTCGCTCGAAAAAGAACGCCACTCGTGGCTGCACAAGGGAGAAGTTTATGGCCAACATCAATGGTACCCCCGGCAACGATACCCTGAACGGCACGGTGGGCTTCCTCGGCCTCGGCAGTGCCCTGTCAACGGACACTATCTCCGGCGGCGCCGGCAACGACCTGATCTACTGGTCCCCCTCGGCCACTGCCAACCTGTCCGTCGTGCCGGTCCAGGCGGGAGCGCTGCCGCCCGACACGGTGGATGGCGGCGCCGGGGTCGACACCCTGTCCTTTGCCGGGGGCGAATTCGGCGCCACCACGGTGCCCGTCACCGTGACCTTCGGCGCCATTCCCGGCGAAGGCACGGCGGTGGTCAGCAACCTGCTGGGGCTGAGCGTGCTGGGCGTGGACCTGGGCGTGCTGAGCGCCGCGGCCGCGCTGCTGGGCATCAACCTCAACACGCTCGGCGTGGGCAGCCAGACGGACTTCACCGGGATGGAGCGCGTGGTGGGCGGCCTGGCCGGTGACACGCTGAGTGTCAGCTTCACGTCCAGCACGACGGAAACCTTCCTGGACGGCTATCGCGGCGCCGACACCATCAACGGCAACGGCGTGCTCGGCGTCTTCGCCGACTACAGCTCCGCCACCGGGCCCGTGCAGGTCGACCTGGCCGCAGGCACCGGCACGGCCGACGGCGCCACCGACACGCTGATCAACGTCCGCTCCGTGCGCGGCGGCGCCGGCAATGACGGGCTGAACGGCGACGGCAACGACAACTCCTTCCGCCCCGGCCTGGGCAGCAACACGGTGAACGGCGGTGCCGGCACCGACGCCCTGCTGCTGGACGACCTGTCCGGCCAGGTGACGATCAGCCGCACCGGGCAGGGCAGCGGCACGGTGACCATCCGCGACGGCGCCGGCACCGTCACCAGCACCACCGCCTATACGGGCATCGAGAGCATCGTCGGGCCCGGCGGCGTGCGGATCGGCGTGGACCCGGACGGTCCCGTGGTGATCGGCCCCAACCCCGGCGGCACGGTGGTGCTGAACCCCGGCACGACGCAGACCGGCGGTGACGGCGGCGACACGCTGACGGGCGGCGCGGGCAATGACAGCCTGTCGGGCGGGGCCGGCAACGACACGCTGGCGGGCGGCGGCGGCGACGACACGCTGGACGGCGGCGCCGGCGACGACGTGCTGATCAGCACCGGCGGCAACGACGTGCTGAATGGCGGCGACGGCTACGACGTGGTGTTCCTCAACGGCGTCAACCGGCGCGACGTGGACTTCTCCGCCTTCGAGACGGGCGTGGTGAACGTCACGCGCGCGGACGGCTCCGTCACCGTGCTGCGCGACATCGAGGAAGCGCGCTTCATCGACGGGCGGCAGGTGCTCGACCTGTCCGACCCGGCGGCGCAGGTGGTGCGGCTGTACCAGGCGGCACTGGACCGGGCGCCGGAACAGGAAGGGCTGAACTTCTACATCCCCACGCTGCAGCAGGGCGGGACGCTGAGCAGCATCGCCACCGGCTTCCTCAACAGCCCCGAGTTCCTGGCGCGCTACGGCGGGCTGGACGACACGGGCTACATCAACCGGCTCTACAACAACGTGCTGGACCGCACGGCCTCCCAGAGCGAGGTCAACTACTACCTCGACCAGCTCGGCCAGGGCGCGTCGCGGCAGCAGCTCCTCGCCAACTTCTCCGAGAGCCCGGAGAACATCCAGAAGACCACGCCCCTGGTGGCGGCGGGGGTCTGGGACGTTTCGGAAAACGCGACGCTGGTGGCGCGGCTCTACGACACCATGCTGGGGCGGCTGCCCGATGCGCCCGGGCTGGACTTCTACCGCGCGCAGCTGGATGCCGGCACGGCCAGCACCACGGACGTGGTCCGGGCCTTTGAGGCGAGCCCGGAATTCGCCCGCCTCTACGGCAGCGGCGTGAGCAACGAGAGCTTCGTGGACCTGCTCTACGTCAACACGCTGAACCGCACGGAAACGGCCGAGGAACGGGCCTTCTACGTCAACCAGCTGACGGCCGGCACGGCGTCGCGGGAGGAGCTGGTGCTGAACTTCTCCGAAAGTCCGGAACACATGGCGCTGACCAAGGACGCGGTGCTGAACGAGAATCCGGTGGATTTCGGCATCCTGTTCGCCTGAGGTGCCGGTTCGCCGGCCGGGGTTGCTGCCCGTGGGCGGCGATCCCGGCCGGCGGTCGCGGCCCGCCGGTGGCGGGCCGCTGCCGGCGCAGGGTTGGGGTGCTTTGTCCCCCTGCCCTGCGCCATAGGATGGCAGGGCCTGACGCTGCGGCAGCGTCCGGCCCTTCCCGCCGGGCTTTGCACCCCTGCCCCGATCGTGGCGGAATGGAACCGCGCCGCGGTCCGCGCTGGACCGCGGCCACGGGACAAGGAGCAGGCCGCGATGCCGCAATTCCTGGTGACCGCCCGCGACGGCACCGACCCCGGCGCGCCGGAACGGCGGCTCGCCGTGCGCCCCGAGCATTTCCGCCAGCTCGGACCCATGCTGGAACGCGGGGAAATGGTGGTGGGCGGAGCCATGCTGGACGAGGACGGCACCATGGTCGGCTCCGCCTGCATCGTGGAATTCCCGGACCGGGCGGCTCTGGATGCCTGGCTCGCGGTTGAGCCCTACGTCACCGGCGAGGTTTGGCGGAGTATCGAGGTCACGCCCTTCCGGGTGGCGGTGCAACGCGAGACCCCGCAGGGCGTGCCGGAGCCGGGCGGAAGCGTGCCACCACTTCCCGGCCAGGAACCGGCGGCGGAGGCGGGCTGAAGGCGGGGGGCGCATCCCGGCACCGGCAGGGTCGGCCCTGGCCGGAAGCGGCGCGTCCCCTTGGGCGGCCGCCACGCCGGCGCGGTCCCCTGGGCCGGCCCGGATCGCGGCCCCCTGCCTCACGGAAGCAGCAGGTTTGCGAGCCAGCCTCGGCAAGGGAGCCGGGGCGGTCTATCGTAGCGGCGGGCAGCGACGCTGCCTCGAAGGCCGCCGACGCCACGTTCACCGATGGTGCCGCGCGCGGTGCGGAACCGCGCAACCCGGCGAGAGCCGGTCGAGATCGCGTGCGCGGAGCGCACCGGAGGGGTACGGAAGAGTGGTCAAGCGTCGCAAGGAAGAAGACATTGCCGGGGTCCTGGAATTCGCGGGGCGAACCAAGGACGATCCGGAATTCGTGGAATGGATGGCCGAGCACCGGGCGCAGAACGGCGGCAAGCTGCGGGTCAGCCAGGGCGGCACGGGCGTGCGGGTGATGTTCAGCAAGGAAGCCGACATGGCCTTCTGGAAGGCGCGGGCCGACCGCCTCGCCAAGGGGAAATGACCGGCGGGGCGCGCCGGGCGGCCCGGCACCTCGCCGCGCTGCTGTGGTTGTGCGGCCTGGCCGGCGCGCTGCCGGCCGCGGCGCAGGACCGGCCGCGCCCGCCGTCCCGGCCCGAGGCGACGGACACCGAGGCGCTATGCCGCCGGGAGGTGGACCGGCGGCATCCGCCCGGCACGCTGTCGCGCAACCGCGGCGAGCGGGAACAACTTGTGCGCGCCTGCGTGAACAACGGCGGCTGGCTGCCCTGAATACGGGCGGCGGGGGTCAGCTCCCCTGGCCGCCGCCCCGGCACGGCCGGCAGCGCCGGAAGCGGGCCGGGGAGCGCAGCCCGGCCCGCCTCCGGTTCTCAGCGCGTGGCGGGCATGGACGCGATCTTGTCGAGCAGGCTGCCCGCCGCGTCCACGCAAGCGCGGGTCGGTTCCGTTTCGGCGCAGCGGATGTGGATCTCCATGTCGCCACGCTCGACATGGAAGGAGGCGGCGCGCCGCGGCGGGGGCGGGCCGAAGCCGCGCGGGCCGCGGCCCCAGCCATGCCCCATCCCCGGCCCCATGCCCTGGCCCATCGGCCCGGGCCCGCGCAGGCCTGGGCCGCCCGGCGGCGGGGGCGGCGGCTCCACCCGCGGCGCGGCCTCGCCGCCCGGAGGAGCAACAGGGGCGGGCGGCGTCTGGGCCATCGCGCTGCCGAAGGAGGCGAGAGCGGCGAGGCCCGCACCCAGCAGGATGATCTTGCGCATGGTGTCTCCGGTTCCGAAGTGGTCGACGCTCCTGATACGGCCGCCGACGGGAAAACCCTCGGGCGGCGCGGTGTCGGGACGGTGGCGCCGCCGCAAGAAAGTGTAGCGGCCGGCGGTTCGCGCCACCTTGCCGTCCTGTTGCGGCGGCGTGCTAGGACATGGCGCACGAGGAAGCGCGCCCCGGTCCTGCGACCGGAAAGGGAATCCCAGATGGAACTGCAGTCGCTCGGCTATATCGGCGTCGGTTCGTCCCGGCTCGAGGATTGGAACGGCTTCGCCACGCGGCTGCTGGGAATGCAGCCGGTGGATGCCGGGGGCACGTCGCGGGCCTATCGCATGGACGACCGCAAGCAGCGCCTGCTGGTCACCGGCGAGGCGGCGGAGGGCCTGGCCTTCCTGGGCTGGGAGGTGGCCGATGCCGCGGCGCTGGACGCGCTGGCGGCGCGGCTGGACGGGCATGGCGTCGCGGTGCGGCGCGGCTCCCGCGCCCTGGCGGCGGAACGGCACGTGGCCGATCTCATCACCTTCGCCGACCCTGCGGGCAACCGGCTGGAGGTGTTCCATGGCCCGGCGGTGGCGGACACGCCCTTCCAGCCCTCGCGCCCGATCTCCGGTTTCCGCACCGGCGCCATGGGCATGGGGCACGCCGTGCTCAACGTGGAGGCGGTGGAGCCGCTGCTGCCCTTCTACCGCGACCTGCTGGGCTTCCGCGTCAGCGACTACGGCCTGACGCCCTATCCGCTGTACTTCTTCCACCTCAACGGCCGCCACCACACCTTCGCGATGGTCGGCTCGGGGCGGCAAAGCCTGCACCACTTCATGGTGGAGCTCGGCAGCCTGGACGATGTCGGCCAGGGCTACGACCTCGCGCAGCTGGAGGAAGGGCGGCTGGCCTATACGCTGGGCCGGCACACCAACGACCACATGACCTCCTTCTACGCCCACACGCCCTCGGGCTTCTTCGTGGAATACGGCTGGGGCGGCCTGGTGATCGACCCCGAAACCTGGCAGCCGCACGAAACCTTCGACGGCCCGAGCTTCTGGGGCCATGAGCGCCTGTACCTGCCGCCCGAGCAGCGCGCCCGCCTGCGCGAGATGCGCCTGGACGCTGCCGCCCGCGGCGTCCGCGCGCCCCTGAACCCTGCCGCGCACTGCCCCTGGCTGGACGCCGTGATCCACCGCGAATAGCGCCCCCACCCGTCCGCGCGACGCGTTCGCCGGGCGCGTGGTGGCGATGACGGGTCAGTGCAGGCGAGGCGCAGCCAGGGTCTGGTCCGGCACGGGATTGCCGCGCAGGAGACCCAGGGACAGCATGGCGGCGGCGGCGATCGCCACGGGAACAGCGCCGCACAGGAAGATGGCGGTGGGCGGGTAGCCGTAGCCCAGCAGCAGGCCGCCCAGCAGCGGGCCGAAAATGTTGCCCAGCCGCCCGATCCCCAGCGCCCAGCCGGAGCCGGAGGAGCGGATCAGCGACGGGTAGGCGGCGCCCGACAGCGCGTTCATGCCGGCCTGGCTGCCGGAAATGCCGATGCCGGCCATGAAGATGCTCAGCAGCGTCATAGCGTGGCTCTGCTGCCCGCCCACGGCCAGCCACAGCACCGCCGCGACGCCGATGCACAGGTTGATGGCGATCACCCGCTCCGAACCCCAGCGCGCGATGGGCCAGCCCAGCACCAGGGCGCAGAGGCCACCGGCCAGGGAGAACAGGGTGGTGGCGAAAACCGCCTCGCCCAGGCCGTAGCCGTAGGATCGCAGGATGGTCGGCAGCCACAGGGTGATCAGGTAGGTGGACAGGAAGTTGCAGGCGAACATCACCCACAGCAGCAGCGTCACCGGCGTCAGGCCGTTGCGGAACAGCTCGGCCACCGGGTTCTTGCGCAGCAGCACCTCGCCGCCGGACTGCCGCGCGGCGTTGTTGCGCCCCATCATGCCGTCCGTGAGGCGCGAGCTGCGGCCCTGGGCGGTCATGAACTGCAGCGATTCCGGCAGCAGGAAGTACAGCAGCGGCAGGATCGCCAGCGGCAGCACGCCGCCCACCACGAACACCGACTGCCAGCCGTAGATCGGCAGCAGCTCCGCCACCAGCAGGCCGCCGCCGACCATGCCGCACTGCACGCCCACGGTCATGATGGCCACCAGCTTGGGCTGGTGCTTCTTGGGGCTGTAGTCGGAGGTCAGCGCGATCGCCAGCGGTACGCCGCCGCCCAGGCCGAGCCCGGTGAGGAAGCGCGCGGCCGTCAGCAGCTCCACCGTGTGGCAGGCGGCGCTGAGCAGGGAGAAGATCCCGAACACCGCGACGTCCACCATGAACACCGGCTTGCGGCCGAAGCGGTCGCCGAGCGGGCCGCTGGCCAGCGCGCCGATCAGCATGCCCACATTGGCCGCCACCAGCGCGCCCGTCAGCGTCGAGGGCGCGATCTTCCAGCTTTCGGCCAGCGAAGGCAGGGCGAAGCCCATCGCCGCGATATCGAAGCCGTCCAGCGCCAGCACGATCGCGCACAGGACCGCGACGCGGATCTGCAGCCCGTGAACGCCGCGGCGGTCGATCTCCGCTTCCACGGCGTCCACACGAGTGTCCGACATGAACCGTTCCCCTTGCTTCGAACCGGGCGCGCTAGCGGCCGCCCGCGCCGTGGTAGTCGCGGCGGAACCGCTCCAGGCTGGCGAAGCCCTCGGCGATGCGGCCGTGCCGCTCCTCCAGCCAGGCGCGCGTTTCCGGATGCGTCAGCAGGAACAGCGTGTTCTCGCGGATGCCATGCACCACCCGCGCCCCGGCCTCCTCGGCCGAGATGGCGGGCAGCAGGCTGATGCCGCTCTGCGCGCCCTTGTAGTCCGGTGAGGCTTCAGGCCCGCCGAAGCGCTGCGGCCGGCGCCGGGCCGACTGGTCCAGGGTGGTGTGCACCAGGCCAGGGCAGAACACCGACACGCCGATCGGGGTGTCTTCCAGGTCCAGCCGCAGCGCCTCGGTGATCGCCACCACCGCGTATTTGGTGGCGGCATAGGAGCCCTGGCGCAGCGTGGCGTTGACCTGCAGACCGCCGATGGAGGCGGTGTTGACGATGTGCCCGGGCTGCCCGTGCCGCAGCAGGCGCGGCAGAAAGGCGCGGATGCCGTTCAGCGCCCCGTAGACGTTGACGCCGAACAGCCAGTCCCAGGTGGCCGGCGAAACCCCCGCCACCGGCGAGGAGCCGGCCGAGACACCGGCATTGTTCACGAGGATGTGGAGCTCGCCGAAGGCCTCCTCCGCCTCGGCCGCGGCACGGTGCATGGCGGCCGGGTCGGACACGTCCAGCACGAAGCCGCGGCTGTTCGGCGCGATGGTGCGGATTTCCGCCACTGCCTCGTCCAGCGCCGCGGCCTCGATATCGGCCATGCCGACCGTCACGCCGGCCCTGGCCAGGGCGAGGCAGATGCCCAGGCCGATGCCGTTGGCCGCGCCCGTGACAAAGGCCGTGCTGCCCTTCAGGTCCTGCATGCTCGCTCCCCGCTGCTCGTTCAACCCGCCGCTGTTCCGGCCCGCGGGGCCGTGCTGCCCGGGGGTGGTCCTGCGCGACGCCCGGACCGGGAGGCCACGGCCGGGCGAGCGGGGCCGGTCGGCGGGACGCGATAACCGGAAGATGCGGTGCGACGCGGGGCTGGGTCGGGAAAGGGGGCGCGCTGCCCGGGGGTCGGCATCCTGCCGGCGGCGGCGGTTCGGCCGCGGAACACCCGCATCGCAGTTCGCCTCCCTCGCGCCCGGTTCCCGGGCTTCACCGCGGTGCTCCTCCGCCGAGGCGGAGGCCGCGCGGCGATTAGGCTCCCGCGTTCCCGGGCATGTCAATTTGCCTGCAACCCCTTTCGCCCCAGCATGGGGCCTCCCGCGAAAGGCGGTCGCCGTGCCCGGGAGCGGTGGCTTCCGCCGCTCGGGAAAAGCGGTTCTGCCGACCGGCGGCATTGCGCGGCGGGGCTGCCCTGGTTCACCGTTCCGGCCCGGAGGCCCCCGTCCCATGACCCGGCGAAAGGCAGAAACGGCGTGATGTCGCCCGAACTGGTGTGGATCGCCCTGGGCGCCGGGCTGCTGGTGCTGGTGGTGGCGCTGGTGATCCGGCACCGAAGCCGGGCGCGGTCGCGCGTGCCCTGGGACGAGCCGACCCTGGCCTCCCCCCTGCGCCCGGCGGCCGTCCCGCCCGCTGCCCCCGCCGCCGTGGCGGTGGTTGCCGTTCCCGCCCTGCCGACGCAGCCACCACCGGCCGCCGCACCGGAAATGCCCGTTCCGCCGGTGGCCGGGGCGGCTTTCCCGGGGGCAGCGGTCACCCTGGCCGCGGAGCTGGCCGCTGGGGATCCTTCCATGGCCCCCGGCGTGGCCCCGCCTGCCCCGACGTCGTCGCCTGCGGCCGTCAGGCCGGTTCCGGAGCGGCCGGAGGATGCCGTTGCGACCATGCCGGCCGTGGAACCGGCGGCGGCGGTGCCTCCTGCCCTTTCACGCGAATCCTGGCCCGCGTCGGTGCCACCCCCCGCTCCTGCGGCGGTGCTGCCGAAACCTGCGGGCGCCGTGCCGCCGGAGGCGGCAGTTCCCGGCGAGCGGCCGCGCAGTACCCTGTCCTTGCTGGGCCTGGCACCGCCGGCCGCCGTTCCCGGCGCGACAGCGGCCGAGCCGCCGCCGGGCCCTGGCAGCCCGCCCCCGGGCGGCGATCCCGCCACGCAGGGCACGCCCGGCGACCTGCGCAGCGAGCTCCTGGCCCTGCTGGAAGCCGCCAGCCTCCCCTATCCACCCGCGCCCACAGCACTGCCCCCCGAAGCCCGGCACTCCGCCCCGCCCTAGGAGGTGGCCCCGGCGCCAGGACGGCCTGCGAACCGCGGCGCGTTTCGCGGGACCCGCGGGTCCTCTCCGCTGGCGCGACGTGGCCCGGGGGTTGCATGATCGCAATGTCCACGGCGAAGGGCGCGACGAATGCGACGGAGAACCACCCTCATGGCCGGGCTGCGGCTCGGGGCCCTGTTGCCGGCCGCGGCCGGATTGCGGCCCCGCCCGGCGCTGGCCCAGGCGGGCTTTCCCAACCGGCCGATCCGGCTGGTGATCCCCGCCGGGGTGGGCGGCGGCACCGACATCCTGGCCCGGCTGGTGGCACCCGGGGCGGCCGCCGCGCTGGGCACCCCGGTGGTGATCGAGAACCGCGGCGGCGGTGAGAGCCTGATCGGCACGGAGCTGGTGGTGCGCTCGCCGCCCGACGGCCATGTGCTGCTGTTCAGCGACACCAGCCCCTACCTGGCCCGAGTGCTGCGCAGCCGGATGCCCTTCGACCCACTGACGGACCTCCTGCCGGTGATGCGGGTCGCGGTGGGGTCGATCATCCTCTACGCCCATCCGGGTTCCGGCATCCGCGACCTCGGCGGGCTGGTCGCGCGGGCCAAGGCGCAGCCGGGCGGCATCAGCTACGGCACCAGCAGCACCGGCTCCCACCTGCTGGGCGAGTTGCTGCGGATGCGCGCAGGCATCGACCTGGTGCACGTGCCCTACCGGTCCGGTGGCCTGGCGCTGAACGACGTGCTCAGCGGCCACGTGCCGCTGACCTTCAACGGCGCCAGCAACGGCAAGGGCTTCGTGCAATCCGGCGAGCTGGTGGCCGTCGGCTCGGCGGGGGAAGTGCGCAACCCGTCGCTGCCCGACGTGCCGACCTTCGCGGAACAGGGCTTTCCCGGCTTTCCCGCCGGGTCGGAATGGGGCCTCTTCGCGCCAGCCGGCACGCCCGCGGCGGTGCTGGACACGGTGGAAGCGGCGTTTCGGCAGGCCACCTTCGACCCCGGCCTCGCCGGCCGCCTGGGCGAGCTGGGCTTCAGCCCCGACGGCACCCGGGGCGCGGCCTATGCGGAGGAAATGGCGCGGGCGATGCGGCTGTGGGGCGAGGTCGCCGCCGCCGCAGGCATGGTGCAGCAGTAGGCGCGGCGGGGCATCGCCGCGGGCGCCGGGCCTGCCTCCGCGCCCCGGCGCGGGAAACGGGCCAGGGCCCGCGGCGTCCCGCCGGGGGGGGCGCGCCCCGGGCCCTACCCGGCCGCGTCCAGCCGCTGCCGCACCATCTCCAGCGCCGCGCGATACGCGGCTTCCGCGTCCAGCCGGGTGGTGTCCAGGGGCAGCGCGTCGGCGGCGGCCACCATGGGCGCGGCGTCGCGGCCGGCGTCGCGGGCATCGCGGGCGGCCATCTCCGCCGCCACGGCGTCCAGCGTCACCGCCTCGTGCCGGGCCAGCCTTTCCTGCCAGCGGCGGCGCGCGCGGGCTTCCGGGCTGGCGGTCACGAAGAGCTTCACCGCGGCATCGGGAAACACCACCGTGCCGATGTCGCGCCCATCCAGCACCGCGCCCCGGCTGCGGCCGAAGGCCCGCTGGAACTCCAGCAACGCGGCGCGCACGGCGGGAATGGCGGCGACGCGGCTGGCCGCCGCATCCGTGTCGGGCGCGCGCAGGCCGGGGCGGCCGAGATCCTCGGGCTCCAGGGCGCGGGCCGCCGCTTCCGCTGCCGCCGGGTCGGCGGGGTCCAGGCCGCTGTCCAGCACGCGCCGCCCCACGGCGCGGTACAGCAGCCCGGTGTCGAGGTAGGGCAGCCCCAGCTCGGCCGCGAGTCGCCGGGCCAGCGTGCCCTTGCCGGCGGCGGCGGGGCCGTCCACGGCAATCACCACGGGGGCGATCACGACGGGGGAAGGGTTTGGGGACATCAGGCCGATCCGATCGCCCCGCCCCCGGCCGCACCGTTCAGCAGCGCGACCAGGCCGGGAAAGGAGGTGTCGAGGGAGGTGCCGCCTTCCAGCGTCACCGGCGTCGCGGCCGCCAGGCCCAGCACCAGGGCGGCGGCGGCGATGCGGGGGTCGGCGCCGGCTGCCACCGCACCGCTGCCGGCGGGCGGGGCGCCGTCGCGCCGCAGCACGAGGTCGTCGCCTTCCAGGGGCGTCGGCACGCCGTTGCCGGCCAGCAGCGCGCGCAGGGCGTCCAGCCGGCCGCCGTCGCGGAACCGGCCCTGCCCCAGGCCACGGAAGCGGCTGGTGCCGCCCGCGCAGGCCGCGGCCACGGCGAGAAGGGGAATCGCGTCGGCCAGGGCGGGAAGCCGCTCCGCCGCGAGGTCCAGGGCGCGCAGCGGCCCGTGCGACACGGCGAGGTCGCCCAGGGTCCCGCCCGCCGCCCGGCGCTCCCCCGTCACGGCGATCGCTGCGCCCATCTCGCGCAGCGCGTCGAGGAGAGCCATCAGCGCGGGGTCCAGCGCCACGCCGCGCAGCACCAGCCGGGAGCCCGGCACCAGCAGCGCCGCCACGAGGGCCACGGCCGCCAGGGCGGGGTCGCCGGGCAGGGTCACCGGCGCGGCGGTGAGCTCCGGCTGCCCGTCCAGCTCGATCACCCGGCCCGTGCCCGCCGCCCCGTGCCGCAACGGCGCGCCGAACTGGCGTAGCAAGGTTTCCAACCCGTCCGGCGCGGCGGCGGCCGGCTCCTCCAGCACCGTGGTACCGCGGGCGAGCAGGCCGAAGACCAGCAGCGCCGGCTTTTCCCGCGCCGCGGCGGCGGGCAGGCGGTGGTGCAGCGGCCGCGGCGCGCGCGCGCCCTCCACCGCCAGGGGAAAGCCGCCATTGGCCGGGCCGAAGAACCGCGCCCCACCCGCGCCCAGCGGGTCGGTCACGTCGCGCCAGGAACGCGGTTGCGCCGGGTCCCCGCCGCCGCCCAGCACCGCGAAACCGGGATGACCCGCCAGCAGGCCGCAGAACAGCGCCGCAGCGGTGGGGGAAGCGCCGAGTTCCAGCACCCCGGCAGGTTCCGCCAGCCCGCCCACGCCACGGCCCCAAACGTGCCAGTCGCCAGGGGTCGCCCGTTCCACCACCGCGCCCAGCGCGCGCAGGGCGGCGGCGCTGCGTTCCAGCTCGGGGCTGTCGGGCAATCCTTCCAGGCGGCTCTCGCCCACGGCCAGGGCGCCGAGCACCAGCGCGCCGTGGCCATCGACGGCCCGGCCGGGCACGCGCAACGCCCCGTTCAGCCCCGCCGGGGGCGCCGCGGCCCGCAGGGGCCGGATCTCGGGGAGGTCCTGCACGGGAGCGGCGTTTGACACGCGAGGGGGTGCGTGGCAATCGCGCGCCCCTCATCGCCCGGCCCTCCTCGCCACACGTGGGAACCGGACCAGCAGCCAGGATCTCCCCCTCATGGTGAAACCCGAACTGGGCCTCAAGCGCACTTGCGTGAGCTGCGGGACGAAGTTCTACGACCTGACCCGCACCCCCGCCCTGTGCCCCCATTGCGGCACGGAACAGCCGGCCGAACAGCCGCGGCTGCGCCGCCCCGCCGCCCCCGCCGACGACAAGCTGCGCAAGCGCGCCGCCGCCGGAGCGCCGGAGACCGACGGCGACGAGGCGGAGGTGGAGGACGCCGACGCCGAGGCCGGGGTGGAGGATGCCGAGGAGCTCGACGAGGACGAAGACCTCGCCGAGGACATCGGCGTCGAAGGCGAGGGCGACGAGGAAAGCTGACGCCGTCCGGCGCGGCGGCCTTTTCGGCCGCTTCGCGCCGGTGCGTCCCGCCCTTCGGTTCCCGCTTCAGGGGACCGAAGGGCGGGTCCGTGTCAGCGCCGGGTACGGCCCGTTGTTGTCGGGCGGCGCGGCGCCGGCTTGCGCGCGGTGGTTGCCGCCGGCTTCCGGGCCGCGGCCGAGGGCTTGGGAGCCGGACGCTTCGCTGCGGCAACGGGCTTCGCTGCCTTGGCCGCCGCTTGCCTGGCCGTGACCGGCTTCTTCGCCGTTGCCCTGGTTTGCCCGGCCGCCGCAGCCGGTTTCCGTGCGGCGGTCGCGGGCTTCCTGGCTGCCGGGGCGGCCTTGGCGGTGGTTCTCGCCGTGGAGGCTTCTTCGCGGCGGCAGGCTTGCGGGCCCGGGTGGCCGCGCTGGCCGGCTTGCGGGTAGCGGCCGTGGCGCGCCGTGCCGGTGCCTTGGCGGCCGGCTTCGCCGCCGACCTGGCGGCGGTCGCAGCTGCCCGCGGGCGCTTCTCGGCCGTGGCCTTCGTCGTGGTGGTTTTGGCGGCAGGGCGCTTGGGGACCGCCTCGGCGGCGCGGCGCTTCGGGGCCTTGCCGGTGTCGCGCGTGATGGCGGTCTTGCGCGCCACGTCGCGCGGCTGGGCGGAGAACTGCTTGCCCGCCTTCGTGTCGCGCCGCTTCTTGGCGGTGGTGCGCGCGTAGTCCTCGTCCGACAGTTTCTCCCGCGCCTTTTTGGGCAGGTAGCGCTCGCCGGTTTCGCCGGACTCCTGGCCGGACTTGGTGCCCCAGTCCTCGCGCGTCCATTCAGACAGGTGATTGTGGGGGTCCTTGCGGCCTTCGTAGCCGCCGCCGGCCTTCTTGTACTCGGCCACTGCGAGCTGCGCCTTACGGGCGGACCATTCGCCGGGGTCACCGCCCTTGTTGCCGCGCGTGACCTCGGCCTTCACCTTGTCCCACAAGGCGGGATCGCTGCGCTTCGCCCTGCCTGCCGTCGACGCCGCCATGCGGTGCTCCCCGTGCGCGCCGCCGGAACGGGATCATCCCCAGGGCGGAACGTCAGGGGAACGTCGCCGCGCGCCGGCCGGTTTCTGCGCGGCCGGCGGGCGTAGAGCGGGCCTGCGTGCCGCGAAACCCGGGCGACGGGCGACGGGCGACGGGCGACGGGCGACGCCCGCCCCGGCTCAGTCCGCGCGCAACAGCGACAGCGAGCCCTCCAGCGCCTCCCCCGGGGCCAGCAGGGCCATCGCGCCCCAGGGCGCCAGGGCGGGGCGGTTGGCCACGTCCGTGACGTGGCTGACCGGCTCGACGCAAACCACCGCGCGGTCGGCCGGCGCGAAGAGCTGCGCCCGCGCCGCCCAGGCGCCGCGCGCCCGCAGCAGCAGCCGCGTTTCTTCCAGCTGCAGCGCCGCTTCCCCGTCCCAGCCGAGAAACTGCCCGTCGCGCCCGACCCAGCCCGTATCGGCCGGCGTCACCCCGGATGCGGGCACCACCGCGGTGGGCAGGCCGCGTGCATCCGTTTCGGTGCGGTGGGTGGCCCGCAGTTGCAGCGTCGTGCCGGGCGGGCGGCGGAACCAGGGGTGCCAGCCCAGGCCGAAGGGTAGCGGCCCCTCGGCGCGGTTGGACACGCGCAGCGCCAGGTGGAGGCCCGCCGCATCCAGGGACGCGTCCAGCACCGCGTCGTAGCGGAAGGGCGCGACGTCGATGCGCTGCACCAGCTGCGTCGACGCCTCGTCCTGCTGCGCGACCTCCCAGGGATGCTCGCGCGACAGGCCGTGGATCGCGTTGTTGCCGGGCAGGTCGTTGATCGGGAAACGCGCCTCGCCCCCCGGCCAGGGCAGGCGGCCGTCCTCCAGCCGGTTGCACCAGGGCAGCATCACGAAGGCCCCGGCCCGGCCGCTGTTGGGGCTGGCGCCCTCCGGCAGCGGCTGCAGCACATCCACCCCGTCCAGGGACAGGGACGCGAAGCCGCCGCCCTGTTCGGGCAGCAGCACCGCCGCCCAGCCGGCGGCCGCGAGGCGGATCATGCCGGCGCGAAGGGGTCGCGCGGCGACGGGGAGGTGCGGGTGTAATCGGCGACCGTGTAGCCGCCGCCCTGGTAGCGCTCGGTGACGGGATCGCCGCTCAGCTTGGCGCCGACCTGCTCGCGGAAGGCTTCGGCGCTGTCCTGCGGCTGCCAGCCGATGCGGTCGCGGTGGTCCCGCCCCCAGTAGGTCGCGGGATTGGCGGAAGCGCCCCAGATCACCCCGTGGCCGGTGCGCTCGGCCAGCACCGCCTTTTCGCAGAGCCGGGCGAGGTCGGCATAGCTCAGCCAGGTCGAGAGCATCCGCGCATCGGTGGGTTCAGGGAAGCAGGAGCCGATGCGGATGTTGAGGTTCTCCACCCCGTGCTTGTCCCAGTAGAGCCGGCCCATCAGCTCGCCGTAGGCCTTGCTCAACCCGTAGAAACTGTCGGGGCGAAAGGCGCAATCGGCGTCCAGCTTGGGCTCGCCCTCGGCGGGGCGTTCGTGGAAGCCGATGCTGTGGTTAGAGGAGGCGAAGATCACCCGCGCCCCTTCGCGCCGCGCCGCCTCGTAGACGTGGTGCAGGCCGCGCAGGTTGGGGCCGAGCACCACCTCGAACAGGTTCTCCGTGGCAATGCCGCCGAAATGCAGGATGGCGCCGCAGCCTTCGGCCAGCCGCAGCACCGTCATGCCGTCGTTGAGGTCGGCGCGGGTGAAGCGCGCGCGTTCCGGCAAGGCGTCGGGAAAGGCGGCGATGTCGGTCAGGCGCAGCGTCCAGCCGAGGGCGGAAAGCTCCCGCGCCAGCATGCGGCCGAGATTGCCGGAAGCGCCGGTCAGCAGGACGGGCTTGGGGGGGACGGGCATGGTTTTTCGGCGTTTCCTCGGGTGGTGCGCGGCCCGCCCATCCTGGCCCGCCCGGCGCGGGGCGTGAAGCGGCGGCGCGGGCCCGCTTGTCAAACGCCGCCGCCACCGCTTGCCTGGGCGCCACGCATCCCGGGGGTTTTCGCGCATGGAATCGCGCAGCATCGAAGCGGCCGCGGCCGCCCTGGCGGAAGGTCGCACCACCGCCGCGGCGCTGGCCGAGGAAGCCCTGGCCCGCATCGCCGACGAGGATGGCGAGGGCCGCCGCGCCTTTGTCGCCGTGCAGGCCGAGGCCGCCCGCGCCGCCGCCGGCGCCATGGACGCGCTACGCCGGGCCAACCGCGCGCCCTCGCGCTGGGCGGGCATCCCGATCAGCGTCAAGGACCTCTACGACCAGGCGGGGGTCGCTTCCCTGGCGGGGTCGGTGGCGCTGGAGGGCGTGACGCCCGCCGCCGTCACCGCCCCGTCGGTGGCGCGGCTGGAACGGGCGGGCTTCGTGGTGCTGGGGCGCACCAACATGGTGGAGTTCGCTTTTTCCGGCCTGGGCGTGAACCCGCATCACGGCACGCCGCGCTCGCCCTGGGACCGCGCCACCGGACGGCTGCCGGGCGGCTCCTCCTCGGGCGCCGCGGTGGCGGTGGCGGACGGGATGGGCTTCGCCGGGCTGGGCTCGGACACCGGCGGGTCCTGCCGGGTGCCGGCGGCGCTGTGCGGCATCGTCGGCTGGAAGCCCACCGCCCGCCGCGTGACGCTGGCCGGCACCGTGCCGCTGAGCCATTCGCTGGACAGCCTCGGGCCATTGGCCAACACCGCCGCCTGCTGCGCCGTGCTGGACGGCTTCATGGCTGGGGAGGAACTGCCGGAAGCCCCGCCCCCCGCCGCCCTGTCCGGCGCCCGGCTGGCGGTGCCGCGCGACACCTTCCTGTTCGAGGGCGTGGAGGACGCGGTGGCCGCGGCCTTCGAGGCGGCGCTGCGCCGGCTGGAAGCCGCGGGCGCCCGGATCGAAACGCTGGCCCTGCCGGAACTGGCCGAGATCCCCGCCGCCAACAGCAAGGGCGGCTTCGCGGCGGCCGAGGCCTGGGCCTGGCACGCGCCGCTGGTGGCCCGCGCCGGCAGCCGCTACGACCCGCGCATCCTGGCGCGGATCGAGCGCGGGGCGGCGATGACCGCCAGCGACTACCTGCTGCTGCAGCGCGAGCGGGCGCGGATCGCCGCCGCGGTGGCGGCCCGCACGGACGGCTTCGATGCTTTCCTGTGCCCGACCTGCCCGCTGACCCCGCCGGCCATCGCCGCGGTGGAGGCGGCCGAGGAGTACAACCGCATCAACCTGCTGCTGCTGCGCAACACGACGGTGGGCAACTTCCTCGACCGCTGCTCGATCAGCCTGCCCTGCCAGGCGCCGGGCAGCGCGCCGGTGGGGCTGATGCTGACGGGCGCGCAGGGGGCGGACCGCGTCCTGCTGGCCCTGGCGCAGGGGGTGGAAGCCGCGCTGCGGGCCTAGGCACGGCGCGCTCCATTTCCCCGGCGCTCCGACCCGGCGGCCTCCCCTGGCTGGCACTCCCCGCCAGCTAGCCCGGCGGGTTTTCCTGGCCGCCCGCGCCGGCCGGCCCCATGCTGCGTCCCGGCGCGGGAACCGTTGGGGCGGGTGCGCCGCCGTGGCCGGGCCGGCACCCCGCCGCGCGGTGGCGCCTTCCGGTACCGGCCGACGAGGGCACACCCGTGTTGGCCGAGGCCGGCGCGCGGGCAGAAGCAAGAACACCGGGAAGGAAACGGTTCTGAGATGACGGACGTGACGCGGCGCGGGCTGGGACGGCTGGCAGCGGGAAGCGGGTTGGCGATGGGGATGCTGGGGCTCCCGCTGCCCCGTGGCGCGGCGGCGCAGGGCAGCTTCCCCGACCACCCGATCCGGCTGATCGTGACCACCCCGCCCGGCGGCAACGTGAACGGCATCGCCCGCATCATCGCCGAGCAGTTCGGCCGCGCCGCCGGGCAGCCGATGATCGTGGACAACCGGCCCGGCGCCGGCGGCACCATCGCGGAACAGGTGGTGCTGCGCTCGCCGCCGGACGGCTACACCGTGCTGTTCTCCACCCTGGGGGCTCTGGTGACCAACGCCTTCACCTACCCGCAATCCGCCAACAACGCGCGCGACTTCACGGCCATCGGCATGGCCACGGGCACGCCGCTGCTGCTGATGAGCCACGTGTCCCTGCCGGTGCGCGACGTGCCCGAGCTGGTCGCCTATGCCCGGCAGCACCCGGACGAGGTCACCTTTGCGACCTCCGGCATCGGCACGCTGCCGCACCTCTTCGCCGAGCGCTTCTCGCGCAGTGCCGGGGTGCGGATGCTGCACGTGCCCTACCAGGGCGGCTCGGCGCAGCTGACGGACGTGCTGGCCGGGCGCACCAAGATCGTGTTCGAGTCGCAGTTCAACGGCATCCCGATGATCCAGAGCGGCAATGTCCGCGGCCTGGCCATCACCGCCGAGCGCCGCACGACGCAGCTGCCGGAGGTCCCCACCATGGCGGAATCCGGCTTTCCCGACCTGACCTACACCTTCTGGACCGGGATGGCCGTGTCGAGCGCCGTGCCGGAGCCGGTGCAGAGCCGCCTGTCGGAGCTGCTCAACCAAGCCCTGCGCGCGCCCGAGACCGCCCAGGCCCTGGGCGTCTTCGGCGTGGAGCCCATGGCTGCCGTCAGCGCCGCCGAGTTCCGCGCGCTGCTGGAGCGGGAGCGCGCGGCCTGGCGGCCGATCGCGGAACCCATCGCCGCGTCCATGCGCGGCTAGCCCTGCTCCCGGGCTGACCGTGCCGGCCCAGGAACGGGCCCGGCGCGTTGTTCGGGCCCTGATCCACCGCTGCGGCCGTTTCCGGCCCGCCGGCAGGGCGCGATGCTTTGCACGAAATCGCCGCCGGGCGCGGAAGCCCCGGGCCGGGCGGGGCGTTGGCGGGAGCACACACACGGCCCCACACACGGCCCAGCAAAGGCGGCTTCCCATGAGCGACCGGCCCGACCCCGACGACGAGCTGGATCTCGTCGTCAGCCTTCCCACCATCGTGAGCATCATCGACGCCGCCCGTGCCGTCGGCGAGCTGGAGGAGGAGGCCAACAACGAGGAAGTCCAGGACGAGGAAAATCCGGACGACAACGACCCCGACGCCCTGACCGACACGCTGAAAGGGCTGATCGACGAGTTGAACGAGGACGAGCAGGCAGCGCTGATCGCCCTCACCTGGGTCGGCCGCGGCGACTACGACACCACCGAGTGGGAGGAAGCGCTGCGCTTGGCGCGCGAGCGCAACAGCGCCGGCGACGCGGCGGAATACCTGACGGGCATGGAGCTGTTCGGCGACCTGCTGTCGGAAGGCCTCGCGGCCTTCGGCGTGCCGGCGGAGGAGGTCGGCCGCTGACGCGGCGCGCTTTCCGCCCGGGGGCGTGAGCGCCGGCCGGTGGGGGTACTGGCAGGGCTCTCGTCCCGTCGGGCCGCATCGCGGCGCCGGCCCTGCCCCGGCCGGCGGGGATCAGCGTCGGTACTGCGCGTCGCTGACCTGTTCCATCCAGGTCACGGGCGAGCCGTTCAGCTTTTCCTGGATGGCGACGTGGCTCATGGCCGTGGTCGGCGTGGCGCCGTGCCAGTGCTTCTCGCCCGGGGGAAACCAGACCACGTCGCCGGGGCGGATCTCCTCGACCGGTCCACCCTCGCGCTGCGCCCAGCCGCAGCCGGAAAACACGAACAGGGTCTGCCCGAGCGGATGCGTGTGCCAGGCGGTCCGGGCACCCGGTTCAAAGGTGACCAGCGCTCCCGCCACGCGGGCGGGGTCGGGCGGGCTGAACAACGGGTCGATGCGGACCGTTCCGGTGAAATACTCGGCCGGTCCCTTGCCGGAAGGCTGCGAGCCCGCGCGGTTGATCTCCATGCTTCCATTCTCCCCTGGCCATCATTTTTCCCGGCCACCCCGGGACGGTCGGGCACCTGCCGGAGGCAGGTTAGCCGCTGCGGCGCGGGACGGTTAGGCAGCCGCCGGGATGGTGCGGCAGATCGCCGGGACCGCCCGCCGTCTCAGAAGGCGTAGCGCACGCGGCAATAGGGCATGCGGGCGGCCAGCAGGTCCCGGAAGCGCCCGAGCCAGCGGCCCTTCCAGCCGGTGCGATAGCGCAGGTTCACGCCGCCGCTCTCGGACACCTTTTCCTCCTGGATGTCCGGGCGCCAGAGCAGCTCCTCCGCCTTCGGGTGCCAGGCGAGGTTGATCTCGTGCAGCTCCCTGTTGTGGGTCAGCATGATGATCTCCGCCGCCAGCTGGTCCTTCACGGCGGCGGGCAGCACCTCGTCCAGCTCCGCGAAGAGCGCCCCCCATTCCGCCTCCCAGCCCTCACGCAGCACCACGGGGGAGAAGTTCAGGTGCACCTCGTAGCCGGCGCGGTGCAGTTCGGGGATGGCGGCGATGCGTTCGGCCACGGGGGAGGTGCGGACATCCAGCAGCTTGGCCAGCGCGGGCGGCATCAGCGACATGCGGATGCGCGTGCGGCCCTGGGGCTCGTAGCCCAGCAGATCCGGGTTCACCCATTTGGTCGCGAAGCTGCCCTTGGCGTTGGGCAGGGTGCGGAACAGCGCCACGAGGTCCCGCACGTTGTCGGAAATGGCCGCATCCACCGACAGGTCGCCATTCTCGCCGAGGTCATAGACCCAGCTCTGCGGGTCCACCTGGTTCGGCTCGGCTTTCGGGCCCTGACGCGCGGCGTGGCGGGTGGTGGCGGCCAGGATCGCCTCGATGTTCACGAAAACGCTGATCGGGTTGGCGTGCCCCTTGCGCCGGGCGACGTAGCAATAGGCGCAGGCCATGGCACAGCCATTGGAGGAGGAAGGCGCGATGAAGTCCGCGCTGCGCCCGTTGGGGCGGAAGGTGAGGTCCTTCTTCACCCCCAGCACCAGCGCCTGCTTCTTGGTGGCCAAGTAGTCGCCGGGATCAGCCTCGCGCAGTTCCGGGATGCGCCAGTGGGACGCGACGGGGATGCGCTCGGCATCCGGGAAGCGGGCCAGGATCTCCCGCCCGCGGGCGTGCTCCTCCACGGCGGCTTCGAGGTAGATGCGGGCGATGTCGAGCGGAAGGGCGGCCATCCCCGCAGGATGTGGGGCGCCGCCCGGACTTCGCAGGGGGCGGGTGCATCGGGCCTTCATTGCGGCCTGATGGGACAAGGAAGCCGAGGGGAGGTATCCCCCCGGACCCCCTTCTATTTTCGGGAGTTTGGGGCGCTGCCCCGGCCAATGGCGCGACACAGACTCCCGAAAAAAGGAGGGGGTCCGGGGGAGTTCACTCCCCCGGCCTTCCCTGCCCTTTCAGCCCGGCGGTCTCAGAGGGCGTCCAGCCAGTTCCGCGTCAGGGTCACATCGGCCTGGGACAGGCCGTGGCCGGCCGGCAGGGTCCGGTGCTGCACGGTGGCGCCCAGCCCGGCCAGCTGCGCCGCCAGCGCCTCGCTGCGCGCCGCCGGCACCAGCGGGTCGGTGGCGCCGGACAGGATCAGCACGGGGCGGCCCGCCAGGGGCGTTTGCGGCGGGTCCTGCAGCGGCGCGGTGGCGCGCAGCAGGGCGGCGCCGCGCAGCACCTCCGGCCGCAGCAGCAGCAGCGCGGCGGCGATGTTGGCGCCGTTGGAGAAGCCCAGCGCTACCGGGGCTTCCAGCCCGTAGCGCTCGCGCGCGGCGAGGACGAAATCGGCCAGCTCCTCCGTGCGGCGGCGCAGGTCGGCCTCGTCGAAAACGCCCTCGGCGAGGCGGCGGAAGAAGCGCGGCATACCGCCCTCCAGCACCTGGCCACGGGGCGACAGCAGCGCTGCGCCCGGCGCCACGGCGAGGCCCAGCGGCAGCAGGTCGGATTCATTGCCGCCCGTGCCGTGCAGCAGCAGCAGCGGCGGGCGCCCGTCGCGGGTGGCGGGCTCGAAGCGGTGCGTGTGGGACAGGGCGGTCGCGGTGGTCATGGCCGGGCACTCCGGGAAGGGCGTTGCGGGAGACCGCCGCGCCGATGGGGCGGCGGTCCGGTTCCTGGCTCAGGCGAGCTCGGGCAGCACCGACTCGATGGCCGCGCGCTGCGGCTCCAGGAAGTCGGGCAGCTTCAGCGCCTCCCCCAGCGACGCGTCGGGCTCGTCCACCGCGAAGCCCGGGTCGTCGGTGGCGATTTCGAACAGCACGTGGCCGGGCTCGCGGAAGTAGACCGAGCGGAAGTAGTTGCGGTCCTTCTGTTCCGTGGTGCGCAGCCCGTGGTTGGCCGCCAGCTTGCGCACCATCTCCGCCTGCACCGCGTCGTCCGCCGCCCGGAAGGCCAGGTGGTGCACGGAACCGCGCCCCAGCCGCGCCGGCAGGAAGCCGCCGACGCCGCGCAGGTCGACGATGCCGCCGATCGCCGTGCCCTCGGCCCGGAAGCGGGTCACGCCGCCCTCGCTGGCCGCTGCCGCGAAGCCGAACACGTCGCTCAGTACCGCGCCGGTGGCGGCGATGTCCTCCAGCATCAGGCTGACGCTGTGGAAACCGCGGATGGCGTGCTCGGCCGGGATGTCGCCGGCGGCCCAGGCGGGCTCGGCCTCGATCCCCGGCACCGCCGCCAGCGCCAGCCGCATGCCGTCCGGGTCGCGGAAGCTCAGCACGGTTTCGCCGAAGCGCTGGCTGCGCTCGATCCCCTGCTCGATCAGCCGGTGGGTCCAGAAGCCGACCGAGCCTTCGGGGATGCGGAACACGGTTTCCTGCAGCTCGCCCGCTCCGGCCCGGCCAGGGGCCGCGTGCTCCCAGGGAAAGAAGGTCAGGATGGTGCCGGGCTGCCCGGCCGCGTCGCCGTAATACAGGTGATAGGAGCCGGGATCGTCGAAGTTCACCGTCCGCTTCACCAGGCGCAGGCCGAGGGTGCGGGCGTAGAAATCCAGGTTGCGGCGGGCGCTGCCGGCGATGGCGGTGACGTGGTGGATGCCGTTGCGGGTCATGGCGAAAACTCCTGCTGGAGGACGCCGGGGGGCTTCGGGTGAAGCCGGCGTCGGGCTGCGGCAGGAGATAGGACGATCGCGGCCCGTTGCGGGGGAAATCGGATTGCGCCGGCGCAATGCCGCCAGTGCGAGGAGCGGCATGGAATTGCGGAGTTGGCCGGTTCAGGCTGTTGCCGCGCCGCCGCTGTTTGCGCAGGGCCCGGCGGCGCAGAACCGGTGTGCGATGACTGTCCGGGTGCCGGGGCTCAGTCCGGCAGCAGGCGCAGCACGGAAGGGCCGGGCTGCTTGGGCCGCTGCTCCACCTCGTAGGCGACCTCCTCGCCCTTCTTGAGCGTGCGGCGGCCGGCTTCCTCCACGGCGGAAAGGTGGACCATCACGTCCGGGCTGCCGTCGTCGGGCCGGATGAAGCCGTAGCCCTTGGCGAGCTGAAACCAGATCACGGTGCCGGTGTGCCGCATGGGCGCTCCCCGAAACGGAAAAAGGGGCGGCCCGTTGCCGGACCGCCCCCTTCCTAGACCAGAACCCCGGGGAACCCGAAGGTCCCCCGTACGGGGCGGGCAAGCCCGCCCCTGGAGGGAGCGGGCGAGCGCCCGCCCCTGGGGATCAGAAGTCCATGTCGCCCATGCCGCCGCCCGGGCCACCGGCCGGCATGCCGCCGCCACCCTTCTTCTCGGGCTTGTCGGCGATCATCGCCTCGGTGGTGATCAGCAGGGCGGCCACGGAAGCGGCGTCCTGCAGGGCGGTGCGCACGACCTTGGTCGGGTCCACGATGCCGGCCGCGATCAGCGCCTTGTACTCGCCGGTCTGCGCGTCGTAGCCGTAGTCGTAGCTCGGGTTGCGCAGCGTGTCGCCGGCAACCACCGCGCCGTCCTGACCGGCATTCTCTGCGATCTGGCGCAGCGGCACCTGGATGGCGCGGCGGATGATCTCCACGCCGACGCGCTGGTCGTCGTTGTCGACCTCCACGTTGGCCAGCTTCAGCGAAGCGCGGGCGAGCGCCACGCCGCCGCCGGGGACGATGCCTTCCTCGACCGCGGCACGGGTCGCGTGCAGCGCGTCGTCGACGCGGTCCTTGCGCTCCTTCACCTCGACCTCGGTGGAGCCGCCGACGCGGATCACGGCGACGCCGCCGGCCAGCTTGGCGAGACGCTCCTGCAGCTTCTCACGGTCGTAGTCCGAGGTGGTCTCCTCGATCTGCGCCTTGATCTGCTCCACGCGACCCTGGATGTCGGCCTTCTCGCCGGCACCGTCGACGATCGTGGTGGTCTCCTTCTCGATGCGGACGTTCTTGGCCCGGCCGAGCATGTCGAGGGTGACGTTCTCGAGCTTGATACCGAGATCCTCGGAGATCACCTGGCCACCGGTCAGGATCGCGATGTCTTCCAGCATCGCCTTGCGGCGATCACCGAAGCCCGGCGCCTTGACGGCGGCGATCTTCAGGCCACCGCGCAGCTTGTTGACCACCAGGGTGGCCAGCGCCTCGCCCTCGACATCCTCGGCCACGATGATCAGCGGGCGGCCGGACTGCACGACGCTTTCCAGCAGCGGCAGCATCGGCTGCAGCTGGGACAGCTTCTTCTCGTGGATCAGGATATAGGGGTTCTCGAGGTCGGCGATCATCTTCTCCGCGTTGGTGATGAAGTACGGAGACACGTAGCCGCGGTCGAACTGCATGCCCTCGACGACGTCGAGCTCGGTCTGGACGCCCTTGGCTTCCTCGACCGTGATCACGCCCTCGTTGCCGACCTTCTCCATCGCCTGGGCGATCATCTCGCCGATCTCGGTCTCGCCATTGGCGGACAGGGCGCCGACCTGGGCGACCTCGGCGGAGGTGGAGATCTTCTTGGTGTTGGCCTTAAGGTCCGCGATCACCACGGCAACGGCCTTGTCGATGCCGCGCTTGAGGTCCATCGGGTTGAGGCCGGCGGCCACCGACTTCACGCCCTCGCGCACGATGGCCTGGGCCAGCACGGTCGCGGTGGTGGTGCCGTCACCGGCGATGTCGTTGGTCTTCGAGGCCACTTCGCGCACCATCTGGGCGCCCATGTTCTCGAACTTGTCGGAAAGCTCGATCTCCTTCGCGACCGTCACACCGTCCTTGGTGATCCGGGGCGCGCCGAAGCTCTTGTCGATGACCACGTTGCGGCCCTTGGGGCCCAGCGTGACCTTTACCGCGTCGGCGAGGATGTCGACGCCGCGCAGCATGCGGTCGCGGGCGCTAGCGCCAAACTTGACGTCCTTGGCAGCCATGTTGATTGAACCCTTCTGAAATTATAGGGAAGCGAGTGCGGAACGGCGCCTGTTCAGGCGGCCTGGTCCACCACACCCATGATGTCGGACTCCTTCATGATCAGGAGATCCTCACCGTTGAGCTTCACCTCGGTGCCCGACCACTTGCCGAACAGGATGCGGTCGCCGGCCTTGACGTCGAGCGCGGTGATCTCGCCCTTGTCGTTGCGGGTGCCGGTGCCGACGGCGACGATCTCGCCTTCCTGCGGCTTCTCCTTGGCAGTGTCGGGGATGATGATGCCGCCCGCGGTCTTCTCGTCAGCCGTCACGCGGCGAACGAGAACGCGGTCATGCAGGGGGCGGAAAGCCATAGAGTATCCTCCTGATGCCTTGCCTGAAACTGTTGGCTCGGATCTGTGTCCCGACCGGGGGAGCGTTGTTGGCACTCTACCTCGGTGAGTGCCAGCCATCTAGGAGAAGCTCGCGCAGCCGTCAAGCGGGACGGCAGCACTCTCGTGCGTCGAGTGCCAAACCTTTGATCGCAAAGGATTTATTTTCCGTCCAGTGACCATCTCGTGGCAGGCTTCCGGGGCAGGTCCCCAGGCGGGGACCGGGAACCAGAGAGGTGCCAGGCATGATTCTGCGGGAAATCGAGAGCCTCGTCCGTATCCCCGACTGGCGCGTGACCACCGCCGAGCTGCTCTACCACATGCCCGATCACCCCGGCGTGCTGCAGTCCTTCCTGTGGCAGAAGCTGGACCAGGCCCCCGCCTTTCCGGAGTTGCACCGCTTCCTCGATTTCTGGCGGCGCGAGATCGAGGGGCCGCTGCATTCCGTGCGCGTCGCCTCCGCCGCGCTGTGGCGCCCGGCCGAGTTCCGCTACGCGGCCGGGGAGTTCACCCTGCACTGACAGGCGCCGGGGCCGCCGGAACGGGCCCGCCCGAGTGTCCGGGCGGAGCCCTTACGGCAAGCGGCCCATGACGCTCACGCCGCCGGGCATGATCTCCTCCGGCCCGAGCCAGGGCCGCAGGTGGCAGGCCAGCAGCTGTCCCCCGCCGGGGTCGGGCCGCAGCGTCAGGCGCACCTCGTGCAGGGGTGTCCGGATGCGCCGTTCCGCCAAGGGCAGATCGGGGTCCTGGCGGTAGCGCTCCAGCCAGCGGGCGAGGAGATCCTCCAGCTGCGGGCCATCGAGGCGGCCCGCCTGGTCGCGCGCCAGCACCCGCAGCGACTGCATGACCCGCCCCGTCGCCAGCACGAAGGGCAGCTGCGCCGCGATCCGGGCACTCTCCGTGGAGGGCTCGCCTTCGTAGCGCCGCGGCCGGTGCAGCGTGGGGGCGCGGCGCAGGAAGCAGCGGCCATCCGCCGCCAGGGACACCGGCAGCAGCCCGGCTTCGGCGGCCACGGGGCCGGGCTCCGCCGCGGCAACCGGGGTGGGCAGCTGCGGCGACCACGCGTCGGGTGCCGGCCCCAACAGGCCGGCCACCCAGCCGGTGGCGGCGTGCAGCCGGGCCAACCGGGCAGCCACCGCGTGCGCCGCCCCCATCCCGTCCCCTGCTGCCGCGCCCGCTCCGCCGCCGGGGACCGGCAAGGGCGGGGCGGCGAGGACGAGGTAGCGGCTCTCCGGCGCCTGCCGCAGCGCCTCCCAGGCGGTTCCCGCGGCGCCGTCCCGGAACAGCGGTTCAGCGGCGTTCGTCAGCACCGGCGCGTGGGCCTCGGCCCCCAGCTGGGCAAGGGCGCGCAGCGCGTCGGCGTCGGGCTGGTCCCAGGCATAATCCGCGAGCAGCAGAGTGAAGGGCGCGCCGCCGCCCGCCGCGAAGGGCTGCTCGCAAACGGCCCGGAACAGTGCGCCCCCGCGCCCGGCCGCCAGGTCGGCCACCAACTCCTCCCGCGTCGCGTCGAGCACCATCAGGCGGCACGGTTCCGCGAGTTGGGCCGCCAGGAAGTGCAGGCCACGCCGCGCCCGTTCCACCCATGGCCCGGGTGCGGGTCCGGCCAGCAGGGCGTCGAGGCCAGCCGCCGCAGCGCCGGCAGCGCCGCTCGCCTCGGCAACGGCAGGGCCGCTCGCCCCGACGGCGGTGAAGCGACCTGCGCGTAGCGGAGGCCTTTCCCCCGGCGGTCGCCCGCCCGACAGGTCGGCGATGAGGCCGATCACGAAGGGCAGTTCCACGTCCTCGCCGGAGCCGTTCGGCGCGGGGCGCAGCAGCCGCGTCCGCATCCGGGAAGGAAAGGCGGGTGGTGCGTAATCGCCGCTCATCGCGCTACCTTTCCCTGGGGAACCGGTCCGGACCGATGTTCAGCGTCAGGCAGCGCCCGGCCCGGCGGTTTCCCTGCCCCGGCACAGCCCGCCAGCAGCCCTGACCGGCATCCCCCGCACGCCCGCCACGCGCCGCTCCCTGCGATGCCGGAACAATACTGCACCCGGCCGGCGCGGGCACAACGCCTCGCCCACCCTTTCCCGGAAAGGTTCCGCGAGGGCGCGCCCCGGCCACCGGAGGGCGCGGGGCGGCCGCGCCTCAGCGGTGGAACAGGGCGATGATGGTGCTCAGCGTCACCACCGACAGGGCCGAGGCCAGCAGCACCGTGGCACCGGAGCGGTTCATGCCGGTGGCGTAGCGTCGGGCCAGGATAAAGGCGTTGGCCCCCGTGGGCATCCCGGCCGCCGTTACCGCCACCGCGGTGGCGATGCCGTCCAGCCCGTAGAAGCGGCAGGCCAGCCACACCGCCAGCGGCACGCCCAGCAGCTTCAGCACCACCGCCAGCGTGGCATCGGGCCAATCGCGGCGGATGTTGAAGCCGGTCAGGCTGGCGCCCAGGCAGAACAGCGCCGCCGGCGGCCCCGCCGCCCCCAGCAGCGCCAACAGGCGGCTCATGGCCTCGGGCGGCGGGGGCAGCAGCAGCGACCACAGCCCGCCCAGCGCCACGCCCATCACCACCGGGTTGCGCAGCACCGCCCCCAACGTCGCTGCCATGATCCGCCGGGGCGAGGAGCGGCCGTGCAGCCCCAGTTCAGCCACCAGCGTCGCGATTGGCAGCATGACGATCGAATGCAGCCCGATGATGGCCAGCAGCGCGCGCAGCCCGTCCGGCCCATAGGCGCCCAGCACGATCGGCAGCGCCAGCATCACCAGGTTGCCGTAGCTGGCATCCAGCGCGAAGAGCCCGGAATCGGCCAGCCGGAGCCCGCGCCACCGCCCCACCAGCAGCGCCAGGGCATAGACCGGCAGGCAGCCGGAAAAGAAGGCGATGGCCACCGTGGCGGTGGCGGCGGAGGGCCCGGCACTGGCGGCGCCGTTGAACAGCAGCGCCGGCAGGGCGAGGGCGAACACGAAGTCGTTGATGCCGCGCACGCCCTCGGCGCTGATGCGGCCGGTGCGGCGGGCGAGGTAGCCCAGCACGATCACCAGGAACACCGGCAGCACGGTGTTGACCACCACGCTCATCGCGCGGGCCTCATCCGCCCGGGCGACCCATCGCCCCGGCCGGGCAAGGGAGCCCGACCGGTCCGGGCCGGAGCGCCCGCGGGCCTCCTGCCCTGCCCGGGCGCGGGGTGGCGCGCCGCGGCCGCTGCAGGGCGGCGGCGGCTCACTCCGACAGCTTCGCGATGAAGCCGGGCAGCCAGGGGTTGCGCTCGCGCCGGGTGCGGGCGGCGTTGAGGATGGCGCGCACGGCGTCCAGGGTTTCCTCGAACTGGCCGTTGACCAGCACGTGGTCGAACTCTTCCCAGTGCGACAGGTCCTCGCGCGCTGCGTCCATGCGGCGCGCGATCTCGGCATCCGAGTCCTGGCCGCGGGCGCGCAGGCGGCGCTCCAGCTCCGGCAGGCTGGGGGGCAGCAGGAACACGCCCACCACGTCGCCCGGCAGCGCCGCGCGGATCAGCAGGTGGCCCTGCCAGTCCACGTCGAACAGCACGTCCCGCCCGGCCGCCAGCGCCGCCAGCACCGGCGCGCGCGGGGTGCCGTAGCGGCGGCCGTAGACGGAGGCGCTTTCCAGCATCTCGCCGGCGCGCTCCATCGCCTCGAACTGCTCGGGCGTGCGGAAATGGTAGTGCACCCCTTCCACCTCGCCCGGGCGCGGGGCCCGGGTGGTGGCGCTGACGGACAGCGACATCGCCCCTTCCCGCGCCAGCAGCGCCCGCGACACGGAGGTCTTGCCCGCCCCCGAGGGCGCCACCAGCACCAGGCACAGCCCGCGCCGCAGGCCGGCCTCGGGACCACCCGCCGCGCCGCGCACGGCCCCACCGGCCGGGGCCGCCCCGCCGGGCGCCAGACCCACGCCGTCGCTGCCGGCTTCCGCCCCGCCCGTCGCCGCGCCGCCGGGTTGCGGCGTCACGCTGCCGCTGCCCGGCATCCCTGCGCTCCCCGGCGCGCCGGCCTCACTCGACATTGGCCGCCTGCTCGCGCAGCCGCTCGATCGCGGCCTTGAGGTCCAGGGACAGCCGGGTCAGCGCCAGCGAGGCCGACTTCGCCCCCAGCGTATTGGCCTCGCGCCCGAACTCCTGGGTCAGGAACTCCAGCCGGCGGCCCACCGGCACGCCCTCGCGCAGCAAGGCGCGGGCCGCTTCCACATGGGCGCCCAGCCGGTCCAGCTCCTCCCGCACGTCGGAGCGGCTGGCCAGGATGGCGACCTCCGCCGCCAGCCGTTCTTCCGGGACGCGCCGCTCGCCTTCCAGCAGCTCCGTCAGTACGGCGCTCAGCCGGGCGCGCTGCGCTTCCGGCTGGCGGGCCGCTTCCGTCGCGGCCGCGTCGCGCAGGGCGGCGATCTCGTCCAGCAGCACGCTGAGGATGCCGTGCAGCTTGCCGCCTTCTGCCCGCCGCGCCGCCACCAGCCCGTCCAGCGCCGCCCCGAAGCCCGCCGTGACCGCCTGCCGCCGCGCCGCATCCGCCGATTCGTCGGGTTCCGACGCCTCCGCCCGCAAAACGCCGGGCAGGGACAGCACCGCTTCCGCCCGCGGCGGCGGCGCCCCGGGGATGCGGGCCGCCACCTCCAGCGCCAGCTGCAGCGCCCGTTCCAGCGCCTCCGGGTCGGGTGAAAGCCGCACCACCCGGTCCTCGCGCTTCACCGTCAGCGTGGCCGACACGTTGCCGCGCCCCAGCCGCGCCTGCGCCGCTTCCTTCAGCGGTGTTTCCAGCCCTTCCAGCCCGCCCGGCAGCCGCAGCCGGATGTCCAGGCCGCGGCCGTTCACGCTGCGCACCTCCCAGGCAAAGGAAGCGCCGTCCGGCAGCGTGCCGTCCGTGCGCGCGAAGCCGGTCATCGAAGCGAGAGCCATGCGCGGGCTCATGGCCCGCGGCGGCGCCCGGCGCAAGGCGGGGCGTTGCGCTGGATGGCCCGCAGGGGGCGCCGCCCCCTGCACCCCCGCCGGGGACCTCGTAGGTCCCCGGACCCCGCCGTGAGTTGGCGCTGTTGGACAAGGTGTCCCTTCGCGGGCGTAGCCGCCGCGAAGGGACACCTTGTCCAACAGCGCCACACTTTTACGAACGGAAGGTCCAGGAAACTCAGTTTCCTGGCGGGGGAGCGCGAGGGGGCAGAGCCCCCTCGTGGGCCACAGGCACTACCCCCGCTCCAGCGCCCGCGCCCCGATCAGCCGGCGGCGGACCTTGCCGGACAGCCAGTCGATGGCGGCCACGATCACCACCATGCACAGGATGATGAAGGCCACCTCGTCCCAGGCGCGGACCTTGATGCGCTCGGCGATCTGCAGCCCGATGCCGCCGGCGCCCACCACGCCCAGCACCGCCGCCGAGCGGGTGTTGCTCTCGAAGAAATACAGCGCCTGGGCCAGCATCACGGGCAGTACCTGCGGCCAGATGCCCCAGCGCAGCGCCTGCAGGCGGGAGCCGCCGGCGGCCACCACGCCCTCGGCTTGGCGGGCCTCGGCATTCTCGATCGCCTCGGCGTAGAGCTTGGCCAGCACGGCGGTGTCGGAGGTGATGATGGCCAGCACCCCCGCCAGTGGCCCCAGCCCCACCGCGCGCACGAAGGCCAGGGCCCAGATCAGCTGGTCCACCCCGCGCACGCCGTCGAAGACCCGGCGCAGCGAGAAACGCAGCAGGAAGGTGGTCACCACGTTGCGCGCACCGAGAAAACCCAGCGGCACCGCCAGCAGCCCGGCGATCACGCTGCCCAGAAAGGCCATCGCCACGCTCTCGGCCAAGCCGCGCAGGATGTCGTTCCACAGCGCGCCCGGCGAGGGCGGGATCATCAGCCGCACGATGGTGCCCAGGCCGAAGAGCCCGTTCCACAGCCGCTGCGGCGAAATGTCGAACCACCACAGCGCGCCGATCAGCCAAGCCGCGAACGCCGCCCAGCCCAGCAGCAGGCGGGCGCGGTGCGCCGGGCCGCGGCCAAAGGCGCCGGGCATCGCGGCGCGCCAGCGCGCCACCTCCGCGGCGGACCGCGCGGCGCCTCCCCCGGCAACCGCGGCTCGCATGCCCGTCCCGCCGGACGCCGTGCCGCCCCCGCCGCTCACGCCCGGCGGCCGATCAGCCGGTGGCGCAGACGCTCGCTGAGCAGGTCGATCAGCACCACCGTCAGCACGATCAGCAGCACGATCGCGCTGATCTCCTCGTAGTAGTTGGAGGAGATCACGGTGTAGAGCTCCTCGCCGATGCCGCCGGCGCCCACGAAGCCGATCACGCTGGCGCCGCGCACGTTGATCTCGAAGCGCAGCAGCACGTAGGACACGATGGAGGGCGCCACCTGCGGCAGGATCGCCCAGCGGCAGCCCTGCGCCCAGGTGGCGCCGGATGCGCGCACGCCGTCCCAGGCGCCCATCTCCGTGTTCTCGACCGCTTCCGCGAACAGCTTGCCCAGGGCGCCGGCGCTGTGCAGCGCGATGGCCAGGATGCCCGCCAGGGCGCCGACGCCGAAGGCCCAGACCAGGATCAGCGCGTAGACCAGCTCCGGCACCGTGCGCACCGCTTCCAGCGCGCGGCGGGCCAGCTGGAAGGACCAAGTATTGGGCGACAGGTTGCGCGCCGCCAGGAAACTCAGCGGCAGCGCCGCCGCCGTGCCGGCCAGCGTCGCCAGCGCGGCCATGTTGGCGGTCTCGAAGATCAGCCAGGACCACTTGTCCAGCCGGTAGAACCAGTAGGCCAGGCTGCCCTCGGCCTTCACGCCGCCGAACAGGCTGTTCCAGTGCAGCGTGGGTGCGAGGCGCGCGAAGTAGTCCCCCACCCGCGGCAGGCCGGCCAGCAGGGCTTCGGGGCGGAACTCGCTGATCCAGGCCGCGACCAGCACGGCCAGCCCCAGCGCCAGTCCGGCCCCCAGCGCACCGAGCCGACGCCGCCGCCGGGCCTGCTGGAACGCCGCTTCCCCGCGCAGGACGGCCGGCGAAGCGAGCGCCTCAGACACGCGGGCGTCCCCAGGCCGGGCGCCCGGCACCTGCGCCCCGAACACCCGGGCGCGACGCCGCCGGGCAGGCGAGACGGCCGCGGCACGGCGCGACCGTCCTCCCGCGCGGGGTCCAGATGATCCGTGGGGCGCGCGGCATCGGTGCGGCCACCATGGCGCGAAGCGGTGGGCGGGTGAAGCCCCACCCGCGGCGCCCCGGGGCCGGGTGCAGGCGGCGACGGCCCCGGTGGTGCTGCCTCAGCGCCGCCGGCGCTCCGCCGCTTCTTCCCGCCGCAACGCGATCGGCAGTTCGTAGTCGGCCACCGTCACCGTGCGGAAGCCGGCGCCGCCGCCGCGCTCGATCTGGCGGTAGATCTCGGGGTGCGCGGCCGGCAGGGCCAGCAGGAAGCGGCGCAGGTCCTCCTTGAACGCGTCCGGCAGGTTGGCGCGGCAGGCGATCGGGCCGGTGGGAATAATGCCGCTCTGCCAGATCACCCGCAGGTCGCGCATGTCCAGCAGGCCCTTGTCCACCATGGCGCGCAGGTTGCCGCGGTTGAAGCCGCGCGCTGGGTCGCCCTGCGGCGAGCTCCAGGTGCAGCAGGCGTCATATTGCCGCCCCAGCACCGCCACCACCGCCTGCTCGTGCCCGCCGCCGAAGCCGGTGCGGGAGAAGTAAGGGCCGGACTCCGTGGGGATGCCCAGTAGCCGCAGCGCCGCCCGCGGCGCGAAATAGCCGGAAGTGGAGTTGGGGTCCGCCCAGGCCAGGGAACGCCCGCGCATGCCGGCGAGGTCGGTGATGCCGCTGTCGGCCCGCACCACCATCACGGCGACGTAGCCGAGCGAGCCGTCCTCCTCCTCCGCCGCCACCAGCGGTTCCACCGCGCCCAGCAGGTCCAGCCAGACCCCGGCAAAGGCGGCGGCGCCCATCTGCGCCACCTCGATCTGCCCGGCCGCGAAGGCCTGGCCCACCCCGGCGAAATCCGCCGCCGGGTACAGGCGCACGGGCACCTGGAAGGTGTCCTCCAGCAGGCGGCGGTAGCCGTCGTAGCGGCCGAGCCGGTCGGCCTCGTTCTCGCCGCCGGAAATGCCGATGCGCAGCGTCGGGACCTGCGCCGCCCAGGCGCGGGGCCCAACTTCGGGAAAGGCGATGCCGTCGGCGGTGCGGCGCGTCCGCTGCGCCCTCGCCCGGCCCGGCCGCAGCACCGCGGCGGTTCCCAGCGCCGCCGCCACACGCCCCAGGTCACGCCGCCCGAGGCCGGGTGCCGCCTGCCGCTGCGCCCCGCCCTGCCCCGGCACCCCGCCGCACTCCGCCATGCCGCCGCGCTCCCTCACGCCACCGCTGCCTGCGCTTCCGCCTCGAACTGTTCCTCGGACACGCCGTAGATGTCGCGCACCCGCGCCGCGTCCAGCTCGGCCGGCGCACCGTCGAACACCACCCGCCCGCGCTGCATCGCGACGATCCGGCCGCAATAATCCCGCGCGGTGTCGAGGTGGTGCAGGTTCACCAGCACGGTCAAACCGTCCCGCGCGTTCACGTCGCGCAGCGCGTCCATCACCACCCGGGCGTTGCGCGGGTCCAGCGAGGCGATCGGCTCATCCGCCAGGATCAGCCGCGGCTCCTGCAGCAGGGCGCGGGCAATGGCCACGCGCTGCTGTTGCCCGCCCGACAGCGTGTCGGCCCGCTGCAGCGCCACATCCAGCAGGTCCAGCCGGTCCAGCGCCGCCAGCGCCATGGCGCGCTCCTCCGCGGTGAAGAGCCCCAGCAGCGAGGTCACCGACGCCCAGCCGCCGCCGCGCCGGTTCAGCCGCCCCACCAGCACGTTGCCCAGCACGTCCAGCCGCTGCACCAGGTTGAACTGCTGGAACACCATGGCGCAGCGCGTGCGCCAGTTGCGCAGCGCCTTGCCGCGCAGGGCGGTGACATCCACGCCGTCATGCAGGATGCGCCCTGCGGAGGGCTCGGTCAGGCGGTTGACCATGCGCAGCAGCGTGGACTTGCCGGCCCCCGAGCGCCCGATCACCCCCACCATCTGCCCCTCCGGAATGGCCAGGGTCACGGCATCCACCGCCACACGATCGCCGAAGCGGCGCGTCAGGCCCTGGATCTCCAGCATGCGGCTCGAACGCCCCCCGATGGTACGGAGCCGGCAGCCTATACGCCCATGCCGACGCACGGAACCGCGGCCTCCGGGGCTGGGGACGCCCGGATGTTCGGGCCTGGGCCAAAGGGGCAGCGCCCCTGGCCACGGCCAGTTCACCCGGCGCACGCCCAACCCCGGTGGCTGTGCCTCGCGCGGCTGGGAGATGTCATGCAGTCTCGGGCGCAGATGGCAATTCTTTGCGGCAGGGACCGAGGCGCATGACCGACCAGGGCGACACCCATTTCTACGAGCCCGCCAAGGGGCACGGCCTGCCGCACGATCCCTTCAACGCCATTGTCGGGCCGCGGCCGATCGGCTGGGTGTCCACCCGGGCGGCGGACGGGGCGCTCAACCTCGCGCCCTATTCCTTCTTCAACGCCTTCAACTACCGGCCGCCGTTGATCGGCTTCTCCTCCACCTCGGCCAAGGACAGCCTGCGCAACGCGCAGGAGACGGGCGAATTCGTGTGGAACCTCGCCACCCGCGACCTGGCCGAGCGCATGAACGCCACCAGCGCCCCCGTGCCCTACGGCACCGACGAGTTCGCCCTGGCCGGGCTGACGCCGGTACCGTCCCGCCTGGTGGCGCCGCCCCGCGTGGCGGAAAGCCCGGTGAACTTCGAATGCCGGGTGACGGAGATCGTCACGCTGAAAGGCCATGATGGCCGGGCCGCCGGCGCCTGGCTGGTGCTGGGCGAGGTGGTGGCGGTGCATATCCGCCGACACCTGCTGGTGGACGGGATCTTCGACACCTTCAATGCCGGGGTGATCCTGCGCGCCGGCGGCCCCTCCGCCTATGCCGAGATCGGACCGGACAGCCGCTTCGACCTGCGCCGGCCGGGATAGCAGGAGGCCGGCCCGCGCCGCGGTTCCGCGGCGCGGAAGCGTCGCTCCTGGCGAGGCAGGGCGGCAGGACCACCGTCGCGCGGACTGCCGCCCAGGCCGCCCGAATCGACTTGCATGATGATAGTGACTGGCCGCATGCTCCGCGCCATGCAGCGCAAGAGCTTCAGCGGCATGCAATGCCCGATCGCCCGCAGCCTCGAACATGTCGGGGAATGGTGGAGCATCCTGATCCTGCGCGACGCCTTCAACGGGCTGCGCCGCTTCGACGAGTTCCAGACCAGCCTGGGCATCGCGCCCAACATGCTGACCCGCCGCCTCAAGGGGCTGGTGGAATCGGGGTTGCTGGAACGCCGCCGCTACAGCGAGCGCCCGCCGCGCGACGAGTACCTGCTGACCGAGCGCGGCCGCGACTTCCGCAGCGTGACCCTGGCGCTGCTGGCCTGGGGCAACAAGCACCTGACGCCCGAAGGCATCAGCATCCAGCTGGTGAACCGCGACACGGGCGCGGTGGCCGAGCCGGTGCTGGTGGACCGGGTCAGCGGCCGCCCCGTGACCGACCCGGTGTTCCGCACCGTTCCCGGCCCCGCCGCCGATGCGGGCACGCGGCAGCGCCTCGCCCGCCGGGACGCGGTCGCGGCCGGGCATGAAGGAGCGGGCGCATGAGCCTCGCCACGGCCACCGTCGCCGCGCCGGCCGCGCTTCCCGCGGCCCCGGCGGCTGCGCCGCTCAACCCCCGCACGCGGCGACTGCTGCACGACCCCATCGTGCCGATGCTGCTGCGCATGGCCTGGCCCAACGTGCTGATCATGTTGGCGCAGTCCTCCACCGGGCTGATCGAGACCTGGTGGGTGTCGCATCTCGGCACCGAGGCGCTGGCGGGCATGGCGCTGGTGTTTCCGGCGGTGATGCTGATGCAGATGATCTCCGGCGGCGCCATGGGCGGCGGCATCTCCTCCGCCATTGCCCGCGCCCTGGGGGCCGGGCGGCGCGACGATGCGGATGCGCTGGTGCTGCACGCCATCGTGGCCAACACGGTGCTGGGCCTCCTGTTCTCGGCCGCCGTGCTGGTTTTCGGCCGGCCGCTGTACCGCGCCCTGGGCGGCGAGGGCGCGGCGCTGGAAGCGGCGCTGGCCTATTCCAACGTGGTTTTCGCCGGCAACGTGCTGCTGTGGGTGATGAACGCCCTGGCCAGCGCCGTGCGCGGCACCGGCAACATGCTGGTGCCCGCCCTGGTGATCTGCGCCGGCGTGGTGCTGCTGGTGCCCCTGTCCCCACTGCTGATCTTCGGCTTCGGCCCGGTCCCGGCGCTGGGCATCGCCGGCGGCGGCGCCGCGCTGGTGCTGTTCTACGCCGCAGGCACGGCGGTGCTGGCCTGGTACATCCTGTCGGGGCGCAACCTCGCCGCGCTGCGGCCGTCGCGGCTGCGCTGGCCGCTGTTCCGCGACATCCTGCGCATCGGCGCCGTGGCCTCGGTCAACTCGCTGCTGACCAACCTGCTGATCGCGCTGGTGACGGCGCTGGTGGCGGCCCATGCCGGGGTGGACGCGGTGGCGGGCTTCGGCACCGGCGCGCGGCTGGAATACCTGCTGGTGCCGCTGGTGTTCGGCCTCGGCGCGCCACTGGTCGCGTTGGTGGGCACCAATATCGGCGCCGGGCAGCGGCAGCGGGCGCTGCGCATCGCCCTGGTAGGCGGCGGCATCGCCTTCCTGCTGACCGAGACGATCGGCCTCGCCGCGGCGATCTGGCCGCAATTCTGGCTGACGCTGTTCAGCGACGACCCGCGCATGATCGAGACGGGCAGCACCTACCTGCGGATCGTGGGCCCCTTCTACGGCTTCTTCGGCCTGGGCATGGCGCTGTACTTCGCTTCCCAGGGCGCCGGCCGGCTGTTCTGGCCGCTGTTCAGCAGCATTCTGCGCATCGTGATCGCCCTGGCCGGCGGCTGGCTGGCGCTGCACCTCACCGGCTCGCTGAACTGGCTCTTCGCTGCCGTCGCCCTGGCCCTGCTGGTCTACGGCGTCACCCTGACCGCCGCCACCGCCCTCGGCGGCTGGTTCCCGCGCGAGCGCCGGGCGGGCTGAGCGGGGCGGCGTTTGACGTTGCGGTTGGGGCGCTTTGTGGCTTGAGCCGTGGCCAGGGGCGCTGCCCCTGGACCCCGCCGGGGAGCCTAAGCTCCTCGCGGGGTGTCCAGAGGGGCAGCACCCCTCTGGCCAACGCATCAAACCACAGCCCACTCCAACAGCAGCGCCCTACAGCCCGACCGGCTTGCCCGCGACGACCACGCCCAGCGCGTCCGGCTGCAGCAGGCGGGCGGCCACGGCGGCGACGCCGTCGCGGGTCAGGGCGGCCAAGCGTTCCGGGCGGCGGGCGAGCCAGTCCATGGGGCGGCCGTTGCGACGCAGGCCCAGCAGGATGGAGGCGGTGCGGCGGCTGTCGGTGAACTGCAGCGGCTGGCTGCCGGTCAGGAAGGCCACCGCGTCGGAGAGTTCCTCCTGGGTCGGGCCGCCTTGCGCCATGCGGGCCCATTCCTCACGCAGCACGGTGAGGGTTTCGGCGACGCGGGCGTTCTCCGTGGCCACGGAACCCAGCACGAGGCCCTGGCCGGCGATGGCCTCGACGCCGGCGCCGATGCCGTAGCTCAGGCCGCGCTGGACGCGGACCACGTCCATCAGGCGGGAGGAGAAGCCGCCGCCGCCCAGCACCCGCAACACCACCTGGGCCGCTTCCCAATCCGGGTCGCGCACGGGCAGGCCGCCCTGACCGAACAGCACCGCGCATTGCGGCACGTCCAGTTCCACCACCACCGGGTTGCCGCGCAGGGCAAAGGGCGGCAGCGGCGGCGGCGCGGGCGGCTCACCGGCGGGAAGGCCGCCGAACAGGGTGTCCAGCAGCGTCGGCAACTCGGCCGCGGTGATGGCACCGGACACGGCGATCAGCAGCCCGCCGCGATGGAGGTGCCGGGTGGCGGCGTCGCGCATCGCCTGCACGGGCAGGGTTTGCAGCCGCTCGGCGGTGCCGTTGGGCGGGCGGCCATAGGGACTCTCGGGAAAGGCGGCGTTCCAGAAGGCGCGGTTGGCCTGGCCGCGCGGGCCTTCCAAGGCCTGCCGCGCGCCGGCCACGGCGCGAGCGCGGACGCGTTCCACCGCTTCCGCGTCGAAGCGGGGGGCCAGCATGGCATCGCGCGCCAGCCGGGCGGCGGCGGCGAGGCCATCGTTGGACGGGTCACGGAGCGAGCGGAAGCTGCCCTCGAAGCTGTCGCGGTCGGCGCCGAAGTTCAGGCCGATGGCGGCGTCGCGCAGCGCGTCCTGGAAGGCGGCGGCCGGGCGGTCGCCCGCGCCCTCCGTCAGCAGCGCGGCGGCCAGGGAAGCGGAGCCTTCCTCGCCCGCCGGATCGAGCGAGGCGCCGCCAGCCCAGCCCCAGGCGACGGAGACCACGGGCACGGAATGGTCCTCGGCCAGCCAGGCGGAGAGGCCGCCCGCCGAGACTTCACGGATCGGCAGGGAAAAGCCTTCGGTCACGAGGCGCTGACCCCTTCGGGCAGCAGCCACCCGGTGATGGAGGGATGGGTGAACACCGCCCGCGCCGCCGCACTCGCCTGCTCGGCGGTCACGGCGCGGATGCGGGACGGCCAGAACTCCACCGCCTCGGGCCCGAGGCCGATGGACAGGGCGTGGCCGAAGAGCCGCGGCGCGGCGCCCAGCCCGTCCAGCGCCAGCAGGGCGCCCGCGGTGACCTGGCGGCGGGAGCGCTCGGCCTCCGCTTCCGTCACGCCGCCGTCGAGCAGCTTGGCGACTTCCGCTTCCAGGGCTTCCTCCAGCCGGGCGGGCGAAACGTCGCGCCGCGGCGTGGCGTAGAGGCCGAAGGAACCGGCGCCGAGTTCGTCGGAATCGTAGAAGGCACCGGCGCTGACGGCGAGGCCGGTTTCCACCAGCGCCTTGTGCAGGCGCGAGCCGGGGCCGCCGCCGAAGAGGTGCGACAGCACCTCCAGCGGGTCGGCATGCGCGGTGTCGCCCCAGGTCAGGGTGGGGGCGAGCCAGGAGCGGATCAGCTGCGCCTCGCGCACCTGGGCGTCGTTGCGCACCAGCCGGCCCTGCAGCGGCGCCTCGGGCGGGGCGGGGCGGTTGCGGTCGGGGGCGGTGGTGGCGAGGTCGCGGGCGGCCACGCCGCCGTATTCGTTCTCCACCACGCGGCGCAGCTCGGCCTCCGTCACGGCGCCGGCCACCACCAGCACGGCATTGCCGGGGGCGTACCAGTGGGCGTGCAGGTTCAGCAGGTCGTCGCGGGTGATGGCGCGGATCTCGTCGGCCCAGCCGATGATCGGGCGGCCCTTCCAGTGCTGCGGGCCCCAGGCGGCGGCGCTATAGGCTTCCTGGAAGCGGGCGCGGGCGCTGCTGTCGGTGCGCTGGCGACGCTCTTCCAGGATCACCGAGCGTTCCGGCTCCAGCTCGGCTTCCGGCAGGGCCACGGCGCGCAGGCGGTCGGCCTCCATGCCCGCCATCAGCTCCAGGCGGGACGCTTCCACCGTCTGGTGATAGGCGGTCACGTCGCGCGAGGTGTAGGCGTTGTCCTGGCCGCCTTCCCGCGCCACGCGGCGGTTGAACTCGCCCGAGGCCACCTTGGGGCTGCCCTTGAACATCATGTGTTCCAGGAAATGCGCCGCCCCGGACTTGCCGGCCGGGTCGTCGCCGGCGCCCACGCCGTAGAACAGGTAGTGCGCCACCACGGGGGCACGGCGCTGCTCCACGTGCACGACCCGCAGGCCGTTGGGCAGGCGCCACAGCCCGGCGTCGAACAGGCGGCGCTCGCCATCGGGTGCGCCCACGGGGGGCTGGGCACGGGCGGCGGGGGGGAGGAGCGGGAGGCTGGCCGCAGCGGCGAGCGCGGCGCGTCGGGTCAGGGGCATGTGCCGTGCAAGATGGGGCGGGCGTGGCATTTATGCCAGCGCCCCGGCAGGTGGGCGGGGAAGCCGGCACCCGGGCCGCCGGACGGGGCGGGCGTTTGCCTTACTTCCTTACTCTCTTACTTCCTTACCCGAGCCGCCCCGAAAAGGCGTCGTTTTAGAAAATAACCTTACAACAACAATGGGTTGACAGTCAAGTCCCGCGATGCATGTGACAGATTCGACGGATTCTGTCAGTTTAGGCGGATTGAGCCATGCGGGCGCCGGCGCGAAGGCCGTGAACGCCCGGCCGGGCGCCGTCCTGCAACGGCTCGCGGGGCTGTCGCGGGCGGGCCCTAGCGCGCGGCCGGGACGGGATGACCGGTGCCGCGCCGCCGGGTCCGGCCCGCCCGGGACCAGACAGCCGGGGCCCGCTCCGGGCGGCGGAACGGTTCCCGGCCGCGGCCCGCGGCAGCGGCGGCGGCATGGGTGCCGAGCATCAGGCGGATGGCGTTCCGACTCCCCCGGCGCCGCCGCTCCGGTAAAAGGCGGGCATGGACAACAGCATGGCTGCCCGGCCCTACAGCAAGCTCAAGGGCGATCCCTACCGCGCCTATGAGGAGCTGCCGACCGAGGTGCGCCGGGCCTTGCAGGAAGCGCTGGTGGACTGGTGTCCCCTGCGGGCGCGCGAATGGCATCTCCACCTGCTGCGCCAGCAGCGGCTGCGGCCGGCGCAGGCGGCGTCCTTCCTGGTGCAGACCATCCGCCGGCAGGACCACGCCGAAGTGTCCGCCTTCGCGCGGACATGGCTGAAGGGCGCCGAGGCTTATCCGCACCTCGCGGCCGGCGCGACGCTGCAGCGCTATGTCGGCGCGGACGGCATCCCCGCGGCCCAGCCCATCCATCTTCCCCCGGTGGAAGCGGCCCCCAAGGCGCGGGCCAAGCGCGCGAAGGGTGCGAAGGGCCGCCGTCGCAAGCGCTGAGGGTGGGCAATGGCGGTGAGCCCCGGGCCGCTGCGGCCGGTTCCCGCCACGGCGCCTCCGGGAGCAGGGAGCCGGTTTCCGGCCCGACCACTTCGGGGCGGGCGCGACCTTGCAGGGAAGCCATTGCGGGCCGCGGTCCCGTTGGGCATGGGCGGGGCATGCGCTACGACCTCGCCATCTTCGACTTCGACGGCACGCTCGCCGACAGCAAGGACTGGTTCTTCGGATCGCTGAACGAGGTCGCGCACCGATTCGGCTTCCGGCAAACCACGCCCGAGGAGCGGGAAGAGCTTCGTCGCCTGGGAACCCGCGAGATCGTTCGCCGCCTCCGGGTTCCGTTGTGGAGGATGCCCGGCATTGCCCGCCACATGCGTCAGCGCGCATCGGAGGACATCGCGGCGATCCGCCTTTTCCCGGGCATCCCGGAGGCCTTGAACAGCCTCCGCCAGCGGGGCGCGGCGCTCGCCGTGGTCAGTTCGAACTCGGAAAACAACGTGCGCCGCGTCCTCGGAACGGATCTGGCCGGGCAGGTCGGCTTCTATGGCTGCGGTTCGTCGCTGTTCGGCAAGGCCGTCAGGTTGCGCCAGGCCATGAAGCGCACCGGTTCCACGCCGGCCCGAACCATCTGCATCGGCGACGAGAGCCGTGACATCGAGGCGGCCCAGGCGGTGTCCGCGGCCTCCGCCGCCGTGACCTGGGGATACGCGTTGCCGGAAGCGCTCCGCAGGCTGGGCCCAACCGTTGTTCTGGAGGCGGTGGAGGAGATCGCGGCGCTGGGGCTCGACGGCCGGGCGCGTCCCCTGCCCTAGGCGCTGGTCCAGTGCTGGCCGGGGGTGTGACGGTAGGCCAGGTTCTCCTCCGTCAGGGCGAAGCTGCGGTAGTGCGGCAGCGTCATCACCGACACCAGCCGCCGGGTCGCCGCGGCATCGGCGGCGCCCAGCAGGGCGTGGCCCAACGCCCGGGTCAGGCAGCCCGGGCCGGTGGCGTCCCAGATCGGCGGCCGCGGGTCGCCGGAATCGAGCCAGCCCTCGGCCTCCGACACCGCGCGGGCGATCACCGCGCTGTTCGGCCGGGCGGCCAGGAAGAAGTTATGGGCATAGGCCGGGGCTTCCAGCGCCAGGGTCAGGATCAGCTCCGACTCGTCCAGCGCGGCGAAGATCGGCGCCAGGGAACGCTGGCAGCGCTCGTCGGCATCGACGTAGATGCCGCCCTCTTCCCGCAGGTAATACAGGCGGAACAGGTCCGCCTGCATGGCCGGGTGGTAGCAGCGGTCCAGCCGCGCCGCCGCGGCCTCGCCGACCCGGGCGCGCAGCCATTCCCGGGCGGAGGCGGCGCTGAACAGCCGGTGCGCCAGCCCCGGCGTGCCCGCCGCCCAGCCCGCCATCAGCGCCGCCACGTCCGGCGGCACGGTGTCGCTGTGCCAGAACTGCACCACCGTGCCGGGCCGCGCCGCGGCCGCCTGCGCCGGCTCGCGCAGCAGCGGCAGGCGCTTGGCCAGCAGTTCGGCCGAGAGCAGGTAGCGTGACGGCGTGGTGTAGTTGCCCGCCGCCACGGCGCGCCAGCGCAGCACCAGGGCGCGGGCGGCCTCCGTGTCGCCGTGCCCCAGCAGGATCACCGCCAGCAGCGAGCGCGTCTGGTTGCTTTGCCGCGCCTCGGGCAGGGCGTGCAGGTGTTCCGCCGCGGCGGCGAGGTCGCCGGCCTCGGCGCAGCTGATCGCGGCCTGGGCCGCCCAGCCGGGGTCGCCGGCATGGCGGCGGTCCGCATTGGCCAGGGCCGCCGCCGCCGCCGCGCCGTCGCGGCGCTGCACCAGCCGCAGCCGCAGGGTGACGGCGCGCACCGTGTCGCGCAGCGCCGGGGCGTCCAGCAGCCGCCCGGCCGGGCGGAGCCGGCCGGTGCGCAGCAGCGCTTCCGCCAGTTTCAGGGCGCGGTCGGGGGCGAGGTCGGCCACCGTGCCCGGCGGCACCGCGCGGCGGGCCTGCCGGCGCAGCGCCAGCAATTCGCGCGCGGTGGCGCGGTGTTCCGCCAGGGCGGCGCGGGTCTGCGCGGCGGTGCTGTCCCACCAGGCCACGCGGCCGGACACCACGTCCCGGAACAGCCGCACCGCGAGGTCGGTCCAGCCGAGATCCGCCGCGGCCTTGGCGGCCACGAAGCGCGCCTCGAACACGCCCGGGGCATGGGCGATGGCCTTGCGGAAATACTCCAGCGCCCGGCCGGGGCACTGGCTGTTCAGCGCGCGGTAGCCCAGGGCCAGAAAGGGCCAGGCACTGGTGGGGCCGAGCTCGATGGCGCGCTGCCAGGCTTCCACGGCGCCGAGCAGGTCGCCGGTGCCGTGCCGGGCCGAGCCCAGGCGCAGCTGCAGGCCGCCATCCTCGGGGCGGGCCACGGCCAGCATGGCCAAGGCCTGGGCAGCGACGGCCAGGTCGCCCCGCGCCTCGGCCGCCGTGGCCTGCGCGTCCAGCGCGGCCAGCACGCCGCCGGGGTCCTCGGACACGATGGGGCGCTTCAGCCCCGGGGGGCCGGGATCAGAACAGTCCCTCGAACAACCCGCGCTGGCGGCGCTGGATCACCGCGGTCTCGCCTTCGCCGGGCGGCCGGCCGAGGGCGGCGTTCTCGCGCAGGCGCTGGCTTTCGCGTTGCGGGTCGAGCGCCACGCCGGGGGGCGGCGCGGATTGCCAGAACTGCAGCCGGTCCACCAGGCTGCGGCTGGGCTGGTCGAGGCGGAGGCTTTCCTCGTCCACCTGGCGGCGGATGGAATCGGGGGCGGGGCGGCCGCCGCCGGCCTGGGCCACCAGGGCGCTCTCACCCCCCGTGGGTCGGATGGTGCGGCCGCTGCCGAGGATGGCGCCCGGCACCAGCGTGCTCTCGGCCTGTTCGCGCGAGGTCAGCTCCTGCGGGCGCACGGCGCCGGGGCGCGGCACGGGAAGGTTGCCCAGGGCCGGCGGCATGGAGAGCGGCGCGCGGGTCACCACCTGGAACTCGTCCGGGGCATCGCGGGTGAAGCCCAGGGTGCGCGCCGTGTCCTGGCCGCAGGCGGCGAGCAGCAACAGCGGCAGGGCCAGGGCGGCGGCGGGCGGCAGGGCGTTCCTCATGCGGTTTCCTTAGACACGGGGCCGGGCTTGGTCGAGAGGGGGCTCGGTCGCGGGAGGCTGGGTCGAGGAGGGGCGGAACAGGGCATCGGCCACCAGCACCACCACGCCCAGCACGATGGCGGCGTCGGCGACGTTGAAGACGTACCAGTGCCAGCCCCAGGCGGACGCGTCCACGAAGTCGAACACCGCGCCCCAGCGCAGCCGGTCGATCACGTTGCCCACCGCGCCGCCGATGATGCCGCCGAGCGCGATCGCCACCGCGCGGGTTTCCGCCCGGGCCAGCCAGCGGATCAGCAGGGCGGCGACCGCCAGGGCGGCGCCGGCCAGGAGCCAGCCGTGCCAGGGGGCGTCGCCGGCCAGCAGGCCGAAGGTGACGCCGCGGTTCCACACCATGGAAAAGTCCAGGGCGAAGGGCCCGGCGGACAGCAGGGGGATGTGCCGCACCTCCTGCAGGCGCAGCACGGCGTCCATCCACCACTTGCTGCCCTGGTCGGCGATCAGCACCAGCAGCCCCGCCAGGGCGCCGAGGCCGAGGAAGCGGGTGTTCACGCGCCCACCGCGGCGTCGCAGCGCAGGCAAAGGTCGGCGTGGCGGCCGGTGCCGGTTTCGGGCAGCACGCGCCAGCAGCGGGCGCATTTCTCGCCGGGGGCGAGGCGGAAGGCGGCGCTGGGGGCGGCGGCCTCCCCTGCCCCGGCGGCCGGCGCTTCGCCGAACTCGAAGCCGGAGGTGATGCAGACTTCCGCCCAGGCTTCGGGGGAGAGCAGTTCGGCCGCGCCGTCCGCAGTCAGCACCGGGGCGGCCTGGAGGCTGGAGCCGATCTCGCCGGAGGCGCGGGCCTTTTCCAGCTCCGCCGTGACCACGCCACGCAGGGCGCGCACCCGGGCCCATTTCGCCGCCAGTGCCTCGTCGCGCCATTCCGCCGGGACGGCGGGGAAGGTCTGCAGGTGCACCGAGCCTTCGGCGGACGCGAAGCGGGCCTGCCAAGCTTCCTCGGCGGTGAAGGGCAGCACGGGGGCCAGCCAGGTGGTCAGGCAGCGGTGCAGGGCGTCGATCACGGTGCGGGCGGCGCGGCGGCGGGGGCTGTCGGCGGCGTCGCAGTAGAGGCTGTCCTTGCGGACGTCGAAAAAGAAGGCGCTGAGGTCGGCGGCGCAGAAGTTGTGCAGCTCCGGCACCACGCCGGACCAGTCGTAGGTGTCCACCGCGCGCCCCAGCCGGGCGTCCAGCTCGGACAGGCGGTGCAGCACCCAGCGCTCCAGCTCCGGCAGCTCGGCGTGGGGAACGCGCTCGGCCTCGGTGAAGCCGTCGAGGTTGCCCAGCAGCCAGCGCAGCGTGTTGCGCAACCGGCGGTACAGCTCCGCGGTCTGTTCCAGGATGCGCGGGCCGATGCGCTGGTCCTCGGCGGTGTCGGAGCTCATCACCCACAGGCGCAGGATGTCGGCGCCGTATTTCTTGGTGACTTCCTGCGGCGCGGTGACGTTGCCCAGGGACTTCGACATCTTCCGCCCGGATTCGTCGAGCGTGAAGCCGTGCGTCAACAGCGCCTTGAAGGGCGCCACGCCCCGCGTGCCGATGCTTTCCAGCAGGGAGGAATGGAACCAGCCGCGGTGCTGGTCGGAGCCTTCCAGGTAGAGGTCCGCCGGGAAGGGCAGGTCGCGCTCCGGGGTCAGGGTGAAGGCGTGGGTCGAGCCGCTCTCGAACCACACGTCCACGATGTCCATCACCTGCTCGTAGTCGTCCGGGTTGCGCTCGACCCCCAGGAAGCGGGCGGCGGCGCCGGGCTGGTACCAGGCATCCGCCCCTTCTTCGCGGAAGGCGGCGGTGACGCGCTCCAGCACGGCCGGGTCGCGCAGGGGTTCGGAGGTGGCGCGGTGCACGAAGACCGGGATCGGCACGCCCCAGGCGCGCTGGCGGGAGATGCACCAGTCCGGCCGCGCCGCCACCATAGAGGTGATGCGGTTGCGCCCGACCTCCGGCACGAAATGCGTGACGGCCAGCGCGTCCAGCGCCTTTTCCCGGATGCGGTTGGCGTCGTCCATGGCGATGAACCACTGCGGCGTAGCGCGAAAGATCACCGGCTTCTTGGAGCGCCAGGAATGCGGGTAGGAGTGCCGCAGCGTGCCCTTGGCCGCCAGCGTGCCCACGGCTTCCATTGCCGCCCAGACGGCGTCATGCGCCTTGAACACGTGCAGGCCGGTGAAGCCCGGGGCCTGCACGGTGTAGGTGCCATCGTCGCCGACCGTTTCCGGCACCGGCAGGCCGTGCGCGCGGCCGAGGGCGAAGTCGTCCTCGCCGTGCGAGGGGGCGATGTGCACGAAGCCGGTGCCGGCCTCGGCGGTGACGAAGTCGCCGGGCAGCAGGGGGATGCCGAACTCATAGCCGTTCTCGCCGCCGGCCCAGCCGCGCAGCGGATGTGCCGTCCACGTGCCAGCGAGTTCGGTGCCCTTCAGCACGCGGCGGACGCTGTGCGCCTCCAGCCCGGCCGCTTTGGCGAAGTCCGGCAGCAGCGACAGCGCGACGAGGAGGTCCTCGCCGGGCCGCAGCAGCGAGCCCTCGGCCACGCCGTCCACGTGCACCAGCGCGTAGTCGATCTCCGGGCCGTAGGCGACGGCACGGTTGGCCGGGATCGTCCAGGGCGTGGTGGTCCAGATCACCACCGAGGCGCCGAGCAGGTCGTCCTCGCGCCGGCCCTCTGCCTCGGGCGTGTCCACCGCGATCACCGGGAAGCGCGCCCACAGCGTCGGCGAGGTGTGGTCGTGGTACTCCACCTCCGCGTCGGCGAGGGCGGTCTTTTCCACCGGGCTCCACATCACCGGACGAAGGCCACGATACAGCGAGCCGTTGAGCAGGAACTTGCCGATCTCGCCGGCGATGGTCGCCTCGGAGGCGAAGTCCATGGTGGCGTAGGGGTGCTGCCAGTCGCCCAGCACGCCCAGACGCTGGAACTCCTCGCGCTGCACGCCCAGCCAGTGCGCGGCGTAGGCGCGGCACTCGGCCCGGAAGTCCAGGATCGGCACCGCGTCCTTGTCGCGGCCCTTCTTGCGGTACTCCTCCTCGACCTTCCACTCGATCGGCAGGCCGTGGCAGTCCCAGCCCGGGACGTAGTTCGCGTCCCGGCCCGACATCTGGGCGGCGCGGTTGATCACGTCCTTGAGGATCTTGTTCAGCGCGTGCCCGATGTGCAGCGGGCCGTTGGCGTAGGGCGGGCCGTCATGCAGCACGAACTTCGGCAGGCCGGCCGACTGCGCCCGCAGGCGGTCGCGCAGCGCGGTGTCGCGCCAGCGTTCCAGCCAGGCGGGCTCGCGCTTGGGCAGGTCGCCCTTCATCGGGAAAGGGGTGCGCGGCAGGAACACGGTGCCGCGCCAGTCGGTCCTGGGCGCCTCGGCCTGGCCGGGGGTGGTGTCGGGACGATCGTTCATCGGGGGCGGTGTTCCGGGCAGCAGGGCTGAACAGCAGCCCCGGGCAAGGGAAAGGCGCGAGAGATGGTCCCGGCCCTCAGCCGAGAGCCGGGCAGGGAATTCGCGCTTGGGCCCGCCTGGACATGGGGCGCCTTATGGGGATCGCGGGCCGCTGGGGTCAAGCACCGGCCCGCTCCGGGCAGCCCCGCGCGGCCGGTGGGCCGCTTCCGGTCGCGTGCCGGTCCGGGGGGTGGTGCCTGGTGTTCAGGCCGTGGCCAAGGGGGCGCCGCCCCCTTGGAGCCCCCGCCGGAGGCACTCAACGTGGGGTCCGGGAAGTTTAAACTCCCCGGCGGGGTCCAGGGGCAGCGCCCCTGGCCGACGTCGGAACATCCAGGACCAACCGACACCACCCGGACCATGAACCGCGCAGCCGGTCAGCGAGGTGCTTGGCCATCCGCCGTTCGGCGTGTGAGCATGCCGGGCGACGCCACTCCCTGCCGGAGGCCCCGTTTCCATGCTGCACCGACGCCACCTCCTCGCCCTGCCTGCCCTGGTGCCGCTGGCGGCCCGCGCCCAGGCACCGGCGGCCTCGCCGCCGCCGATGCCCGCGCCGGGCAAGCGGGACTGGGCGGCGCAGGTGCCGCAGCTGCGCCTGGGCGTGCTGGGGGGCGAGACGGAAAGCGACCGGCTGGGCCGCTACGACGGCTACCGCAAGCTGTTCGAGGACACCTTCGGCGTGCCGACGCGGATGTTCTTCGCCTCCGACTATTCCGGCGTGCAGCAGGCTTTTGCCGCCAAGCAGCTGGAGATCGCCAACATGGCCCCCGCCGCCTATGCCGCGACCTGGATGGACACCAATGGCGGGGTGGAGCCGATCCTGGTGACGCGCGAGCAGGACGGCAGCACCTCCTACGTCGCGGTGATGTACGTGCGCACCGATTCCGGCATCACCTCGATCGAGGGGCTGCGCGGCAAGTCCATCGCCTGGGCCGATCCCAACAGTGCGTCCGGCTACCTGATCCCCCGCGCCGAGCTGCGGGCTGCGGGGATCGACCCGGAGCCGGGCAGGTTCTTCGGCCGCACCGGCTTCGGCGGCGGGCACGACCAGGCGCTCGTGGCGGTGCTGCAGAAGCAGTACGACGCCGGGGTCACCTGGGTCTCGGGCATCGGCGACCCGCCCTATACCCGCGGCACGCTGCGGGCGGCGGTGGACAAGGGCATGCTGAACATGGCCGACCTCCGCATCCTCTGGCGCTCGCGGCCGATCCAGAACGGGCCGATCGTGGTGCGGAGCGACCTGCCGGCCCCCTTCAAGCAGGACATGGTGAACTTCCACCTGGCGCTGCCGGCGGCGCACCCGGACATCCACCGCGCGGTGGAGCGCGGCAGCGCCATCGGCTGGGCGCCCACCAGCCACGCCGACTACGCCGTGTTCGTGGACATGCGCCGCGCCGAGGCCGCCGAGCGCCGCCGCTAGGGGCGCGGCCGCCCGTGCCTCCGGGGCCGCGCCCGGCATGATCGCCGCGCTGGCGGGGCTGCTGGTGTGCCAGCTGGCGGGCGAGGTCCTGGCCCGCGCGCTGGGCCTGCCCGTGCCGGGGCCGGTGATCGGGGCGGTGATCCTGTTCGCCCTGCTGGTGCTGCGCGACCGGGCCGCACCGCCGATGCTGGTGGCGGTGGCCGGCGGGCTGCTGGGCAATCTGGGACTGCTGTTCGTGCCGGCGGGGGTGGGGGTGGTGGTTTACCTGCCCACCCTGGCGCGGGACTGGGCGCCGCTGTCGCTGGCCATCCTGGCCGGGACGCTGGCAGCGATCGCGGTGACCGGCCGGCTGGCGCAGGCGCTGCTGCGGCCGGCGCCGGGGATGCTGATGCCCGTGCCCGGCGCAGCCCCCGCCGAGGCCTCGCCCGGGGAGGTTTCGTCCGGGCCGTCGCCGGCGCCACTCCGCGGACCGTTCCCTGGGCCGCGCTCCGGGGCAGCCTCCGAACACCCCCCTGGACCGCCCCTTGGGCCATCCTCCGGGCCGCCCGCTGAACCATCCCCGAAGGACGGGGCGCCGTGACCGACCTCGCCGCCATCTGGGTCTACCTGTCGCGCGAGCCGCTGGCGGCGCTGACGGCGACGCTGCTGGCCTGGGTCGCGGCCCAGGGGCTGGCGCGGCTGTGCCGGGGCCATCCGGCGGCCAACCCGGTGCTGTTCGCGCTGGTGATCCTGGCGGGCGGGCTGCTGCTCTCGGGGGTGGAGTACCGGAGCTATTTCCAGGGGGCGCAGTTCGTCCACTTCCTGCTAGGCCCGGCCACCGTGGCGCTAGCGGTGCCGCTGCACGCGCAGTGGCGGGTGGTGCGCCGCTCCGCCCCGGCGGCGGTGCTGTCCGTGCTGTGCGGCGGCGCCTTTTCGGCCGCGGCGGGGGTGGCGATCGCCCTGGCGCTGCGCGCCGCGCCGGAGGTGACGGCCAGCCTCGCCCCCCGCTCCGTCACCACGCCTGTCGCCATGGGCATCGCGGAGCAGATTGGCGGGCTGCCCTCGCTCACCGCGGCGGTGGTGATCTGTTCCGGCATCGTGGGCGCCGCGCTGGGCCCGGCGGTGCTGACCCTGGCGCGGGTGCGGGACTGGCGGGCGCGGGGCTTGGCGATCGGCACCGCCTCGCACGGGATCGGCACGGCGCGGGCGATCCAGGCCAACCCCGTGGCGGGGGCGTTCAGCGGGCTGGCAATGGGGCTGAATGCCCTGGCCACGGCGCTGCTGTTGCCGCTGCTGTGGCGGTGGTGGATGGGATAGGCGGGGCGCCGGGTGGCCCGCGGGGTGTGCTGGACCGCGCGGGAGTGCGGTCGAGAGTGGCAACGACGCCGCCGGTTCCGTGACGGGCGGCGGGACGGCTTCGCCCGGGCGGGTTGACCGGGATCGCCGCAGCCGCCGCTTTCCGTCTCCATACCGGAATGATGCTGGACGCTTCGGGTGCCGCAGGCACAAGGTGGAACCGGGCCGGAAGAGGTCGGGGGGAAACACGGATGATCCGCAGGGACATGCTGGCGGGCGGGGCCCTTGCCGCGGCCGGCGTCGGGCTGGCCGCGGGGCTGCTGCCCGGCGCGAGCGCGCAACCGGCGCCCGCCCCCTCGCCGGCCGCGCCACCGCCGGCGGCGCCATCCCCCACCGCGCCGGTGCGCGCCGCCGACCTCCTGCGCAACCCGGCCAAGGACAAGCTCCGGCGCGGCGAGGTGGTAGTGTCCATGAGCGTGCGGCTGGTGCGCTCCATGGAGATCGCGCAGATCGCCGCCTCCTCCGGCTTCGACTCGCTCTACGTGGAGATGCAGCACAGCACCTTCACCGAGGAGCAGATCAGCAACATCTGCCAAGCCGCCCTGGGCGCCGGCATCACCGCCATGGTGCGCGTGCCCAGCATCCGCCCCGAACATGTCGGCCGCGTGCTGGACGGCGGGGCGCTGGGCATCATCGCCCCCGAGATCGAGACGGTGGAGGAGGTGCGCCAGGTGGTGGCCGCCGCGCGCTTCCCGCCCTGGGGCAACCGCTCCGCCCCCGGCGGGCAGCTGTTTCCGCTGCGCTACCGCAGCTTCCCCACCGCGGAAACCTACGCCGCCATCAACGACGCCACCATGGTGGTGGTGATGCTGGAGAACACCGCGGCGCTGGAGCGCGTGGAGGAGATCGCGGCGGTGGAGGGGCTGGACATGCTGTTCATCGGCACCAGCGACCTGACCAACAGCATGGGGCTGGTGGGCCAGCCCGACCATCCGCGGGTGCGCGACGCCTTTGCCCGGACCATCGAGGCCTGCCGCCGGCACGGCAAGCATGTCGGCATCGGCGGGCTGGCGGCGCGGCCAGACCTGATCGCGCAATACCTGAAGATGGGCGCGCGCTTCGTGTCGAGCGGCACGGACCTCACCTTCCTGCTCGGCGCCGCCGCCGCGCGGGCCAAGCAGATCCGGGACATCGCCGTTTAGCGATGCCGCCGGCCGGGGTGGCCGCGCTGCCGGGAAGGCGCGCGGCCACCGTCGCCGGAACCACGACGTCCCGACCGAACGGGACGCGGAACAGGAGGAGACGCCATGTTCATCCGGGATGCGTCCCGTCGCCGGCCAGGAGGCGCCGTCCGGGCGCTGGCCCTTCTCGCGGCGCTCGCCGGGCTGCCGGCGGCCATCGGACCGGCCGGGGCACAGCCGGCGCCGGCCGCAGCACAGCCAGGGCCGGCCGCGGCGCAGCCGGCGCCCGCGGCGGCGGCCCCGAGCTTCCGGGTCGATCCATTCTGGCCCAAGCCGCTGCCCAACAACTGGATCATCGGCGCGGTGTCGGGCGTGGCGGTGGACCGGCACGACAACATCTGGATCATCCACCGTCCCGCCACCCTGGCGGCCCGGCAGCTGCTGGCGGAAAAGAACCCGCCCGAAACCGAATGCTGCGTCCGCGCGCCGCCGGTGCTGGTGTTCGACCAGGAGGGCAACCTGCTGCGGCACTGGGGCGGGCCGGGCCAGGGGTACGAATGGCCGCAGAGCGAGCACGGCATCTACGTGGACGGCGAGGACAATGTCTGGCTCGCCGGCAACGGGGAACGCGACGACCAGATCCTGAAGTTCACGACCGATGGCCGCTTCCTGATGCAGATCGGCCGGTCCGGCCGCTCCACCGGCAATGCCGACACCGCCAACCTGCATCGCCCCGCCGATGTGGAGGTGGACCTGCAGGCGCGGGAAGTCTTCGTCGCCGACGGCTACGGCAACCGCCGCGTGATCGTGTTCAACAGCGACACCGGCGCCTACAAGCGCCACTGGGGTGCCTACGGCAACGCGCCCGAGGATGACGGCATCGCGGCCTACGGCACGCGCACGGCCTATGACCCGGACCGGCCGCCGTCGCGCCAGTTCGCCAGCCCCGTGCATTGCGTGCGGCTGACGCGGGACGGGCTGGTCTATGTCTGCGACCGCACCAACGACCGCTACCAGGTGTTCCGGCGGGACGGGACCTTCGTGTCCGAGCACTTCATCGCGCCGCGCACCCGCTTGAACGGCACCGTGGCCGACCTGGTGCCCTCGCGCGACGAGGGGCAGATGTTCCTGTTCAGCGTGGACAATTCCAACGGCGTGGCCCGGGTGATCCGGCGCGCGGACGGCACGGTGCTGGACACCTTCGGCCGGCCGGGGCGCTATGCCGGGCAGTTCCATGTCCCGCACAACGTCGCCATCGACAACCGCGGCAACCTCTACGTCACGGAGGTGGACACCGGCCAGCGCGTGCAGCGCTTCGTCCGGGCGGAGGCGGCGCGGTAGGCACGTGCCTTGCGCGACGCGCCGGGCGGCTTGGTCCCGGTGGGCGCGTCGTGCCGGCCGCCCAGTGGCGCGGCCGCGCGATCCTCGCAGAGGGATCGCGGAGGTCCGGGAAGCGGAACCTCCCGGCGGGCAGCCCCTGCCCTACAGCCAGCGCCGCGCTTCGCGCCGGGCGTCGCGGGCCAGGCTGCGGGCTTCGCGCAGCAGGCCGCGGCTGCCGTGCTGCGCCAGGTCGCCGGCGTCATGCAACAGGCGGCTGCCCTGGCTGCGCGCCCGGTCGGCGAGGTCCAGCGCGGTTTGCCGGGCGTATTGCGCGGCCGACAGGGCCTGGCGCTGGGTTGCGCGGCCGATGCGGCGCTCGGCCGCATTGCGGCGCCCCTGCACGCCGATGGCGGCGCCCAGGATCACCGCGCCCAGGCCGACCAGCAGGCCGGTGGTGCCTAGCGGGTTCATCTGCGCTTCCAGCAGCAGGGAGGTCCGGCGCGGCGGCGGGCCGCTGAGGCTGGAAGTTTCCGACAGGTCGGCGCGCGGCTCGTAGAGGTTGTCGCGCCGATCGGCTTGGCCGGTCTCCTCCGTGGTTTGGGACCGGCGGGCCACGGCTTCCATGATGTAATCGGTCAGCCGCGGCGCGTGGTTGCCCAGCAGCGAGATGGCGTAGCCGCCCATGCCCACCACCAGGGTGCGGGCCTCATGCGTGCAGGCGTGCAGGATGGCGCGGCCGACCACGCGCGGGTGGTATTGCGGCGGCGGCAGCCGGGTGCCGGGGGCGCCGGTCAGGTTGCGGGCGTGCTCGGGGAACAGGGTGTCGATGGAGCTCGGCTTGATCAGCGTCACACCGATGGGATAGCCGGCCTCCTCGAATTCCATGCGGAAGCCGTCGGTGACGCCCTTCACCGCGTGCTTGGCGGCGCAATAGGTCGCCTGCAGCGCCACGGTGCGGTCCGACAGCACGGAGCCGACATTGACGATCTTGCCGCCGCGCGTCTTGAGGTGGCGCCCGGCCACCAGCGTGCCGTGCACCACGCCCCAGTACAGCGTGTCGAAGGCGCGGCGCTGGTCCTCGATGGCCGTGTCCTCCAGCCGACCGAACAGCGCCGCGCCGGCATTGTTCACCCAGCTGTCGAAGCCGCCGAAGGTGGCGATGGTCTTTTCCGCTGCGGCTTCCACCGCTGCGAGGTCGCCCACATCGGCCACCGCGTAATCCACCCGCGTGCCCTTGGAGCGCAGCTCGCCGCGCAAGGTTTTCAGCGCTTCCTCGTTGCGGGCCAGCAGCATCAGGGTGGCGCCGCGCTCGGCCGCCATGCGCGCGGTGGCGAGGCCGATGCCGGAGGTGGCGCCGGTGATCACGATCACCTGGTCGCGCAGGGGCTTGAGGGCGAGCTTGGCCATGGGGCGGGAGAACTCCGAGAAACGCTTCGGCCTTCAACGCCGCGCGCTGCCGGAGGGGTTCGGCACAAAGCCGTGCGTCCCTGCCGCCGCGTTGCGACGGCGGCAAGCCGGGGGGAGGTATCCCCGGACCCCCTTCTATTTTCGGGAGTTCCGGGGTGCGCCGGTGGCGGGCGTCGCACTTTTAACTCCCGAAAGAAGGAGGGGGTCTGGGGGAGTTCACTCCCCCGGCCTCTCCCTGGGCCCGGACGGGCCGTGTAGCCTGCCCGGCCGCAGCCCCCCGCAGGAGAGCCCATGACCGAGACGGTCGTTTTTCTCGACCCGATGACCCCGCAGCGCCTGGCGCAGATCGGGGAGCTGGCGCCGGAGGGCTGGCAGCTCACGACCTCCACCGGCCGCGACGAGCCGGCGCAGCTGGCCGCCATCGCCGAGGCGGATTTCGCCGTGTCCGGCGACGTGCCGGTGACGGCGGCCATGCTGCGCGCGGCGAAGCGGCTGAAGGGCGTGCACAAATGGGGCGTGGGGATCGACAATTTCGACACCGACGCGGCGCGCGCGCTGAACATCCGCATGATGCGCACCACCGGCAGCAACGCCATTCCCGTGGCGGAAACCGCGGTGTCGATGATGCTGGCGCTGAACCGCGGGTTGTTCCCGGGCCATGCCGGGCTGGGGCGCGGCGAGTGGCTGAAGGGCACGGTCGGCCCGGGCTGCCTGATGCTGACGGGCAAGACGGTGGGGCTGATCGGGCTGGGCGCGATCGGCAAGAGCGTGGTGCGCCTGCTGTCGGGGTTTCAGTGCCGCGTGCTGTACCACATGCCCCGCCGCCTGGCCGCCGAGGAGGAAGCGGCGCTGGGGGTGGAATACGCGTCCTTCGACGCGCTGCTGGCGGAGGCGGACGTGGTGTCGCTGCACTGCCCGCTGTCTGCGGAAACGCGCGGGCTGATCGGGGCGGCGCAGCTGCGCGCCATGAAGCGCTCGGCGGTGCTGATCAACGTCGCGCGCGGCGGCATCGTGGTGGAGGAGGAGCTGGCCGCGGCGCTGCGCGCGGGCGAGATCCGCGGCGCCGGGGTGGACGTCTTCGCCACCGAGCCGGTGCCGGCAGACAACCCGCTGCTGGGGCTGCCCAACTGCATCGTCACCCCGCATATCGGCGCGGCGGCGGCGGACAACTTCGCCAAGACGGTGTCGCGGATGTTCCGCAACATGCAGCACGTGGCGAGGGGCGAGGAGGTGCCGACGCTGGACGTGGTGGTGTAGCGCCGACACCCCGCCCGGCGATGCGCGCCGGGCGGGGTGTTCGCGTTCAGGCCGCGGTCAGATCCAGCGGCGGGCCTCCTTGCGGGCGCTGCGGAACAGCCGGCGGCTGCCGCCGCGGGCCTCGTCCAGCAGGTGCGGCGCTTCCTGCCGCGCCCGCTGCAACAGGCGGGAGCCTTCCTCCGCCAGGCCGTAGCCCAGGTCGCGCAGGCGGCGCGGGGCGTCGCGGCGGCCGCTGCCGAACAGGAAGCGGCCCAGCAGCGAGCCTTCCCGCGCAGCGGTGCCGCGGGCGTCCTGCGCCAGGCTGCGCGCATCCTGCGCCAGCTCGCGCGCCCGATCCCACAGGTCCTGGCTGCGGTTCTCCGCCCGGCTGCGGGCATCCTGCGCGGCGCTGCGGCCACGGCCCCACAGGCGGTGGCCTTCGCGCTCGGCACGGTCGCGCGCGTCCTCGGCACCGTCGCGGCTCCAGCTCCACCAGCGATTGCCCTCGCGCTCGGCGCGCTCCCGGGCTTCCTCCGCGGCGCTGCGGCCACGGCTCCACCAATGGCGGCTTTCCCGTTCGGCACGGTCGCGCGCCTCCTCGGCGGCATCGCGGCCCCAGCTCCACCAGCGGCTGCCCTCGCGCTCGGCGCGCTCGCGGGCTTCTTCCGCGGCGCTGCGGCCACGGCTCCACCAATGGCGGCTTTCCCGTTCGGCGCGGTCGCGCGCATCCTCGGCGGCGTCGCGGCCCCAGCTCCACCAGCGGCTGCCCTCACGCTCGGCGCGCTCGCGGGCGTCCTCGGCGGCGTCACGGCCACGGTTCCACCAGCCGCGGCTTTCCCGCTCCGCCCGGCTCCGCCCGTCCCAGGCCGCCTCGCGTGCCCGGCCCCAGAGGCGGGAGCCCTCGTCCAGGGCGGACTGCCCGAGATCGCCCAGCCTGCCGGTGCGGCGCACCTCGCGCGCCTTGCCGCGCAGCAGGCGCCACAGCAGCGAGCCCCTATCCTCCGCCGCCTCGCGCGCGCCGAAGAAGCCCTGGCGGCCGTCGCGCAGCAGCCCGCGGCCGCGGCCCCGCGCATCCTCCACCAGCGCCATCGCCCGCCGCTGCGCGCCGTCGGCATAGCCGTAGGCGCCGTCCAGCAGCCGTTCGCGGGCGCTGCGGCGGCGCTGCTGGCCCATCGCCAGGGCCACCACCAGCGCGCCGACGCCCAGCACCACCCCCGCCGTGGCCAGCGGGTGCATCTGCGCTTCCAGCAGCAGCGAGGTCTTGCGCGGCCCCGGCCCCTTCAGGCTGGAAGTTTCGGCCAGATCCTCGCGCGGCTCGTAGAGGTTGTCCCGCCGCTCCGGGCGGCCGGTCTGGTCGGTGCTCTGCATCGGTTTCGCGAGTGCCTCCATGATGGTGTCGGTGAGCCGGGGGGCGACCTGCCCCATGGCCGAGATCAGCCATCCGCCGCCGCCCACCACGAGGTCGCGCGACGGCACCTCGCAGGCATGCAGGATGGCGCGCGCCACCACGCGGGGATGGTAGTAGGGCGGCGGGTTCTTGGTGCCGGGGGAGCCGGTCAGGTTGCGGGCATGCTCGACATAGGGCGTGTCGATCACCGCCGGCTTGATCAGCGTCACGGCCAGCGGGTAGCCCGCCGCCTCGAACTCCATGCGGAAGGTGTCGGTGATGCCCTTCACCGCGTGCTTGGCCGCCGAATAGGGTCCCTGCAGCGCGATGGCGCGGTCCGACAGCACGGAGCCGATGTTGATGATCGCCCCGCCGGTCGCCTTCATGTGCTCGGCCGCGGCGAGGGTGCCGTAGACCAGGCCCCAGTAGGTCACGTCGAAGACCCGGCGCTGGTCCTCCAGCGGCACCTTCTCCAGCTCGCCGTAGAGGAAGGCGCCGGCATCGTTGATCCAGGTGTCGATGCGGCCGAATTTCCGCATCGCCTGCTCCGCCACCGCGTTCACGGCAGCGCGGTCGGCGACATCGGCGGCGGCGAAGGCCACCCGCGCGCCCCGCGCGTCCAGCTCGTCCTGCAAGGAGCGCAGCGCCGGCTCGTTGCGCGCCACCAGCATCAGCGTGGCGCCGCGTTCCGCCGCCGCCCGCGCGGTGGCGAGGCCGATGCCGGAGGTCGCGCCGGTCAGCACGATCACCTGCTCGGACAGGGGCTTCAGTCTCGGCTTGGCCATCGGTGCGCTCCGCTCATCCTGGTTCGGTGAACGCGGCGGGACCTCACGGGTTTGCGCGGGGCGCAGGGAAGGCCGGGGGAGTGAACTCCCCCGGGCCCCCTCCTTTTTTCAGGAGTTGAAGCGCTCCGATGGCCACGGGCGCGCCCAGACTCCCGAAAACAGAAGGGGGTCCGGGGGGATGCTTCCCCCCGGCTTTACTTCCTTTCCCCGTCCACCCGGCCGCCTCAGATCGCCAGCGTGCCGGCCTTGGCCGCGGCGAAGCGCTCGGCGACCTTGTCCCAGTTCACCACGTTCCACCACGCGGCGAGGTAGTCCGGGCGGCGGTTCTGGTATTTCAGGTAATAGGCGTGCTCCCACACGTCGTTGCCCAGCAGGGCACGGCCACCGGACATGAGGGGGCTGTCCTGGTTGGGCAGGTCCACCAGCGCCAGCTTGCCGTCGCGCGCCACCGTCACGAAGACCCAGCCGGAGCCGAAGCGGCGGGCGCCGGCAGCGTTGAAGTCGGCCTTCATCTTGTCGAAGCCGCCGAGGTCGCGGGTGATCGCCTCGGCCAGCTCGCCCGTGGGGGCGCCGCCACGGCCGCCCATGATCTGCCAGAACATGGTGTGGTTAGCGTGGCCGCCGCCGTTGTTGCGCACCGCCGTGCGGATGCCCTCGGGCACCTGCTCCAGCCGGGCCAGGATGTCGGGCAGCGGCATGGCGGCGAGCTGCCCCTGGTCCCGCAGCGCGGCGTTGAGATTGGTCACGTAGGCCGCATGGTGCCGGTCGTGGTGCAGCTCCATGGTCATCGCGTCGACATGCGGCTCGTTGGCGTTGTTCGCGTAGGGCAGCGGGTCCAGCCGGAAGGGACCCGTCGCGGCCGGGGTGGCCGCCGTTTGCGCCAGCAGCGGCCGGGGCAGCGCCAGAGCGGCCCCCAGCGCGGCGGCGCCGCCCAGCAGGGCGCGGCGGCCCTGGGCGCGGTTCAGGGGGACGTGTCGGGGCGAGGGGCTCATACGGCTGAAACGCTGCGGACCCCCGGGCGTTGCGGCAGGCCGTCGCGGTCGGCGGCGGCATGGTGGGCAGTTCGCCCCGGGCTGCGGCATAATCCCCCGCCCAACGCGCCGGAGCCGCATCGCTTGGAAACCTGGCTGATCGTCCTGCTCGCCTTCCTGCCCGGCAGTGCCGCCGTCGCGCTGGTGCTGCTGCGCGCCCCCCGCGGCGGCGCGGCGCTGGGGGCGGAGGCCATGCTGCCCCTGGTGGAACGGCTGGGCGCGCTGCAGGCCGGGGTGGGCGAGCAGCTCGCCCGCCAGGCACAGGAGGTGGGGGCGGCGCTGGCCGCGCAGAACCAGCAGCTGGCCGAAGCCCAGGCCCTGGCCGCCGAGCGTGCGCGCGCCCAGGAGGGCGCCCTGGCCGAGCGGGTGGCGCAGGCGACGCTGACCATGACCGACAGCCTGCTGGAACAGGGGCAGCGCGTCGGCGCCGCGGTGGCGGCGCAGAACGAGCGGCTGGCGGCGCAGGAGAAGGCGCTGGCCGACCGGCTGGCCGCCGTGTCCGCCGGGCTGCAGGAGGCGCTGGCCGGGCAGAACGAGCGGCTCAACGCCGTGCTGACCGGGCAGACCGAGCGGGTGCACCGGCAACTGACGGAACAGTTCGCCGCCGCCCAGGACACGGCGGGCAAGATCAACGAACGCCTCGCGGTGATCGACGCGGCGCGGGAAAACATCGAGGCGCTGGGCGCGCAGGTCACCACCCTGTCGGGCATCCTGGCCAACAAGCAGTCCCGCGGCGCCTTCGGCGAGGTGCAGCTGCGCCGGCTGATCGAGGACCGGCTGCCGGCGGACGGCTTTTCCTGGCAGCACACGCTGAGCAACCGGGCGCGGGCGGATTGCCTGATCCGCCTGCCGCACCCGCCCGGCCCGGTGGTGGTGGACAGCAAGTTCCCGCTGGAAGGCTGGCTGGCGCATCGCGACGCCGCCGACGGCAGCGCGCGCGACGCCGCCGCCCGCGCCTTTGCCGCCGACGTGCGCAAGCACGTGTTCGACATCGCCGAGAAGTACCTGATCCCCGGCGAAACGGCGGAAGGCGCGCTGCTCTTCGTGCCGTCGGAGGCGATCTACGGCGAGCTACACGCGACGCAGGCGGCGCTGGTGGAGGAGGCGGCGCGCAAGGGCGTCTATATCGTCTCGCCCTCCACGCTCTGGGCGGTGCTGGGCACGATGCGGGCGCTGATGCAGGACGTGCGGATGCGCGCCGAGGCCCGGCGCATCCAGGACGAGGTGAAGCGCATGGTGACAGAGGTCGGGCGCCTCGACAGCCGGGTCACCAAGCTGAAGAAGCACTTCACCGACATCCAGGACGACGTGCGGCAGATCGACATCACCACGGAAAAGATCATCCGCGCCGGCGGCCGCATCGAGGCGATCGAGCTGGAGGAGGAGGCCGCCGCCTCGCCCGCCGCCGTGTCCCTGGCCGCGGCGCCGCCGGCCACGCTGCCGCAGGCGTGACGCGGCGCCGGAGCGGCGCCGCGGTTCAGGCCAGCGGTTCCAACCGGATACGTCGCGCGGTGGCCGCGTCCACCGCCTCGCGCGTGAAGAGCAGCGGCACGAACTCGCCCCGCGACCAGGCTTCCGCCAGGTCGGCGTAGTGCGGCGAGCGCGGGTCGCCGGACTGGCCGGGGGCGTTGATGCAGCGGCTGTTGTCCCAGGCGCCCACATCCATCACCAGGCGCACGGACGCGCCGTGCGTCACCCGCCAGTCGCCGCGGTAACCGGCGTGCATCGGCGTCTGGCTGCTGCCGCCGGTGGGCAGCGGGCCGATGTCGAAGCGGGCCGCGTCCCCGGGGGGCAGGACGGGGTGCAGGGCGTGCTCGAAGAAGCCGTGGTGCAGCGCGCCCCATTGCCAGGCGGCGGGGTCCGGCCCCAGCCGCTTGGCCGCGTCGTGCCAGGCGGCCGCCAGGGTGTCGCGCAGCAGGGCGTCGCGCCGTTCGCCGAGCCAGGCCGGCGGCTGTTCCAGCACCGCCAGGATGCTGTCGCTGTCGCCGGGCGGCAGCAGGCGCGCCAGGAGCGGGCGGCCCGCGGCCCGCGCGAAGAGCGCCGGCTTGAGGTACTTGCTCCACCAGATCTCGGCCAGCGCGGCGGCAGCGCTGCCGGCGTCCAGCCGCCCGTCCCAGCCGCGCAGCAGGGCGATGGCGGCCGCGGCCTCGCCGGGTTCGGGCAAGGCTTCGGCCAGCCGCGCCAGCCGCCGCGCCGGCACCGAGACCACGTCCGCCTGCAGGGCGCAGGAGGCGGCGACGCTGTGCCGGTCGTCCTCGCGCAGCACGTCCCGGATGCGGGTGATGCGGGCGGTTTCCGACCATTCGAAGCCGACGGCGGCGTGCGCGTGGTCCCAGTCGGGCGGCAGGTTCTGCTCGTTGGCGGTGGCGAGATAGCCTTCCGGCGGGTCGACGCGGCAGGGCAGCTCGTCCGGCCCGATGCGGCCCTCCCATTCGTAGCGGCCGTCGCCGGGCACGGGCAGCATGCCGTCGAAGTTGCGCCGGCGCGGCAGGTTGCCGGCGGGCATCCAGGCCACCGTGCCCGAGGTGTCGGCGTAGACCTGGTTGACGGACGGGGCGCCCCAGCCGCGCAGGGCGGCGCGAAAGGCGTCGAGGTCGGTCGCGCGCATGGCGGACAGGCTGGCAAGGTAGGGGGCGGTGCCCACCTCCAGCCAGACGGTGCGCAGCGCGAAGGCGCGGCGGTGCGCCGGGTCTTCGAGCAGCACCGGGCCGTGGCGGGTGAATGCCAGCGTGACGGTCTGGTCGGCCTCGCCGCGCACGGCCACCGTTTCCTCGATCCGATGGATGCGCTCCCAGCCCTCGCCGTAGCGGTAGGAATCCGGGTCGCCCTCGGCGGTCTCGTAGACGCAGAGGTCTTCCTGGTCGGCGGGAAAGATGGTCAGGCCGAAGGCGGCGGTGCCGTTGTGGCCGATGGAGATGCCGGGGATCTGCGGCTCGCCCGCGCCGATCGCGTCGAAGCCGGGCGCGCTGAGGTGGACGAGGTAGCGCAGCGCCGGCACGGCATGGGCGCGGTGCGGGTCGTTGGCCAGGATCGGCCGCCCGGTTTCCGTGCGGGAGCCGTGCACGACCCAGTTGTTGGAACCCTGCCAGTCGGCGTCGCGGATCACCTCGCCGAGTTCGTTCACGCCGGTCCAGGCTTCCGCTTCGGCCAGGGTGGCGCGCAGGCGTTCCGGCGTCAGCGTGACGCCGGCCATGCCGAGCTTGAACCCGTCCAGCACCGCCATCGGCACGGCGGCGAGGTCCAGCCCGTCCGGTACGATGGGCACGCGCGGCGGGCTGGTGTTCTTGCGCAGCAGGTCCAGCTCGGGGCTGCCGCCCGCCGCCAGCAGGTTGGCGCGCACCACCTCGGACAGGGCGTTGCGGGTCAGGCCGTGGGAGCGGATGCGCACCACGTCCTCCGCCGCCCAGCGCGCCGGTTCGGTGCCGAGGGCCGTGAATTCCGGCGGCAGGCGGTCCGGCTCGGCCTCACACAGCGCCACGAAGGCGTTGATGCCGGCCACGAAGCGCTCGCAGATGCTGCGGGCGTCGGGGGCGTAGGTCGCCCATTCCGCGTCCATGTCGCCGCGGAACAGGAACAGGCGCGACGCGCGGTCCTGCGCCAGGAAGCCCGGGCCGAGATCGGCGGCCAGCAGCCCCAGCCCGCGCTTGCGCCACAGGTCCAGCTGCCACAGCCGGTCGCGCGCGGCGTTGAAGCCCTGGAGGAACCAGAGGTCGGCCTCGCTGCCGGCGCGCAGGTGCGGGATGCCCCAGCGGTCCAGGGCGATCTCCGCCGGTTCCTGCAGGCCGGCGAGGCGGATCGTCTCGGTGGCGGGGGTGTCCCCGGCCGGGTCGGCGGCCGGCGTCACGCCCCTGCCCCCGCTCGCTGCCGCCCGCATCCGCCCTTCGCAACGAACCTCATGCCCGGCCCCTCCTGCTCGCTCCCCGGAATGCCGCCGTCGCGGCAATGCGTCCATGCGGCGCGGGCGCACGTCGTGGTGTTCGGGCCGGGGCCAAGGGGGCTCTGCCCCCTTGGAGCCCCCGCGAGGAGCTTAGGCTCCTCGACCTCATGAGTGCCTCCGGCGGGGGCGGGATGATCCACGTCAGTCATGGCGGGCGCCGTCTGCCATCCCGCCCCCGCCGGAGGCACTCAACGCGGGGTCCGGGGAGTTCGTAACTCCCCGGCGGGGTCCAGGGGCAGCGCCCCTGGCCACGGTCAGAACAGCCAAGCGATCACACCGCGACGGGCGAGGTCTGTTCCGCGAAGTGGCAGGCGACCATGGAGGCGCCGACGGGGCGCCATTCCGGCTCGACGCGCCGGCAGATCTCCTGGGCCATGGGGCAGCGGGTGTGGAAGCGGCAGCCGGGGGGCGGGTTGGCGGGGCTGGGGATCTCGCCGTGCAGCGGCACGCGCGGCTTGCGGCGCTGGGTGTCCGGGTCGGGCTCGGGCACGGCGGCCAGCAGGGCGCGGGTGTAGGGGTGGCGGGGGGCGGCGTAGAGGGCGTCGCGCGGCGCCAATTCCGCGAGCTTGCCCAGGTACATCACGGCGATGCGGTCGCAGACGTGGCGCACCACGGCCAGGTCGTGGCTGACGAAGAGGCAGGCCATGCCGTGCGCCGCCTGCAGGTCCACGAACAGGTTCAGGATCTGCGCCCGCACCGACACGTCCAGGGCGGAAACCGGCTCGTCGCAGATCAGCAGCGCCGGGCGCAGGGCGAGCGCCCGGGCGATCACGATGCGCTGCCGCTGGCCACCGGAGAACTGGTGCGGGAAGCGCGAGGCGTGCTCGGGACGCAGGCCGACCTCGGTCAGCAGGGCGCCGACCTGTTCGCGCAGCGCCGCCCCGCGCGCGAGGCCGCGCACCAGCAGCGGCTCGCCGATCGCCTCTCCCACGCTCATGCGCGGGTTGAGCGAGGTGGCGGGGTCCTGGAACACCATCTGCATGCGCGCGCGGACGCGGTGCAGCGTGGCGCGGTCGGCATTCGCGATCTCCGTGCCGTCCACCACGACCGAGCCGGCGGTGGGGCGCAGCAGCCCGGTGACGGCGTTGGACACGGAGGACTTGCCGCAGCCGCTCTCGCCCACCAGGCCCAGCGTTTCGCCGGGCGCGATGCGCAGCGACATGCCGTCCACCGCGCGCACCGGCGGGCCGCCGCGCGCGGGGTAGTGCACCGCGAGGTCGGTGATCGCGAGCGCCGCCTGCGGGGGCGCCGCCCGCGGGGCAGCGCCGCCCGGCGACGCTCCGGTCGAGGCCGGTCCGTTCGGAGCCAGTCCGTTCAGGGCAGCTCCGGTCGGGGCCGGTCCGTTCGGGGCCGGTCCGGTCGGGGAAGCGGGCGTCGCGGCGGCGGGTGGCGGGGTGGCGCTCATCGCACGTCCTCCGCGAACCAGCAGGCGGAACGGTGGCCGTCGCCCATGTCGCGCAAGGGGGGTGTTTCGGCGCGGCACTTGTCGCGCGCCAGGGGGCAGCGGGTGTGGAAGCGGCAGCCCACGGGGATCTCGCCGGGGGTGGGGACGCGGCCCTCGATCACCGCGAGGCGGGATTTCGGCGCGTCGTCCAGCCGCGGCAGGGCGGCCAGCAGCAGCGCGGTGTAGGGGTGGCGCGGCTGGGCGAAGATGGCGTCGGTGGTGCCGGTCTCGGCGATGCGGCCGGCATACATCACGGCCACGCGGTCGGCGATGTCGGCCACCACGCCCATGTCGTGGGTGATCAGCACGATGGCGGTGCCGCGTTCCGCCGCGAGTGCACGCAGCAGCGCCAGGATCTGCGCCTGGATGGTGACGTCCAGCGCGGTGGTCGGTTCGTCCGCCACCAGCACCAGGGGGCGGGCGATCAGGGCGGTGGCGATCATCACCCGCTGGCACATGCCGCCCGACAATTCGAACGGGTACTGGTCCATGCGGCGGGCGGGGTCGGAGATGCCGACCTCGCGCAGCATGCGCTCCACCGCCTCGCGCGCGGCGCGGCCGGACAGGCCGGTGGCTTCCGCCACCTGGGACCCCACGGTGGCCAGCGGGTCCAGCGCCGCCTGCGGTTCCTGGAAGATCATGGAGGCGCGGGTGCCGCGGATGCGGCGCATCCGGCGCTCCGGCAACACGGAGATGTTTTCCCCGCCCAGGAAGACCTCGCCGCGTTCCTGCCGCACGGCGCGGGGCAGCAGGCGCATGATGGCCTGGGCGGTGATGGACTTGCCGCAGCCGCTCTCGCCCACCAGGGCCAGGACCTCGCCGGGGGCGACGTCGAAGCCGACGCCGTCCACGGTCGCCACCCCGTTCACCGACAGGGTGAGGTCGCGCACGCTCAGCGCCGGGGTGCTGCCGCCCGCTGCGGCCGCCGCCCCCTGGCCCCGCCCCGCCGCCGCGACGGCACCCGGCGCAGGGACCGGGACGGCCGCCGACGCGTTGGCCGGGCCACCGCCCGGCGCGGCGGGCGCTGCCGTGCTGCCCATCGCCGTCGGCACGGCGCCCGATGGTTCCACCGCCACGCTCAGCGCCCCGCCGAGCGCGGGTCGAGCCGGTCGCGCAGCCAGTCGCCCAGCAGGTTGACGCAGAGCACCAGGATAAACAGTCCCAGCCCGGGAAACACGGTCAGCCACCAGGCGCGCGCCACGTATTGCCGCCCCGCGCTCATGATCGAGCCCCAGGAGGGCTGCGGCGGCTGGATGCCCAGGCCCAGGAAGGACAGGCCGGCTTCGGACAGGATCATCAACCCGAACTCGCTGGTGGCCACCACCAGCAGCGGGCCGGCGATGTTGGGCAGGACGTGGCGCAGCAGCAGCCGCACCGGCCCGGCGCCCCCCATCTCGGCCGCGCGCATATAGGGCAGCGCCGCCACCTGCAGCGTCGAGGCATAGGCGACGCGGGTGTAGCGCGGCCAGCGCGTCAGCCCCAGCACCACCACCAAGTTCAGGAAACCCGGCCCCAGCACCGCCACCGTCAGCACCGCCAGCAGGATGGCCGGCACCGACAGCATGGTGTCCACCAGCCGCATGATGATCGTGGCGGTCCAGCCGCGGAACCAGCCGGCCAGCAGCCCCAGCGCCGTGCCGACGGCCAGCGACACCGTCACCGACAGCACCGCCACCGCGAAGGACACCTGCGCGCCGTGGAGGATGCGCGACAGCAGGTCGCGCCCGAGGTCGTCCGTGCCGAGCAGGTACGACGCTCCCGCCGCGGTGGTGGTGCCCGGCGGGCGCAGCCGCAGCAGCAGGGATTGCCGCAGCGGGTCGTGCGGCGAGATCCAGGGCGCCAGCACCGCGGCGGCGGCGAAGAGCAGCAGGATCAGCAGCACCAGCCAGATGCCCAGCGGGATGCCGGCCAGGCTGCGCCAGCGCGCGGTCCGGCGCGGCGCGGCCTGCACGGTGGCGGCCGGCGGCGGGATCTCCAGCGCGTCGCTGCCGGGGGCGCTCATCGCGCCACCCCGTCGCGCGCGAAGCGCGTCGACCCAGCGCGCACGCAGTGCGTCGCCCCGGCGTGTGCGCAGCACATCGCCCCGGCGCATGCGCAGCATGTCGCCCCTCGGTGCACCGCCGCGTTGCCCCGCCCCGCCCTCATCGCGCCACCCGGATGCGCGGGTCCACCAACCCGTAGGCGAGGTCGGCCAGCAGGTTAGCGCCGATGTAGGTGAAGGACACGAACAGCACCACGGCCTGCACCACCAGGAAATCGCGCGAGGAGATGGACTGGATCGCCAGCTGCCCGATCCCCGGCCAGGCGAAGACGGTTTCCACGATCACCGCGCCGGCCAGCAGGTTGCCGATCTCCAGCGCGGTGACGGTGATCACGGGGATGGCGGCATTGCGCAGCACGTGCCGCCACACCGCGCGTCCGCGCGACAGGCCGCGGGCACGGGCGGCGGAGACGTAGTCGCGGCTCAGCTCGTCCAGCACGGCGATGCGGGTCATGCGCGCGAAGGTGGACATGGCCAGCGCGCCCAGCGCGACGGAGGGCATCACCAGCGACGCCACCCCGTCGGCGCCGGAGGTCGGCAGCCAGCCCAGCGTCACGCCGAACAGCAGGATCAGCAGGATGCCGGACCAGAAGGTCGGCAGGCTCTGCCCGGTCAGCACGAAGCCGGTGAGCGCGCGTTCCACCACGCCGCCGCGCCACACCGCCATGGCGATGCCGGCGGGGATGCCCACCCCCAGCGCCACGACCAGTGCGCCCCCGGCGAGGGCAACCGTGTAGGGGATGCGGCTGCCCAGGATGACCGACACCGGCGCGCGCTGCACCAGGGATTCGCCCAGGTCGAAGCGCGCCATGTTGCCGAGGTATTCGGCGTACTGCACCCAGAGCGGCCGGTCGAAGCCCAGCGCGTGGCGCAGCGCCGCGATCTGCTCGGCGGTGGCGCCTTCGGGCACCAGCAGCAGCGTCGGGTCGCCGCTGAGGCGCATCACGAAGAACACCAGCGTCAGCACGCCGAAGGTGGCCAGCGCCGCCTGCAGCACGCGCCCGAGAAGGAAGCGTCCCACGCCGCTCAGCGTCCCCTGCGGCGCAGCCGCGGTGCGGGGCTGCGCGGCATTGCGGGACGGCCGCTCAGCCCTGCCACTTCATGTCCATCACGAAGAAGGCCTCGTTGGCGGTGGGCGTCCATTGCAGCCCGTTGCGCGCGCCGTAGATCGCCACGTCCTGGAACAGGCCGATGCCCGGCACGTCCTGGCGCAGGATCTCGAAGGCGCGCTTGTAGTGGGCGCGGCGCGCGGCCTCGTCCAGCGTGGCGCGGGCGGCGTCCACCTCCGTGTCGAAGGCGGGGTTGCTGTACTTGCTCCAGATGGAGCCGGTGCGGAACAGCGGGAAAATCACGCCGTCGGCGTCCTGGCAGGCGCAGCTCCAGCGGCCCTGCGCCATGCCGCCGGACTCTTCCGGGTTGCCCTGGCGGCGGCGCAGGAAGGTGGGCTGGTCCATCATCTCGATGTTCAGCTTCAGCCCGACCTCGCTCAGCATCTGCTGCACCGCCTCGTTCAGGCGGCGGTCATAGGCGGGGGAGGAGATCAGCGTCACCGTGGCGCCCTCGGCCCCTGCTTCCTTGAGCAGCGCGCGGGCGCGGGCGGGGTCGTAGGGCCAGCCCTCCACCTCCGGCGTGTAGCCGAAATTGGCCGGGGTCAGCACTTGGTTGACCGGCTTGGCGTAGCCCTGCTGCAGCGCCTCGATCAGCGTGTTGCGGTCGATCGCCATGGCGATGGCCTGCCGCACGCGCACGTCGCGCGTCGGGCCGAACTGGGCGTTGAGGTTGAGAAAGGCCACCCGCTCCGTCGGCGCCGAGAGCACCTGCACGCCGCGCTCGTTCTTGAGGGATTCCGCGTCGTCGGGCGTCAGGCCGGTGACGATGTCCGCCCGGCCCGCCCGCAGGTCGGCCACGCGGGTGGGAACATCGGGCACGGCGCGAAAGGTCACGGTGCGGAAGGGCGGGCGGCCGCGCCAGTACGCGTCGTTGGCCTCCAGCACCGTCTGCACGCCGCGCTGCCATTGCCGCAGCTTGAAGGGGCCGCTGCCCACGGGTTCCTGGTTGAAGCGCGAGGCCCCCACCCGCTCCACGTAGGCCTTGGGCACCACGGACAGCTTCACCAGCTGCGCCAGCAGCGCCGGATAGGGCGTCCTGGTCTTCAGCGTCACCTCGTTCGGGCCGGACACGGTGGCGGAGGTGATCTGGTCGAACTGGCTCAGCTGCGGCGAGCGCAGCGCCGGGTCGATGACCCGCGAGATGCTGTACGCCACGTCCTCGGCCGTCAGCTTCGAGCCGTCGTGGAAGGTGATGCCCTCGCGGATGGCGAAGACCAGCGTGGTGTCGTCGCTGTAGCGCCAGCTGCTGCCGACCTGCGGCACGATGGTGCCGGCGGTGTCGCGGGTGACGAGGTTGTCGAAGATGTTGCGGTACACCGTGTAGCTGCTGGTGTCCCATTGCAGGTGCGGGTCCAGCGTGGCGGCGTCGCCGATCAGGTCCACCACGAGGTCGGTCTTGGCGGCGGACTGGGCCAGGGTGGGGCCGGGCAGGGCCGGGATCGCCGGCACAGCCGCCGCCAGCATCAGGGTTCGCCTGCGCATCGCGCTCTCTCCTCGGTGTCCGGCGCGACCCGTCCCAGGGGGTGGGAGAACCGGCGGGGGGGGCCGCAGCTTGTGGCCACGGATTTCAGCAAATATCGTACCGGCCGCTCCAAGGCGAGGCCCCATGTCCCCATCGCGCGTCGCAGCCCTGCTCACCCTGGCCCTGGGGGGCATCGCGGCGGTTGCGGCCCCCGCGCGGGCGGACCGCAACCTGTTCGTGGTGGACCTGCCCACCGACCCGGCCTCGCTGGACCCGCACCTGCAATGGGACCCCGACAGCTACACGGTGTACCGCAACCTGTTCGACAACCTGCTGACCCGTGACGCTTCGGGCGCCATCGTGCCGCAGGTCGCGACGTCCTGGCGCTACGATTCCGACACGCAGATCAGTTTCGAGCTGCGCGACGACATCCGCTTTTCCGACGGCACGCCGCTGACCGCCGATGACGTGGCCTACTCGATCCGCCGCATCACCGACCCGGCCTTCCGCTCGCCGCAGCTGAGCCAGTTCGACCAGATCACCGGGGCCGAGGTGGTGGGGCCACGCACGGTGCGGATCACCACGCGCAGCGCCTATCCCGTGCTGCTGTCGCAGCTGACCAAGCTGTCGATCGTGCCGCGCGCCGCAGCGGAACGGCTGGGGGCGAGTTTCAACGCCCAGCCGGTGGGCAGCGGGCCCTACCGCCTGACGGCGCGCACCCAGGGCGTGCGGGTGGAGCTGGCGGCGAACCCCTCCTACTGGCGCGGCGCCCCGCCCTTTCCGCGCGTGGAGATGCGGCCCGTCCCCGACGAGTCCACCCGCATCGCCGATGTGCGCACCGGCCGCGCCGACATCGCCCGCATCCTCAGCACGGACAATGCGGACGGGCTGCGCAACGACCGGCAGGTGCAGGTGCTCTGGGCGCCCACCGAGCGTGTCAGCCTGCTGATGCTCAACACCCAGGACGGCCCCACCCGCGACCCCCGCGTGCGCGAGGCCATCGCCCATGCCGTGGATCGCGACACGATCATCGAGGCGCTGCTGCGCGGCTACGCCAGGCCGGTGAACGCGCCGCTGACGCCGGCCTCCTTCGGCTTCGCCGACGCCCCCGCCTACGGTTTCGACATCGCCCGCGCCCGTGCCCTGTTGCGCGAGGCCGGGGTGGCGCCGGGCACGAAGGTCAGCTTCCTGACCTCGCCGGTGTTCGACCAGCGCGTTGTGCAGGCGCTGCAGCAGATGCTGGGCGAGGTCGGGCTGGACGCGCAGCTCAACACGGTGGAGTTGGCCAACTACCTGCGGCTGCGCCAGGGCCGCCCCGACGAGGCCGGGCAGGTGTCCTTCTTCCGCTGGAGCTGCGGCTGCCAGGACGCCGACGGCACGCTGTTCCCGCTGTTCCACTCTTCCAGCCAATGGGCGAAATACAGCAACCCCGCCGTGGACGCCGCACTCCAGGCCGGCCGCAACACGCTGGACGAGGGCGCCCGCCGCACCGCCTATCGCACCGCCCTGGACGCGCTGCACCGCGACATCCCCGCCGTGCCGCTGTTCCAGGACGTGACCATGCACGTCGCCAACCGCCACGTCCGCTTCCAGCCCACGGCGAACGAATCCTTCCTGCTCATGGACGTCGGCTGGACGGAGTGAGCGCGCTCTTCGGTGTTCGGGCCGGGGCCAGAGGGGCTCCGTTTCCTCTGGACACCCCGCGAGGAGCCCGGGGCACCTCGACCTCATGAGTGCCGCCGGCGGGGGTGGGTTGGCCCAGGTCGTCCACCCGGAAAACGTGCCCCGGCCCGCCCCCGCCGGAGGCACTCAACGCGGGGTCCGGGGAGTTCGTAACTCCCCGGCGGAGGTCCAGGAGGCAGAGCCTCCTGGCCCCGGCCAGAACACGAAAGCGCTCCTCAGCGGGTCGCGTCGGTGAACTGGAGTTCGGCGAGGCGGGCGTAGAGGCCGCCTTGGCGGATCAGGTCCTCATGGCGGCCGGTGGCGACGATGCGGCCCTCCTCCATCACCACGATGCGGTCGGCGCGGCGCACGGTGGCCAGGCGGTGGGCGATCACCAGGGTGGTGCGGCCGCGGGACGCCGTGGCCAGCGCCTCCTGCACGGCCTGCTCGCTCTCGGAATCCAGGGCGGAGGTCGCCTCGTCCAGCAGCAGGATCGGGGCGTCGCGCAGGATGGCGCGGGCGATGGCCACGCGCTGGCGCTGGCCGCCGGACAGGCGCACGCCCTTCTCGCCCAGGAAGGTGCCGAAGCCGCGCGGCAGGTCGTCCAGGAAGCCGGCGGCCGCGGCCCGGGCGGCGTCGCGCACGGCGGCGTCCGGGGCGTCGGGACGGCCGTAGCGGATGTTGCTCCAGGCATCGGCGCCGAACACCACGGGGTCCTGCGGCACCAGCCCGAGGCGCCGGCGCAGCGCCGCCGGGTCGGCCTCGCGCAGCTCCACCCCGTCCACGCGGATGGAGCCGGATTGCGGGTCGTAGAAGCGCAGCAGCAGTTGCAGCACCGTGGATTTTCCCGCGCCCGAAGGTCCCACCAGCGCCACGGTTTTCCCGGGCTCCACGGTGAGGGAGAAGCCGTGCAGCGCCGCGCGGTCGGGGCGGGCGGGGTAGCGGAAATGCACGTCGCGGAACTCGACGCGGCCCTGCGGCGGTTCCGGGAAGGGACGCGGTTGGGCGGGGGCGGCGATGGCGGGTACCTCCGCCAGCAGCTCGGCGATGCGCTCGGCAGCCCCCGCGGCGCGCTGCACCTCGCCCCACAGCTCGCTCAGGCCGGAAGCGGCGTTGGCGGTGATCACCGCGTAGAACACGAAGGCCGACATTTCGCCGGCGGAAATCTCGCCCGCCAGCACGGCGCGTCCCCCGGCCCAGAGGCCGAAGCCGATGGCGCCGAAGCCCAGCAGGATCACGCAGAACAGCAGCCCCGCCCGCACCCGCATCCGCGCCAGTGAGGCCGCCACGGACCCGTCCACCGCCGCGCCGAAGCGGGCGCGGTCCTGCGCCTCGTGCGTGAAGGCCTGCACGGTGCGCAGCGCGTTCAGGGTTTCCTCGGCATAGGCGCCCAGGTCGGCGACGCGGTCCTGCGCCACGCGCGACAGGGCGCGCTCGCGGCGCGAGAACAGGATCATCGGCAGCAGCACCAGCGGCACCACCAGCAGCACCAGGCCGGCCAGCTCCGGGCTGGTCACCACCAGCATCGCCAGCGCGCCCAGCAGCGTCAGCGCCGAGCGTAGCCATTGCGAGATCACCGAGGTCGAGAGCGCCTGCAGCACGCCGGTGTCGGCAGTCAGCCGCGACAGCACGTCGCCGGTGCGGGCGGTCTCGAAGAAGGCGGGCGACAGGCTCAGCACCTTGGCGAAGAGCGCGCCGCGCAGGTCGGCCGCCACCCGCTCACCCAGGGAGGAGACCAGGAAGAAGCGGCTGGCCGTGGCCACCGCCAGCGCCGCCACCGCCAGCAGCAGCAGCCCCACCGCCGCGTCCAGCCGCCCGGGATCGCCCGCCACGAAGCCCGCGTCGATCAGGTGGCGCAGCCCCTGGCCGAGCAGCAGCAGCAGGGCGGCCGCGGCCAGCATCGCCGCCGTGGCGCCGGCCACGCGCCCGCGATGCGGCCGCAGGAAGCGCCCCAGCAGGGCCAGGGCGGCAAAGGCGCGGCGGCCCGTCCCGGGCGGCGCGGCGGTGGCGCTCGGGGGCGGGGCGGGGCGGGCGGAGGGTGCGGGCACGCGGCAGGGCATCCCACGCCGCCGGCCCCGTGGCGAGCCCGGCGCAGCCCCGCCGCGGTGGCGCGGGCGTGACCGATCGGCCAGGATGCCGCGCATGACCGACGCCCGCCGATCCGCCCCCGCCGCGGCGCGCAACCGAGAGCCGATCCTGCAGGCGCTGCGCGAGCACCTGCCCGCCGCCGGCCTGCTGCTGGAAGTGGCCAGCGGCACCGGCGAGCACGCGCTGCACCTGGCCCGCGCCCTGCCCTGGCTGGAGATCCAGCCCACCGACCCCGACCCCGACGCGCGCGCCAGCATCGATGCCTGGGCAGCGGAGGCCCGCCTGCCCAACCTGCGGCCCGCGCTGGAACTGGACGCGGCGGCGGAACGCTGGCCGGTGTCGCGGGCGGCGGCGGTGCTCTGCGTCAACATGGTGCATATCTCGCCCTGGGCGGCGACGCTGGGGCTGCTGCGCGGGGCGGCGCGGGTGCTGCCGCCGCGCGGGCCGCTGGCGCTCTACGGCCCCTTCCGCCGCGGCGGCGCTCATACCGCGCCCAGCAACGCCGCCTTCGACGCCGACCTGCGGGCGCGCAACCCGGACTGGGGCGTGCGCGACCTGGAAACGGTGCAGGCCGAGGCCGAGGCCGCCGGGCTGCAGCCGCGCGCGGTGGCGGAACTGCCGGCCAACAACCTGCTGGTGGTGTTCCGCCGCTGAAGGACGCGGGGCCGGGATCGGCCGGTTTCCGCCCCTGCCCGGCTGGCGCGCGGCTTGCTCGCACCCCCGGCCCGGGAATGGCATCGTGTGCCGCGCATGGATCAGGACACCCCCGCATGACGGACGAAACGGCCAGCCGGGTCACGGCGGAGATCCACACCGATTTCGCCCGTTCCATGGGCTACGGCGAGTACCTGCATCTCGACCTGCTGCTGGCGGCGCAGCAGCCGCTGAGCCCGCGGCACGACGAGATGCTGTTCATCGTGATCCACCACGTGCAGGAGCTCTGGCTCAAGCTGATCGCGCACGAGCTGAACGAGGCGATAGCGGCGATCCGGCGCGACGAGCTGGACCCGGCCTTCAAGGCGCTGGCGCGGGTGTCGCGCATCCAGTCGCAGCTGATCGCCGCCTGGGACGTGCTGTCCACCATGACGCCGGCGGACTACCTCAGCTTCCGCGACGCGCTGGGGCAGTCCTCGGGCTTCCAGTCCTTCCAGTACCGGCTGCTGGAATTCCGCCTGGGCGCCAAGGACCCCAGGATGCTGCTGCCGCACCGGCACAACGCGGCGGCGCACACGCTTCTGGAACAGGCGCTGCACGAGCCCAGCCTCTACGACGAGGCGATCCGCCTGCTGGCCCGGCGCGGCTTCGCCATCCCGCGCGCGCTGGTGGAGCGCGACCTGACGCAGCCGCACCAGCCCAGCCCGGAACTGCAGGCCGTGTGGCTGGAGGTTTACCGCAATTCCGGGAAGCACTTCGACCTGTACCAGCTGGCCGAGGAGCTGGTGGACGTGGAGGACGCCTTCCAGACCTGGCGCTTCCGCCACATGAAGACGGTGGAGCGGATCATCGGCTTCCGCCGCGGCACGGGCGGCTCGGCCGGGGTGGCCTTTCTGCGCACCGCGCTGGAACGCTCCTTTTTTCCCGAGCTGTGGTCAGTGCGCACGGAAATCTAGGCGCAGGCTGGGGCGCGCGCTGCGGCGGCGCAGCGCCTCACCACATGGTCTGGCGCGCCCGCTCGGCCCAGTTGCGGTCGTAATCCTCGCCGCCCACCCGCCCCTGGCTCATGCCGGCCAGGATCTGCCCAGGCGTTGGCAGGCTTGCCGGGTCCACCCGGCTCTCGGGCTTCCAAAGGCCCGAGCGGATCAGCGCCCGGGCGCACTGGAAATACACTTCGGCCACGCGGACCACCGTCACGGTGCGCGGCGGCTTGCCGTCCACCGCGAAGGAGTCCAGCAGCGCCGCATCCGTTTCCAGATGCGCGCGGCCGTTGATCCGCAGGGCGTTGCCGATGCCGGGGATCAGGAACATCAGCCCCACCCGCCCGTCGCGCACGATGTTGCGCAGGCTGTCCACCCGGTTGTTGCCGCGCCGGTCGGGCAGCAGCAGGGTGCGCGCATCCGCCACGCGCACGAAGCCCGGGCGGTCGCCGCGCGGGGAACAGTCCAGCCCTTCCGGCCCCGCCGTGGCCAGGGCCAGAAAGGGTGCCGCCGCGATGAAGCGGGCGTAGTCCGGCGTGACGTGGTCCGCCACCTTGGCGGTGGAGGCTTCCCCCACGGCGCCGAGCGGGCCGTAGATCGCTTCCAACTCCGCCATGCTCTCGATGATCGCCATGGGCTCACGCGCGCTCCGTGTCGGGGAGGCGCCTGGGTAGACGAGGCGGCGGGCGGCGCGATACCGATTTCGGCTGCCGCAGCCCTGCATCCGGCTCACCGGGGAAACAGGCTGCTGCGCCGCTTGCGGAATTTCCCGGAGGGCTGGCGGCGGTGCTGCCCTCGGGACGGGCGGGGCCGGCGGCGGCGCGGGACTGCATGGCGTAGCTGGCGGCACCCGGGCGGCAGCGGACTGACCGCAGGGCGGCAGCGGGCCGATCGCGGGCGCGCGGCCCGGCCGGGGCGGCGCCTAGCGGCAGCCGGTGCTGCCGGGATGGGCGGTGCAGAGCAGGCGATCCACCAGCTGGCGCGCTTCGGGTGTCAGGCAGGGCACGGGCAGGTCGAAGCGGCGTTCGGCCGCGCCCGCAGTGATGATCAGCGACATCAGCGCGTCCGCCATCGGCGGGCAACCCGGCCGGGCCGCGCCGCGGTCCAGCACCGCGGCCGCCAAGCGGCCGATGCGCTCCGCCTCCGGCGGCGCCAGGGGGTGGCGCGCGGTGTCGGGCAGGTCGGCGGCGCGGAGGCGGGCGGCGTCGCCCCGGGCGCCGCGCGGGGTCGCGGCCTCAACCAGGGTGCGGGCTTCCAGGTCGGCCGAGAGCCGGTAGGGGCCGCTGAGCAGCCCGCCCAGCAGGTAGGTCACCCGGGTCGGCGGGGGCGGTGCCTCGGCGCCGGCCAGCAGCAGCGCCAGCAGGCAGGCCCCGATCGCCCGTTTGCGCCGTGCCGGCATCGCTGGGGTCCCTCCATCGCGCCGCGGTCCGTGCGGCGGTTCGCCTTGCTTCCTTACTCCCTTACTTCCTTACCGCGGAACGCTGCGCCGGAGCGTTTTCCGGAAAATAATCCTAGAACAACGGGAGTTTGGCGGTCAAGCGCCGTGCGGGATGTGGCAGATTCCGCGCTTTCTGACACTTCCGGCGTTTCGTGACCCGCTGGCGGGTTGGACGACGCGGCGCAACCGCCCTTAGCCTCCGCCGCAGCAATGCGGGAGGTGCGACACGACCATGGCCAGTTTCCTGATCTGCCACGGCGCCTGGTCGGCCGGCTGGGCCTGGAAGAAGCTGCGGCCGATCCTGCGCGACGCCGGGCACGAGATCTTCACGCCCAGCTACACCGGCCTGGGCGAGCGCGCCCACCTCGTGCACCCGATGATCGACCTCGACACCCACATCCAGGACGTGCTGGGCGTGATCGAGTGCGAGGACCTGCGCGAGCTGATCCTGGTGGGCCACAGCTACGGCGGCATGGTGGCCACCGGCGTCGCCGACCGCGTGCCCGGGCGCATCCGGCACCTCGTCTACGTGGATGCCTTCGTGCCCGGCGACGGGCAGTCGCTGAACGACCTCACGGGGCGCGAGCCGGCCGCGCCGCTGGACGGCTGGCTGGTGCCGTCCAACCCGCCGCCGCCCGACACCGCATCCGCCGACCTGGCCTGGATCGGGCCGCGGCGGCGGCAGCAGCCCGCGCGGTGCTTCAGCCAGAAGCTGCGGCTGTCCGGCGAGGCGCCGCCCTTCCCGCGCAGCTACATCCACTGCACGCGCAAGCCCGGCGGCGACAGCTTCGCCCGCTTCGCCGAGCGCTTCCGCGACGACCCGGCCTGGCGCTTCCACGCGCTGGATGCGAGCCACAGCCCCAACATCACCGCGCCGGACGCCCTGGCGGCGCTGCTGCTGCCGCTGGCCTGACGGGGGCGCCGCGCCATCGCGGGGGGGTCACGGGGAGGAGGCTGCGCCGCCCCGGTCGCGCCGGGCGGGCCAAGCCGGGCGGGCTAGGCCGGGCGGTGCGGCGTACCCGGCCCGGCGGGGCCCGCGAGGCTGGCGGTCGCGAAAACCTGCGCCGCCCAATCCAGGAACACGCGCAGCCGCGGCGCCAGCTGCCGGTTCTGCGGGTAGAGCGCCGACAAGGGCGTGGGCGAGGGCGGGAAGTCCGGCAGCACCGGCACCAGCCGGCCGGCGGCGAAATCCTCGGCGAAGCGGTAGCGGGGGGCCTGCACCAGGCCGAAGCCCATCCGCGCCAGCTCGGCCAGCGTGTCGGAATTGTTCACCGTGACGCGGCTGGGCAGCAGCACCTCGCGCAGCCGGCCGCCGACGGTGAATTCCAGCGGCATCACCTCGTTGGTGCGGGACGACACGAAGCCCACCATGCGGTGGCCGTCGAGCGCTTCCGGCGAGGCGGGCGTGCCGTGCCGCTCCAGGTAGGCGGGGCTGGCGCAGGTGACCTCCTCCAGCGTGGCCAGGCGGCGGGCGATCAGGCCGCTCTCGGCCAGCGTGCCGGCGCGGATGGCGCAGTCCACCCCTTCGCGCAGGAGGTCCACCAGGCGGTCGCCCTGGCCGAGATGCAGGTCGATGCGCGGGAAGCGGCCGAGAAAGGCGGGCAGCTGCGGCAGCAGGAAGGTGCGGGTCAGCAGCGGATGCACCTCGATCCGCAGCAGGCCCTGCGGCTGGGCGCCGCGCAGGGCGCCCTCGGCCTCCTCCACCTCGGCCAGGATGGCCAGGCAGCGGCGGTAATAGCTCTCGCCGTCCAGGGTGGGGGCGACGTGGCGCGTGCTGCGCTCCAGCAGCCGGGCGCCGAGCCGGGCTTCCAGCGCCTGGATCGCGGCCGTGGCGGTGGACCGCGACAGGCCGAGATCGGCCGCGGCCGCGGTGAAGCTGCGCCGTTCCACGACGCGGACGAGCAGGCGCATGGCGTCCAGGCGGTCCAGCATGATTGTTCCGCTATCCCGAACGGTGATGCCGGACCAGGGGTGATTATGGGCGCGCTGCGCCCCGCTATCTCCGGATCCACGTAACGGATCGGAGACAGGGCCATGGCTGAGCAGCATTCGCGGACGGCGCTGGTGACCGGGGGGTCGCGCGGCATCGGCGCGGCGATCGCCCGCCGCCTCGGGCAGGACGGGGTGGCGGTGGCGGTGAACTACGCCCGCGGGCAGGCGGAGGCGGAGGCGGTGGTGCGCGACATCGCCGCGGCCGGCGGCCGGGCGGTGGCGGTGGAAGCCGACCTCGGCACGCCCGGGGGTGCCGCGGCGCTGTTCGACGCGGCGGAGCGGGCGCTCGGGCCGGTCGACATCCTGGTCAACAATGCCGGGATCATGACGCTGTCGCCGGTGGCGGAAACCACGGACGCGGCCTTCGAGGCGCAGCTGGCGCTCAACCTCGGCGGCGTGTTCCGCGGCATGCGGGAAGCGGCGCGGCGGCTGCGCGACGGCGGGCGCATCATCAGCTTCTCCTCCTCCGTGGTGGGGTTCTTCCAGCCCGGCTACGGCGCCTATGCCGCCACCAAGGCGGGGGTGGAGGCGCTGACCCACATCCTGGCCAAGGAACTGGGCGCGCGCGGCATCACCGTGAACGCGGTGGCACCGGGCCCGGTGGAAACCGCGCTGTTCCTGCACGGCAAGAGCGAGGCGCAGCTGGACGCCATCACGCGGATGATCCCGCTCGGCCGCCTCGGCCAGCCGGAGGACATCGCCGGGCTGGTGTCGTTCCTGGCCGGCCCCGACAGCGGCTGGGTCAACGGCCAAGTGCTGCGCGCCAACGGCGGCGCGATCTAACCCCCGAACCGAGGAGAACCCCCATGCCCTTCGCCAATTTCAAGCTGCCGCAGGCCGCCCTGTCCCGGTCTCAGAAGGCCGAACTGATCCACCGCACCACGGCCCTGCTGGCCGAATACTTCGGCGATGCCGCGCGCCCGCACACCATGGTGCTGATCGAGGAAGTCCCCGACGGCGGCTACGGCCGCGCCGACGAGGTCTTCATCGTCCCCGACGCCTTTCGCGCACGACCCGACGCCTGACCCCGCCCCGGGCCCAGCCGCGCGTGCGGGCGGCGGGCGGCTGCCGTTCTCGTGGTGCTGGTTGGGCCTGGGTGTGCTGGCGTCGGCCAGGGGCGCTGCCCCTGGACCCCGCCGGGGAGTTTAAACTCCCCGGACCCCACTTGAGTGCCTCCGGCGGGGGCGGGTTGGACAGGGCGGTCCATTATGGCTGCGGTCGGTCATCCCGCCCCCGCCGGAGGCACTCATGAGGTCAGGAGCCTAAGCTCCTCGCGGGGGCTCCAAGGGGGCAGAGCCCCCTTGGCCTCGGCCGAACACCCAGGCCCAACCGGCACCAACGAGGACTGCAACCACGCGGGACCGACGTGCGCAGCCGGGCACGGTCAGCGGTCAGCGGTCAGCGGTCAGCGGTCAGCGGTCAGCGGTCAGCGGTCAGCGGTCAGCGGTCAGCGGGTGTCCTGCTGCGCTTCGATGGCGTCCAGCACGGCTTCCGGGGCGACATCCTTGCGGATCTCGGCCATTTCGGGGTCGGCGGTGGTGCGAACCTCCAGCTTCTCGGCGATGGCGGTGACCAGTTCGGCCAGCTTGGTCAGCTCGTGCTCGGCCAGCAGGTTGATCTGCAGGTCCAGGTCGGCGCGCTTGTCGGCCGCGGCGGCCATGCGGTTCTGGCTGATCAGCACGAAGGTGGACAGGAAAATCGCCTCCACCGAGGCCACCATGGCCAGCACCACGAAGCTGGGGTCGAAGCGCGGCACGCCGGGGACGACGCCGAGGTTGACCAGGATCCAGGCGCCGTACAGGGCAAGGTGCAGATAAACGAAGTTCATGCTGCCGGTGAAGGCGGTGATGGCGGCGGCGATGCGCTCCTCGCGCGTGGCCTCGGCCGCGTCCTGCTCGCGGCGCTGTTCCAGGGCCTGGATGTTGCGCCGCAGCGCGGAGCTGAGGCTGTCCGGGGTGGGCGGCGGAACGGTGGGGGTGGGTGCGGGCATGGGACCTCCTCCGCGACGGCGCCGGGGGGCGGCCGGGGCTGCGAGGTTAGTGCCGCGGGAGCCCGCGGGTTGCGGGCCTGTTCCGGACGTGACCGCGCCGGCCGGCGGTTCGCGGGGCGCGGCGGGTCAGGTGCAGGCGAAGCGGCCGGCGCGGGCCGCGGTGCCGCCGAAGGAGAGCAGCGTCCGGCGCAGGTCGTCCACCAACCGCTCGCGTGCGGCCGGCGGCAGTGCCGCCGCGTCCAGCCCCATCAACCAGGTGCCGAAGCCCGGCACGATGCCGCCGGCGGCCCGGGCGGCGGCGCGGGCGTGCAGGGCGGGCAGCAGAGCCGTGAGGCCTTCGGCGGCGTAGCGGGTCTGCAGGAAGTCGAGGATGTCTTCCTCCAGGTCGCCCGCGGCCAGGAGCGGCAGGGCGAAGCCGCCGCTGCAGGCGCAGCCCGGCGCGTGCTGCGGTGCCTGCAGGGCCGCGCGCCAGAGTTCCGCCAGTTCCACCAGGTCGTCCGCCCCGCGCGTCGTGCCGATCCGCAACCTATCCTCCCCGCGTTGCGGCGGAGCATGCCCGGGCCGGGCGCAGCGGACCAGGGCGGCGGGTCGCGCCGCCGCCCCGGGCCGCGTGGCCTCCGGCGCGGCGCCAGACGCTGCCTCAGGCGCGGGCGGGTACCGCGGCGCCTTCGGGCAGCCGCACGGGCGCCGGTACGCCCGGACGCCGCACGAGCAGGCAGGCCACTGCCGCCACCAGGCAGGCGGCGCCGGCGCCCAGGAAGGCCGGCAGGTAGGTCAGCAGCTCGTCGCGCGACCAGCCGGCGCCGAAGGCAGCCACCGCGGCGCCGATCTGGTGGCCGGTGAAGATCCAGCCGAACACCATCGGTGCCCGTTCCCGCCCGAAGGCGGCGCCGGCCAGCCGCACGGTGGGCGGCACGGTGGCGATCCAGTCCAGCCCGTAGAACACCGCGAAGATCGCGAGGCCGTAGAAGGAGAAGTCGGAGAACGGCAGGTAGAGCAGCGACAGCCCGCGCAGCCCGTAATACCAGAACAGCAGCTTGCGCGCGTCGTAGCGGTCCGACAGCCAGCCGGAGCCGATGGTGCCGATGAAGTCGAAGGCGCCCATCATCGCCAGCAGGGAGGCCGCCTGCACCTCCGCCACGCCGAAGTCGGAGCAGAAGGGCAGGAAGTGGGTCTGCACCAGCCCGCTGGTGGAGAGGCCGCAGATGAAGAAGGTGCCGAACAGCACCCAGAAGATCCGCAGCTGCGCGGCGTCGCGCAGCGCCGCGAAGGCGGCCGCCACGGGGGAGCCGGTTGCGGCCGGCGCGGCGACGATCGGCGCATCGGGCGCTTCGCCGAAGGGCCGCAGGCCGAGGTCGGCGGGGCGGTCGCGCAGGAACAGCAGCACCAGCACCGCCGCCACGGCGCAGGAGCCCAGCGCCGGCAGCAGCGCGACGCGCCAGCCGTGGTGTTCCGCCAGCCAGGCGGCCAGCGGCAGGAAGGCCAGCTGCCCGGTGGCGGAGCTGGCGGTCAGCAGCCCCACCACCAGCCCGCGCCGCGCGCTGAACCAGCGGCCGGCCACGGTGGCGCCCAGCACGATGGCGGTCAGCCCGGTGCCGAAGCCCAGCACCAGCCCCCACAGCGCCCAGAGCTGCCACAGCTCGCCCATGCCCAGCACGGCGGTGCCCAGCCCGGCCAGGATCAGCCCCAGGGCGCACAGGATCACCCGGCGCAGCCCGTAGCGGACCATGAAGGCGGCGGCGAAGGGCGCCATGGCGCCGAACAGGAACAGCCGCAGCGCCAGCGGGCCGGAGATGCTGCTGATGCTCCAGCCGAACTCCTCGCCCAGGGGGCGGATCAGCACGCCCGGCATCCCCACGGCCGAGGCGGTGGACAGCATCACCAGGAAGGTCACCGCCACCACGGCCCAGCCGTAATGGATGCCGCGGCGCGCCAGGAAGCGGGCAAGGGGCTCAGCGAGCATGGCGGCGGGTCCTGCAGGATGGGCGGAAGGGCGGGGTGGCGGCGCGCGGGGCGGTGGGGTGCGGCGGGGTCATCGGGGTTTTCCGGCAGCCCCGAGGATGGCCCCGGATGCGGCGCCGGCGGCGTGCCGGCCGCCCATCATGTCGCACATGGTTCGTTCTCCTGCGAGCCGCATCGGGCTGCGCCATCCCGGATGTCCCGCTTCGCGGCCCCGGGATGGCATCGCGGGGATATTGATGATATACGTCATGAATACGGTCAAGCGGCTCCGCAGGGCGCCGGGGAGTTCGGGCGTGAAGGTCAGCAGGGAAAAGGCCGCGCAGCACCGCGGCGCCATCGTGGACGCGGCCGGCCGGCTGTTTCGCGCGCGCGGCTTCAACGACGTCAGCGTGGCGGAGATCACCCGCGCCGCCGGGCTGACGCATGGCGGCTTCTACGGCCACTTCGCCTCCAAGGAGGCGCTGGCCCGCGACGCCTGCGAGCAGGTCTTCGCCGCGGCGGTGGCGCGGCTGCGCGCCGACGGCGAGGCGGCCGGGCTGGAAGGCTTCGTGACCTCCTACCTGTCGGAAGGGCATCGCGACCGGCGCGACCGCGACTGCCCGCTGGTCGCCCTGGCCACGGAGGTGCTGGGCCAGGACCTGTCGGTGCAGGCGCGCTTCGCTGCGGGCACGCGCCGCTTCGCCGAGGCGCTGCAGCAGCGCCTGCCGGCCGGGGCGGCGCCCGGCGAGCCGGCGGCAGCGCGGCCGCGGCCCGAGGCGACGCCGGCGGAACGGCCCGCGCCGCCGGAAGAAAGCGGGCGCCGGGAACGGGCGCTGCTGGTGCTCTCGGCCCTGGTGGGCGGCCTCGCGCTGGCCCGCGCCGCCGGCCAAGCGGACCCGGAGCTTTCCCGCGAGATCATGGACGCGCTGCGGGCGCAGCTGCTGCCGCTGGTGGCCGCGCCGGAGGGCTGACCTGATGGAGGGGAGAAAGGTCGGGGGAGTGAACTCCCCCGAGCCCCCTCCTTCTTTCGGGAGTTTGGGGGTGCCTCAGAAGGCACCCCCAAACTCCCGAAAATAGAAGGGGGTCCGGGGGGATACTTCCCCCCGGCTTGCTGGCCTCTCTCAGCGCCCGCCCAGGGCCGCCACCAGCGCGCTGAGGTCCGGCGCCGCCGGCAGCCCCGCCACCGCGTCCAGCAGCCGGTCCACCGCTGCGGCGGACATCGCCATTTCCGGCGCCAGGGCATGGGCAAAGGCGCCGATCCCCGCCCAGTCCGGCCGCCCCACCGGCGCCGTGACCGCCGCCCGCAGCGCCCGCCCGTCCGCCCGGCGCAGGCAAAGGCGGCTGAGGCGCGGTTCCAGGGCCGGGTCGGCCACCACGCGAACCCGTTCCGCCAGGGCCAGGATCGCCGGGTCCTCCAGCCGGCCCAGGCCGTCCAGGGTGGCGCGGCCTTCGGCCAGGGCCAGCGCCAGGGAGAACTGGGCGCTGAGCTTGGTGGCGATCGGGCTGCCGAAGGGGCCGGGGTTGTTCACGCCGGGAAATGCCGCCTCGAAGGGGCTGAGCTCCAGCGTGACCTCGGCCAGGGCGTCGGGGGCGAAATCCACGCCGCGCGGCAGGGTCGCCAGCAGTTCCAGCGGTCCCTGCAGGATGGCGCAAACGGGGTGCGGCTTCACCGTGGCCTCGGCGATCTGCCAGGTGTCGGGGGGGCCGGGCGGTTCCGCGGCGGCCTCGGCCGTGTCGCCATAGGCGCGCAGGAAGCCGTTGCGGCCGTCCAGCGCCCCGGCCGCGGCGGTGGCGCCGGCTTCCGCCGCCAGCGCCGCCAGCACGCCGTTGCGCGCGGCGAAGCCGAGCTGCAGCGGCCCTTCGGCGCTGCCCTCCACCCAGACCTGCGACAGGCCGCCGGCCATCTGCGCCGCCAGCCCCAGCGCGTGGGCGGCCTGCTGGTCGGAAAGGTGCAGCAGCCGCGCGGCAGCGGCGGCGGCGCCGAAGACGCCGAACACGCCCGCGGCGCGGAAGCCGCGCGCGGCGACGCGCTGGTCGCAGCGCCGGCCGATGCGGCCGATCGCCTCGTAGCCCAGCACGATCGCGGCCTGGAACTCGGCGCCGGTGCGGCCGCGCACCTCGGCCAGGGCCAGGGCGGCGGCGGTCACGGGCGAGCCGGGATGCGAGGTGGAGGCGGGATGCGTGTCGTCCTGCGAGCGCGCGTGCATCAGTGCGGCATTGGCCAGGGCCGCCCCCTCGGCGCTGACGCGCGTGCCGTCCTGCAGCAGCGTGGCCACCGCCGGCAGCGCGGCGCTGCTCTTGGCAAGGCGATGCGCCACCGCCTCGCGCGGCCGTCCGGCCAGGGCGACGCAGAGGTTGTGCGCGAGGCTGATCCGCGCCCGTTCCAGCACCGCGGGCGGGATGGCGTCCGGGCCGGTTCGCGCGACCAGCGTTCCGATCGCCTGGGACAGGGAAGGAGGCATCGGCGGTTCCCGAGCAGGAGCGCGCCCGTTCCCGTGTCGGACGAGGCGGCCCGGCTGCGGGCTGGTTTTCGTCTTGGCGGATCGTGTTGCGCGGAGACGTGAGATAGGCGGCGCCACCGGCCGGGAGTCAAGGGAGGTGGCGGGCCGGCCGCGGGTGAGGCGCGTGGCGGCGACGGATTGCTTGACAGTTGCGGCCCCCTCGGGAAGTCTCCGCCGCAACGAAGCTTCCTACGCCTTGGCGATAGGACAGGGATGGCCCGGCCGTCCCGGGCCATTCCGGCGAGCAGGACCTTTCCGGAACGAGGAAAGACCAGGGGTTGGACACGATCCGGGTGTTCTACACCGCCTTCGCGCCGGAGGTGGTCTACGACGCGATCCGCCGCGAGCTGCCGGCGGATGCGCGGCTCGTCACCCTGTCCGAAGACAGCGAGGCGGAGCGCCGCGCCGCCATCGCGGGCTGCGAGGTCGCCATCATGGCGACGATGTTTCTGTCCGCGGAACTGATGGCCGCCGCACCGGCGCTGAAGCTCGTGCTGCACCAGGGCGTCGGCTACCAGGACACGCTGGACCTCGACGCCATGCGGGCGCGGGGCATCCGGCTGGCGGTGACGCCGGAGGGCACGATCACCAGCGTGGCCGAGCACGCCGTGCTGCTGATGCTGGCCGCCTGCCGCCGCCTGCCGCATGCCGATGCCGAGCTGCGCGCCGGCCGCTTCCACCGCCTGGCGCTGCGCCCGGTGTCGCGCGAGCTGCGCGGCAAGCGCGTCGGCTTCCTGGGCATGGGCCGCATCGGGCAGGAGGTCGCGGCGCGGCTGGCGGGGTTCGAAACCACCGGCCTGTATTTCGACCGTTCCAAGCAGCTGCCGCCCGAGCGCGAGGCCGCGTGGAACCTGCGCAAGGCCGGGCTGGAGGAGGTGCTGCGCGAGAGCGACATCATCACCCTGCACCTGCCGCTGACGCCCGCCAGCCGCGGCATGATCGACGCCGCGGCCATCGCCCGCATGAAGCCCGGCGCCATCCTGATCAACACCGCCCGCGGCGGGCTGGTGGACGAGGAAGCGCTGGCCGATGCGCTGGAGGACGGCCGGGTGCTGGCCGCCGGCCTGGACGTGTTCGAGCACGAGCCCTACCCGGCCACGGGCCGGCTCGCGGGGCTGCCCAACGTGGTGCTGACGCCGCATCTGGCGGGTGGCACGGCCGACGCGTTCCGCGACAAGATGCGGGTGATCGGCGACAATATTTCGCGCTTCCGCGCCGGGCAGCCGCTGCGGCACGAGATCCTGCTGTGACGCCGCGCCGCCTGGCGGCTGGCGGAAACAAGAACAACGAGAGGGAGAGTTCAGGGATGTTGAGGAAGCTGTTCGTGCTGGCGGGGCTGGCGCTGTTGGCCGCCCCCTTGCCCGGCCCCGCCGCGGCGCAGAATTTCCCCACCCGGCCGGTGACGCTGGTGGTGCCCTACCCGCCCGGCGCGTCCACCGACCAGATCGCCCGCATCGTGCAGCCCGGGCTCGGCCGCGCGCTCGGCCAGCCGGTGGTGATCGAGAACCGCGGCGGCGGCAACGGCAACATCGGCGCGGCCTACGTCGCGCACGGCACGGCGGACGGGCACACCGTGCTGCTGACCACCAGCGCCGCCATCGCCATGAACCCGGTGCTGTATCCCGACATCGGCTACAATCCCGTGCGCGACCTGGTGCCGATCACCAACGCGGTGCGCGCGGTGATCGCGGTGGCGGTGCCCAACGCGCTGCCGGTGCGCACGATGCCCGAGCTGATCGCGTATCTGCGCGCCAACCCGGACAAGGCCACCTACGGCACCGCGGGCGCGGGGTCGCCGCAGCACGTCGCGGGGCAGGTGCTGGGACGGGCCATCGGCGTCAACATGCTGCATGTCGGCTATCGCGGCGGCGCCGGCGCGGTGACCGACGTGATCGGCGGCCATGTCAGCATGGCCATCGCGACGCTGTCGGCCTTTCTGCCGCAGTTCGATGCCGGCGCGCTGCGGGTGATCGCGGTGGGCGAGCCGCAGCGCTTCGCCGGGCGGCCGGAGATCCCCACGGTGGCGGAAACCGTGCCGGGCTTCGAGGCGACGACCTGGCTGGGCTTCTTTGCCGCCGCCCGCACGCCGCAGCCGATCGTGGAGCGGCTGAACCGCGAGCTGGTGGCGGTGCTGCGCACGCCGGAGGTGCAGGGCAAGCTGCAGGATCTGGCGCTGGCGGTGGTGGCGGACAGTTCGGCCGATTTCGGCAACACCGTGCGCACGGAATCCGCCTTCTGGCAGCGCCGCCTGCCCGAGCTGGGCATCCGGCCGGAATAACGGCGGGCCGTGCCGGCCGCGGCCCGGCTCCGGCGCGCGGGCCGCGGCGCGCCCGGGCTTCCGCGCGGCCTGCCACGCAGCGGTCCCGCTCGGGCGCTTGCAGCGCGGGCGGGCCGGGTTCAGCGCCGGGCGGCGTCCGGGCCGGCGCGCATTTCCAGCCGGCGGCAGCATTCGGCCAGCAGCACCGCCGCGCGGTCCAGCTTGCCTTCCATGCGCGAGGCCGGGCCGGCCACGGTGACGATGTAGTGCGAGCCGTTCCAGGCAAAGCGCGCGGACAGGGTGGTAGCGCCGGTCACGCTTTCCTCGCGGTTGAGGTACCAGCCGCGGCGCTGCGCCTCGGCGATGTCGCGGCGCAGCGCGTCCTTGTCGGTGATCGTGCGCTCCGTCATCGGCGGCAGCGCGGCACCGGCGAGGAAGTTCTCGAGAGCGGCCGCGTCCAGGCTGCCCAGCAGCGCCTTGCCGGCCGAGGTGGCGTGCAGGCTGCGCGCGTCGTCGCCCACCCGAACCAGGAAGCGCAAGAGATGCGAAGGCTCGAACACCAGCAGGTAGGTGGCGCGCAGGCCGTTGATGCGGGCCAGCGAGACGGATTCGTCCAGCGCGTCGCGCAGTTCCGCCAGCGCCGCTTCCGCGCGCTGCAGCACCGGGTCGTGCGCGGCGATGGTTTGCGCCAGGTCGCGCAGCCGCAGCGTGGGGTAGTAGCCGGCGCGCGGCGCGATCTCGTACAGGTAGCCGCGCGCCTGCAGCGCCTGCAGCACGTCGTGGCAGCTGGACACGGGGATGCGCAGCAGGCGGGAAATGTCGGACAGCGACAGCGGCTTCTTGTGCTCGGCGAAGAGTTCCAGGAAATCCAGCGTCCGATCGACGATCTTCGACATGCCCCGCCACCCGTATCCGCCGCGGCGAAACTGCGGGGCGCGCCGCGGGGCGTCAACCGCGCCACCCGGCGCGCGGTGCTGCCGCGGTGCCGCGCGTGAACCCGGCGCGCGGCGCGCTGAAGCGCAAGCTGGCGCGGCGGGAGCGCGTGCTGGGCGTCGGCGTGGATTATCCCTCGCCCGCGCTGGCGGAGCGGCTGGCGGGAGCCGGCTTCGACCTCGTGTTCATCGATTGCGAGCATGGCGGCCCGGGGATCGAGCGGGTGGCGGAGATGGCGCGCGCGGTGCGGGCGGGCGGTGGGGCTTCCGTGCTGCGGCCGTGGTCGCGTGATCCCGGACTGATCCGGCGTTACCTGGATTGCGGGGTGGACGGGTTGATCGCGCCGGAGATCGGCGACGCCGCGGAAGCGCGGGCGGTGGCGGCGGCCATCGCCGCGGGCGACCCGCCCGATGCCGGCAACATCGTGCTGATCCCGCTGATCGAGACCGTGGCGGGGCTGGGGGCGCTGGACGCCATCCTGGGCGTGCCGGGGGTGGACGGGGTGCAGGTGGGGCCGGGCGACCTGGCCGTGTCGATGGGCCTGCCGCGGCGCGGCCGGCACCCGGCGGTGATGGCGGCGAGCCTGGACCTGTTCCGCCGTGCCGCCGCGGCCGGCCGGTCCTGCGGCGGTCTGGTGGGCCGCTTCGGCGCCGCCGCCCTGCGCGAGGCCGGGGCCAATATCCTGATGGTGTCCGCGGACGAGCTGCTGGCGGGCGGCATCGCCGCGTTTCGCGCCGGGCTGGAGGCGGAAGCGTGAGCGCCCCTTCCCGGGCCGGGGCGGCGGCGCCGGGGGGAGCCGCAACGCGGGTGGATGCGGTGCTGCCGGGCGGCGTCGCGACGGGCGGGCTGTCCGGGCCGGACCTGGGCGCCTTCAACATCGCCGACCTGCGCGAGCGCGCCCGGCGCCGCCTGCCGCGCGCGCTGTTCGAGTATCTCGACCGCGGCACGGAGGACGAGTTCGCCCTGCGCAACAACGTGGAAGCGCTGCGCCGCCTCCGCCTGCGGCCGCGCGTGCTGGTGGACGTGTCGGCGCGCTCGCAGGCGGTGACGCTGTTCGGGCGGGCGCAGCCCTCGCCGCTGCTGATCGGCCCCACGGGGGTGGCAGACCTGTTGTGGCACGGCGGCGAGCTGGCCCTGGCGCGGGCGGCGGCCGCGGCGGGCATCCCCTTCACCCTCGCCACCTCCTCCACCACGGCGATGGAGGCGGTGGCCGCAGTGCCGGGCGGCACCACCTGGCTGCAGCTCTACCTGTGGGAGGACCGCGCGCTGTCCTTCCAGCTGCTCGACCGCGCCGCGGCCTGCGGCGTGGCGGCGCTGGTGCTGACCGCCGACACGCCCGTGATGGCCAACCGCGAGTTCAACGACCGCAACGGCTTCCGCAACCCGTTCCGCCTGAACGCCCGCGTCGCCGCCGACCTGATGCGGCACCCGCGCTGGCTGTTCGGGGTGATGGGCCGCTACCTCGCGGCCGGGGGAATGCCGCAATTCGTGAACTATCCGGCGGAGCTGCGCGGCACCGTCACCGGCGGGCCGCGGCGGCAGGCCAATTCCGCTTCCGTGTGCTGGGACGACCTGGGGCGGCTGCGCGACCGCTGGCGCGGCCCGCTGATCGTGAAGGGCATCCTGTGCGCCGAGGACGCGCTGCTGGCCGCCGCCCGCGGGGCGGATGCGGTGGTGGTGTCCAACCATGGCGGCCGCAACCTGGACGGCACGGAAGCCCCGATCACCGTGCTGCCGGAGGTCGTGGCCGCGGTGGGCGGGCGGCTGACCGTGCTGTTCGACAGCGGCGTACGGCGGGGCAGCGACGTGGTGAAGGCGATGGCCCTGGGCGCGCAGGGCGTGCTGCTGGGCCGCGCCACGCTGTACGGGCTGGCCGCGGCGGGCGAGCCCGGCGTGCGCCGCGCCCTGGCGCTGCTGCAGGCGGAGATCGACCGCAGCCTGGCCATGCTGGGCCGCACCGACCTGTCGCAGCTCGACGCCGGGCTGCTCCGCCCCGCGCCGCCGGACGCGGATGGCTGAGGGCGGCGGTGTCCGGCGGCTGCGGTTGGCCTGGGTGGCCCGGGCGTCGGCCAGGAAGGCAGAGAGCTCCCTTGCCGACGTCAGCCCACCCAGGCGCCGCCACCGGAACGGACCGCCCCGTCACCGCGCTGCGGCGGGGCGGGCCTCGTGCAGGTCGGGCAGGGCGACGATAAGGAGGCCGAGCAGCGGCAGCAGGGCGGAGAGCTGGTACACCACGCCGATGGAGGCGCGGTCGGCGATGAGGCCGAGCACGGCGGCGCCGATGCCGCCCAGGCCGAAGGCCAGCCCGAAGAAGATGCCCGACACCAGCCCGACCTTTCCGGGCAGCAGTTCCTGCGCGTAGACCAGGATGGCGGGAAAGGCCGAGGACATCATCAGCCCGATGATGATCGTGAAGGCGCAGGTCCAGCCCAGGCCGACATAGGGCAGCAGCAGGGTGAAGGGCAGCGGGCCGACAATGGAGCCCCACAGCACGGCGCGCCGCCCGAAGCGGTCGCCCAACGGGCCGCCGGCGATCGTGCCCACCGCCACCGCGCCGAGATAGGCGAAGAGGTAGAGCTGGGCGTCGCGCACGGACACGCCGAAGGTCTCGATCAGGTAGAAGGTGTAGTAGCTCGACAGGGACGCCGTGTAGACGTTCTTGGCAAAGGTCAGGGCCACCAGCACCACCAGGGCGCGCTGCACCAGCGCGCGCGGAAAGGGCGCGGGGCGGGATACGCCGGCGGGCTTGGGCGCGCGCTGCTGTTCGCGGTACCAGCGGCCCACCATCGCCAGCAGCACCATGCCCAGCAGCGCGGCCAGGGAGAACCAGGCGACGCTGGCCTGCCCGCGCGAGATCACCACGATCGCGGCCAGCAGCGGCCCGATGGCGGAGCCGAGGTTGCCGCCCACCTGGAACACCGACTGCGCGGCGCCGTGCCGCCCGCCCGAGGCCATGCGCGCCACGCGCGATGCCTCGGGGTGGAAGATGGAGGAGCCCATGCCCACCAGCGCCACCGCCAGCAGCAGCGCGGGATAAACGCTGGCCACCGACAGGATCAGCAGCCCCACGAAGGTGAGGCCCATGCCCAGCACCAGCGAGAAGGGCTGCGGCCGGCGGTCGGTGAACAGCCCCACGGCCGGCTGCAGCAGCGAGGCGGTGAGCTGGAAGCAGAGCTGGATGAGGCCGATCTCGGTGAAGCTCAGCACGAACTCGGCCTTCAGGATCGGGTAGATCGCCGGGATCATCGACTGCATCAGGTCGTTCAGCAGGTGCCCGGCGCTGACCGCGAGCAGGATGCCCACCGCCATCCGGCCGGTGGCCGATGCCCTGGCGCCGGCGATCTGGGCGCCGGAGGCCTGGGCGCCGGGGAGCTGGGTCCCGGACGGCTGGGCGCCGGAAAGCTGGGCGGGGGATGCGGCGTGACCGGCGGCCAGGGACAGGGCGGGGGCGGCGATCTCGGCAGGCTTCATGCCCGCAGCATAGCAGCGGCACGCGGCGGAATGTCGCGCGGGGGCTGAACATGCCGGCCATGCGCCGCGCCCTTGCCGGCCGGCCCCGAGGGCCGGCCGTGCTGTCCTGCGGCGGGCAGCGCTGCCCGTCGAGGGCCGGCGGCGGCCGTCGAAGCCGGCAGCGGCACCCGTCGGGGCTGGCCGCGGCCGTCGAAGCCGGTAGCGGCACGCGTCGGGGCTGGTGGCGGCGGCCGGGCCGGTGCGGCGGGCCTTCAGGCGGCGCGCGCCTCCTCGTCCGCCGGGGTGGATGGCACCGCGGTGCCGGGTTCCGCTTCCTCCGGACGATCGCTGGGACGCCAGCGGTCATTCTCCCGGATGAAGCAGGCTTCGGTGGCCGGCACCGGCCTGGCGGCCACCGCCTCGATCACGCGCTCGATCAGGGCCTGGGTGGCCAGGCAGCGCTCAGCCCAGCCGTCGAGCTCGCCGGGGCGGGAGGGGACCTCCGTGCGGCTGAGGCCGGTGCGGGACGGCTTGAGCCGCGCCACCGCGAACACCGGCAGGCCATCCCCGGGCTCGCCGCACCAGCCGACCTCCCAGGTGCCGTGCAGCAGGCTGTTGCGCGTGGCCTGGATGGCCTCGAACTCGCCGGCGACCTGGTTCATCACGGAGAGCAGGTCCTGGCCCTGCCGCTCCGGGTATTGGAACTCCGGGTCGGTGGCGATCTGCCCCACCGCGGCACGGAACACCTGGAACAGGGGTGCTGCGGTCATGACGCTGCTGTGAAAGGCGATGCTGACCAGCTTCTCGGAGCGGCGGTCGGCGGCCAGCAGGCCGATGGTGGCGGTGCGGATCAGGTTCACCGTGTCCTCGAACACGGTGACGAAACGGCCGAGGGCGGCGTGCTGCTGCGCCATCTCGGGGCTGCATGGCTGGTCGGCGAGGCTCTTGCTCATTCTTTGTCCCTGCTGGACCGGGTGTGCCAGGGGGAACTCCGGCGACCGCTTCCGGTCCCCGGGAGCGGTTGGAACATCCTCGCGAAGCATGGCGCCGCCGTGAGGTCCGGCCGGAGCCATTGACGGTGTTGCCGGTGCGGGTGGCGGTGGCAGGGCTGGTCCGCAGGCCGCGCTGCCGGGGCTGGCGCTGCCCCCGCGGCCAGCCTTGGTTCCGCGGCCCTGGCTGGCGCCGCGGGGGTGGCGCCGATAGGCTGCGCGCCTCGCGCGGCGGCTTCCGCCCCGCCGCCGTTCTTCCTGGCCGCCCGGCGCGGCCGGCGCGCACAGGAGTGCTTCCCGCCCATGAGCTTCACCACCCGCCCCGAACTGCGCGGCTCCTTCGGGGCCGTGTCCTCCACGCACTGGCTGGCCTCGGCGGCGGGGATGGGGGTGCTGGAGCGCGGCGGCAACGCCTTCGACGCGGCGGTGGCCTCGGGCTTCGTGCTGCAGGTGGTGGAGCCGCACCTGAACGGGCCGGGCGGCGAGGTGCCGATCCTGGCCTGCCGCCCCGGCGAGGACGCGCCCACGGTGATCTGCGGCCAGGGCCCCTCCCCCGCCGCCGCCACACTGGAACGGCTGCGCGGGCTGGGTCTGGAGCTGGTCCCCGGCACCGGCCACCTCGCCGCCTGCGTGCCGGGGGCTTTCGGCGCCTGGCTCACCCTGCTGCGCGACTGGGGCACGGCGACGCTGCGCGAGGTGCTCTCGCCCGCCATCGGCTATGCCCGCCACGGCCACGCGCTGACGCCGCGCATCCCCGCCGCCATCGCCAGCGTGCGCGAGCTGTTCGAGACGCACTGGCCCAGTTCCGCCGCGGTGTACCTGCCGGGCGGGCGGGTGCCGCAGCCGGGCAAACTGTTCCGCAACCCCGTGCTGGCGGATTTCTACGAAACGCTGCTGCGCGAGGCGGAAACCGCCGGCTCGCGCGAGGCGCAGATCGAGCGGGCGCTGGACTACTGGTACCGGGGCCCGGTGGCCGAGGCGATGGGCCGCTTTTCCGAGCAGGAGGTCTGGGACGTGTCGGGCCGCCGGCATCGCGGGTTGCTGACGGCGGATGACCTGGCGCGCTGGACGCCGCCGGTGGAAGCGCCGCTCTCGGCCGATTTCGGCGAGTACCGGGTGTTCAAGTGCGGCCCCTGGAGCCAGGGGCCAGCGATGCTGCAGGCACTGAACATTCTCCAAGGCCTGGACGTGGCGGCGATGGATCCGCTGGGGCCGGACTTCGTGCATGCCGTGGCGGAAACCACCAAGCTGGTGATGGCCGATCGCGACGCCTGGTACGGTGACAGTGCGCCCGTACCGATGGCCGCGCTGCTGGACCCTGCCTATGCCGCGGCGCGCCGGGCGCTGATCGGCGAACGCGCGTCGCTGGAACTGCGCCCGGGCAGCCCGGACGGCCGCGCGCCGGTGCTGCCGCCGCAGCGCCTGACCGGCACGATCTCGCAGGCCGACATGCGCGGTGGCGGCGAGCCCACCATGTCGCGCGAGTTGCCCACCACGCTGGACGGCCAGGGCGAGCCGGTCACCACCCGCGGGGGCGCGCATCGCGGCGACACCTGCCACGTCGATGCCGCCGACCGCTGGGGCAACATGGTGGCGGCCACGCCCTCGGGCGGCTGGTTCCAGTCCAGCCCGGTGATCCCCGGGCTGGGCTTCGGCCTGACGGTGCGCGGGCAGATGTTCTGGCTGCAGGACGGCCTGGCCTCCTCCATGGCGCCGGGCGTGCGGCCGCGCACCACGCTGACGCCCTCCTTCGCCTTCCGCGACGGCAAGCCCTACCTCGCCTTCGGCACGCCGGGCGGCGACCAGCAGGAACAATGGTCGCTGCTGCTGTTCCTGCACCACGCCCGCCACGGCATGAACCTGCAGGAGGCCATCGACGCGCCGGCCTTCCACACGGACGGGCTCCTCTCCTCCTTCTGGCCGCGCGAGGTGGCGCCGGGCTCCCTGACGCTGGAAAACCGCTTCCCCGCGGGCACCGCCGAGGCGCTGCGCGATCGCGGCCACACGGTGACCGTGGCCGAAGGCTGGACCGAAGGCCGCCTCTGCGCCGTGGGCCGCGAGCCGGACGGCGAGGACGTGCAGATCAAGGCCGCCGCCAACCCGCGCGGCATGCAGGGCTACGCCGTCGCGCGCTGATCGGCGCGCGCTGGTCGGCTGGGCCTGTCCCGGTGGGCTGGTCGGTTCTTGGTGAACTGGCCGTGGCCAGGGGCTCTGCCCCTGGACCCCGCCGGGGAGTTACGAACTCCCCGGACCCCGCGTTGAGTGCCTCCGGCGGGGGCGGGCCGGGACACGTTGCTCGGGTGGACGACGTGGGCCATCCCGCCCCCGCCGGAGGCACTCATGAGGTCGAGGAGCCTAAGCTCCTCGCGGGGTGTCCAGAGGGGCAGCGCCCCTCTGGCCCAGGCCTGAACACCAAGAGCTCCATCACCCCGTCGCGGACAGCACCCGGTCGCCGGCGACGACCGGCTCGGCGGCCAGCAGCACGAAGGCGATGATGCAGGGTTCGGTGCCGCGGTTGATCCAGTCGTGGATGGTGCCGCGCTGCACCAGCACGTCGCCCTGGCGCAGGGTCACGGTTTCCGTGTCCAGGGTCATCTCGATCTCGCCGGAGATGATCACGGCGTAGTCGAGGGATTCCGTGCGGTGGTTGCGGGAGGCCACGCCGGGCTCGTAGCGGCCGATGCGGAACACGGAGCCACCAGGGTCCGTGCCCACCACGGCGCGGGCGCCGGCGGCCTCGGCCGCGGCGGAGTTGTCGCTGGGGAAGCGGTCGGTGCTCCAGACCACGCAGCTGGAATGCTTGTCGCGGCGGGACACCACGTTGGGGGCGATGCCGTCGTGCAGCACCACGGCGCGGCCCTCGCTGTCGTGGCCGGTCACCACGCGGCGGATCTGGAGTGTCACGGGCGGATTCCTTTCGGGGAGGCGGGGTGCGGGGAAGCGTGGCAGGGCCGCGCGGGCGGGCCGCGACGGTTTGGCGGCGCGGTGGCGGCCCGCGCGGGACGTGTTCGCGCGGACATGCCGGGAAGGGGCGCGGCGGCTATTCCGGCTGGATGCCGGCGGCCTGGGCGACCTGCGTCCATTTCACGATCTCGGCGCGGATCTGGGCGGCGAACTCGTCCGGGGCGTTGCCCACGGGCTCGGCGCCGTCGGCGGCCAGGCGGTCGCGCAGGTCGGGGGCGGCCAGGGCGCGGGCGGCTTCCGCCTGCAGGCGCTCCACGATCGGGCGCGGCGTGCCGGCGGGGGCCAGCAGCCCGTACCATTGCGGCGCGGCGTAGCCGGGCAGCCCGGCCTCGGCGACGGTGGGGATGTCGGGCAGGCTGGGGACCCGGGTGGTGCCGGTGACGCCCAGGGGCCGGGCGGTGCCGGCCTCGATCGCCGGGCGCGCGGTCAGCACGTTGGCCATGGTGGCGGAAACGCGGCCGCCGAGGAGGTCGGTCATGGCGGGGGCGGTGCCGCGATAGGCGACGTGCTCCATGCTGATGCCGGCCATGCTCTTGAACAGCTCCATGGACATGTGCGGCGAGGTGCCGATGCCGGCGGAGGAGTAGTTCAGCTCGCCCGGCCTGGCGCGGGCCAGGGCGATCAGCTCCGCCACCGTGCGGACGGGCACGGCGGGGTGCACCAGCAGCACGTTGGGTAGCACGGCGATCTGCGTCACGGGGGCGAAGTCGCGCACGGGGTCGTAGGACACGTTGCGGAACATCAGCCCGTTGAGCACCAGCGTGCTGGCCGCCAGCAGCAGCGTGTAGCCGTCGGCGGGGGCGCGGGCCACGGCCTCGATGCCGATCATCTGGCCGGCGCCGGCGCGGTTCTCCACCACGAACTGCCGGTTGAAGGCCTGCGACAGGCGTTCCGCCAGCACCCGCGCCACGATGTCCGTGCCGCCGCCGGGGGCGGAGGGCACGATGATTCGCACGGGCTTGTCGGGATAGCCGGAGGGGACGGCGGCGCTGCCGGGCGGGCTGCCCGCGGGGCTACCCGACTGGGCCCGGGCGAGGCCGGGCGCGAGCAGCGAGCCCGCCAGCAGAAAGGCGGAACGGCGCAGCATGGTGCTTCCTCCCCCGGGGCCGTTGCGGCCCGCGTTCCGAACGCCGCGCCGCGCGGTTCCGGCCCGCCGCCCAGGCGGTGGCGGTGCGGGAACCGGCGGCGGCGTCCGGCCCGGGGCGCGCTGCGCGACCCGGGCGGGGGAAGCTGAACAGGAATCGCGGGGCGGAACAACCAGGGGCCCAAGGCGCCGTTGTCCCGCGGGCCGCGCAGGGCTTGCGCCCCAGGGGGCGAGGGCGGTGGCCCTGCCGGCCCAGGCCGCGTCGCCAGCTTTCGGGAGCGGGCCGGCTCTGCGGCGGGAGCCGGCCCGGGGCTTCCGTCCGTCCCGCGCGCTACAGCGGCCGGAACCGCTGCAGCAGCAGGCCGAGCCGCCGGCCCGTTGCGTCCCGGGCGGGGTTGGCGACCTCCAGCCGCAGCCACAGCACCCCCGATGGGCTCAGTGCCGCGGCGGGCACGTCCAGCCGCAGGCGGCGCGGCTGGGCGTCGGGGAAGCGCCATTCCGCCAGGGTTTGCTCCTCGCCCGGGGGGCCGGCCGATACCGATACCCGCAGCGGCTGCGCCGGGTCGGGGGACAGGGCGCGCGCGTGCAGTTCCAGCGTCCGGCCCTGCCCGGGCGTGCCGAGCGGCAGGCGCAGCCGGGCGAGGCGCGCCAGGGTCCAGCGGCCGTCGCCTTCCGGCGGCGCCCAGCCTTCGGGGAACAGGGAGGCCGCGGCGCCTTGCGCGTCCCGCCAGTCGCCGGCCGGCAGGACCGGCAGGGGCACGTCCTGCTGGATTTCCCCGCAGCGGCGGGACGCGCGCGCCACCACGCAGGGCAGGCCGAAGCGCAGCGCCACGCGGCCGGGCACCGGCACCATGCCGGGGTCCAGGGCGACGCCGGGGTTGAAGCGCAGCACGGCCGGTCCGGGCGGCAGGGGACGCAGGGCGAAGAACAACAGACCGCCCGGCACCGGCACGGCCTTGGTGGCGGCGTTGGCGCCGAATTCCGCCTCCCCCACCTGCGAGGCGTGCAGCTCCAGGAAGATGCTGCGCCATTCGCCCTCGGCCGCCAGCAGCACCGCCTCGTCCAGCGCGGGCAGGCCGGTGCGGAACAGGACCTCCTGCGGGCCGGTCACCACCCGGTCGCCGGGGGAAGCCGCCGCGGGGCGCCACTCCGCCCGCCAGGGCAGCAGCACCGCCAGCACGGCCGCGGCGGCCAGCGCCAGCCGCCCGCGCCGGGGCGAGGCGACGAGGCCGGCGAGCAGCAGCAGCGCGTAGAGCGCCAGCACCGGCAGCACCCATTTGAAGTAGTGGAAGTTGCCGTAGCGCCAGAGCCCCTGCGGGTGCAGGTCGCGATAGGCGAGATAGGCCACGAGATGCGCGGCCACCGCGGCCGCCATCAGCAGGTGCGGCGCCCGAGGGGAGGCCGGCACGGCGGGACCGGGAACCGGCGCAGGCGCAGGCGCAGGCGCAGGCGCAGGCGCACCGGACGGGCGCGCGACGTGTCCAGGGGCAGACGCGCCCCGGCCGGAAGCGGGCACGGCGGGGCCGCGAACAGGCCCAGCGCGGTCGGGCACGATGAGCATGGCGGCGAGGCCGGCGATCCCCGGCAGCACCCAGGGAAACACCTGCCCCAGCCCCTCGCCGGAGGGAAAGAGCGGGCGCGGCGACAGCACCAGCGTCACCCAGCGCAGCGGCACCAGCCGCCATTCGAAGCCCATGGCGGCAGATTGCGCGAGGTAGTCGCCGGGGGCGGCGCCGTGCACGGCGAGATGCGCCGCCAGCAGCGGCAGCAGCGCCAGCGCCGCGCCGAACAGCGCCGCCCCCAGCACCCGCGCCGCGCGCGCCACCCCGGGCCGCGCGCGCAGCAGTGCCCACAGCATGAAGGGCACCACCGCCGCCCCCAGCGCCAGCAGGTCGGTGGGACGGAACCAGGCCAGGGCGCAGAGGCACAGGGCGGCGAGGCCGGCGTCACGAGGCCCGGGCGCCGCGGCGAATCGCAGCGCCAGCACCAGGGCGGCCAGGGTCAGGGCCGCCGCGGGCGTGGTGGTCCAGGGGATCACCCAGGCTTCCAGCACGCGGAATTCCAGCGCGGCGGTGAGCAGGAACAGCCCCGCCCCCAGGAGCCGCGGCTGCGGCAGTGCCGCCGCCAGCCGCTTCGCCAGCGCCCCGAAGAGCCACAGCGCGGCGAGAAAGCAGAACAGATCCGGCAGCAGGAAGGGGTCGTTCGGCATCCGGCGGGCGAAGGGCGCGCCGAGCAGCGGATAGCCCGGCAGGTACCAGTGCCGCGCCGGGTCCAGCGCGCCCTCGGCCCAGGCCAGGGCGGCGCGGGCGTAGCGCAGCTGGTCCACCCAGCTCCACCAACCGTCGGCTGGGCCGGTCGGCAGGTCGCGGTAGCCGGCATGCGCGCGCAGGAACAGCGCGGCGGCCAGGGCGAGGATCGCCGCCAGCGCCCCGTTGCGCAGCAGGCGCGCCCTGTCGCGCAGCAGGCGCGCCCTGGGGCGCAAGGCACCCGCCAGGGCAGACGAGGCCTGCACCACGGCCCGCAAGCCGCGCGCCGTGGCGTGCGAGCCGGCCGCCAGGGCCGGGCGGGTCGGCGGGTCAGGGGTGGCGGACGGCATGCGGCGTCGATCCGGCGGTTCCGGCCGCATCCCTTGGACGATGGGACGGCGAAAGCCAATGCGCGGCGGTTGCCCAGCGTGCGGTGTTGCAGGACACCGGCGGCCGCCCGCAGGAGACGCGCATGTTCCGCCTTCTTTTCCTCAGCCTGCTCGTCGCCCAGGCCGCGGTCTCCGGCGTGGCCGGGGCCGGGACGCCGCCCGCCGGTGATCGCCTGGTGTCCCTGGTGCCGCGTGGCGCCGGGGGCAGCGAGGCCTGCACGCGGGACCGGCGCTGGTGCGTGGTGCTGACCCAGCCGGAGGAAGGCGGCGCGGTGCGGCCGGCGCTGCGGGCCCGGGGCGCGGCCGCCCCGGCGCCGCAGCCGCCCGCGGAGGATCCGGATGGGGGCGAGTCGCAGGCGGTCTGGCCCAACCTGTTCGTCCTGGGCGACTGCAGCTTCCTGGCCGGGGTCGAGACGCGCAGCAGCACGGGCTATTCCGGCGGCGGCGGCAGCGCCACCGGGCTGCGGCTGTTCCGCGTGGCCGCCGGCGGCACGGCGGCCGCCGTGCCGGTGCTGGAGGTGCCGTTGGCCGCGTCCCTGACCATCCGCGCCTGCTTCGGCGAGCGCGACATGCGCCGGCGCCGCGGCGCCTGCCATGACGAGTACGGCTTCTCCGCCAGCCTCGGGCTGGTTCCCGGCAGCGCGGCCGGGGAGCCGGTGCTGCGCTACGCGACGGAAGCCTGGAACTTTCCGCGCGGCGTGTCGCGGGCGGGCGATTCCACCGCGATGCGGCCGCTGCAACAGGCGGACCTGGTGCGGCAGCGCGACGCGCGCTGCAGCATCACCCGCCAGTTCCGCTTCGACGCGGCGGCGGGTGCCTTTCGGCCGGACCGGCCGCTGCCGGACTGTTCGGACTACACCGTGCCGTAACCCCGGGGCCGTAACCCCGGGGCCGTGCCCCCGGGCGACGCCGGCGGGCGGCGCCAAGCCCCTGCCCCGCCGCGTGCTGCGCCGCCGTCAGGCCCGCCGGTCCGCGTGCAGCGGCGCCTTCAGGCATGCCTGGCCGCCGCAGCGCGGGGTCCGCGCCCGGCGGCCGTGCCGCGCCGTCCTCAGGCCCGCCCGGCCGCGTGCAGGGCGGCCCAGAGGCGGGCGGGGGTGGCGGGCATGTCGAACTCCGCGATGCCCGCCGGGCGCAGCGCGTCCACCACGGCGTTCATCAGCGCCGGCGCCGCGCCGATGGTGCCGGATTCCCCCACGCCCTTGGCGCCGAGCGGGTTGGTCGGCGACGGGGTGGAGGCGTCGTGCAGCTTCGCGCCGGGGAAGCTGTCGGCGCGCGGCATCAGGTAGTCCATGAAGGAGGCCGCCAGCAGCTGGCCGCTGTCGGGGTCGTAGTGGCAGTGCTCGCCGAAGACCTGGCCGGCGCCCTGCACCAGCCCGCCCTGCAGCTGCCCGGCGGCGAGGACGTGGTTGTAGATCTTGCCGGCATCGTCCACGGCGACGTAGCGCACCACCTCCAGCACGCCGGTGTCGGGCTCGATCTCCACCTCCGCCACGTGGGCGCCGCTCGGGAAGGCGCGCGGGATGGTCAGCTCGGCCTCGGTGTCCAGGGCGTGGCCGCCCTCCGGCAGGGCGCCGGCGGCGATCACCTGGGTCATGCTCACGCGGCGGTCGGTGCCGGCGACAGTGTAGGCACCGTCGGCGAATTCCAGGTCGGCGGGGGCGGCTTCCAGCAGGTCGGCGGCCAGGGCCCGGCCCTTCTCGATCACCAGATCGCTGCCGTGCTTGAGCACGCTGCCCTGGGTCATCAGCGACCGTGAGCCGAAGGAGCCGCTGCCGATCAGCGCCGGCCCGTCCGGGTCGCTGCCGCGCAGGGTGACGTCGGCGCGGTCCAGGCCCAGCCAGCCCGCCACCAGCTCGGCGAACACCGTTTCGTGCCCCTGGCCGTTGGAGGTGGACACGATGAACAACGTCGCCTTGCCGTCGGGGGTGAAGCGCAGCGCCGCCTGGTCCTTGGGCGCGGCGCCGCCGCCGGAGGGTTCCAGGAACAGGGCGCAGCCGATGCCGCGCAGCTTCCCGGCGGCGGCACCGGCGGCGCGGCGGGCGGGAAAGCCGGCCCAGTCGCCCTCGCGCTCGGCGGTGTCGAGCAGGCGGGGGAAGTTGCCGCTGTCGAAGACGCTGCCGGAGGGCGAGCGGTGCGGCATGGCCTCGGCCGGCAGGGCGTTGCGGCGGCGCAGCGCGATGGGGTCCATCCCCAGCTCGGCGGCGGCGGTGTCGACCAGCCGCTCGATCAGGTACACGGCGTCGGGGCGGCCGGCGCCGCGATAGGGCGCGGTGGGGTTGGCGTTGGTCAATACCAGCCGGTTGCGGCTGTGCATCACCGGCGTCTTATACGGCCCCGCGGCGATCATCAGGTTGTTGGAGGTGTTGGTCAGCGCCCCCGCGGCGGTGAGATAGGCGCCCTCGTCGCAGAGCCAGGAGGAGCGCAGGGCCAGGAAGTTGCCCTCCGCGTCCAGGGCCAGCTCGCCTTCCAGGCGGATGCCGCGGCCGTGGCTGTCGGTCAGGAAGTCCTCGGAACGGGTGGACACCCATTTCACGGGGCGGCCGAGCTGCCGGGCGGCAAACAGCAGCACGGCATATTCCGGATAGGCGGAGCCGCGCGGGCCGAAGGCGCCGCCCACATCCACCATGTTCACCCGCACCTTCTCCTGCGGCACGCCGAGCTGCACGCCCAGCCCGTGCGACATTTCGCGCCCGCCCTGGTTGGGGCAGCGGATCTCGAAGGTCTCGGTGGCGGCGTCGAACCAGGCCAGCACGGCCCGCGGTTCCATCGGGTTGGCGGCGACGCGGGGGCTTTCCAGCGTGAGGCGCACCACGTGGGCGGCGCCGGCGATGGCGGCCTCCGTGGCGGCGGCGTCGCCGAACTGGTGCTCGAACACGACGTTGCCGGGGACCTCGTCATGGACCAGCGGGGCATCGGGGGCCAGGGCGGCGTCGAAGCCCACCGCGAAGGGCAGGTCCTCGTACTCCACCGCGATCAGTTCCAGCGCGTCCATCGCCTGGGCGCGGGTAGCGGCCACCACCAAGGCGACCTCCTCACCCACGAAGCGGACGCGGCCGCGGGCCAGGGCGGGACGGGAGGGGGTGCGCAGGGGCGCGCCGTCGGTGCCGGGAAACGGCATGGCAGCGGGCACGGTGCCCATGCTGGCCACGGTGTCGCCGGTCAGCACCGCCACCACGCCCGGGGCGGCCTCGGCCTCGCTGGTGTCGATCGAGGCGATGCGCGCCGCCGGATGGGGGGAGCGGAGAAAGGCGGCGTAGAGCTGGTCCGGCAGGTTCCAGTCCGCCGTGTAGCGCCCGGCGCCCTGCACCAGCCGCACATCCTCCTTGCGTCCCGTGAAACCCATGATGCTGGAACTCCCCCCGGCCGGAAAAAACAAACGGCGCAGCGGCCGTGGCGCGAAACTATGGTGAGTCATCGGAGGATGCCAACCGGGGCGCGATTCACGGTGGAACGGGGCACCGGTGGCGGGCGGAGGGCGGTGCATGGCGGCGATCGGCAGGGGATGGCGGCGCGTCCAGCCCGGGGGCGGCAAGGCTCCGGTGCTGCTGTGGCTCGCCGTGCGCCGGCTCGGCCCCGCGCTGCTCGCGCTGGCGCTGCTGCTGCCCATTGCAGCCGTCGCGCAGGAACTCGTCCCCGCGCGCCCCGGCACGCCGGAGGGCGACGCGCTGGTGGCGCGGCTGCGGGCGGGAGGGCTGGTGCTGTTCCTGCGCCACGCGGACACCCGGGGCGAGCCCTGCGACCGCTCCTTCCGGGTGGGGGACCGGGCGGGGCAGCGCAACCTTTCGGCGCTGGGGCGGGACCAGGCCGCGGCGATCGGGCGGCAGTTGGCGGAGCTGGGCATCCCCGTGGAACTCCCCGTGCTGGCCGGGCCGGTGTTCCGGGCGCGGGACACGGCGGAAATCGCCTTCGGCGCGGAGCGGGTGCGGGTGACCGACGCGCTGCTGGCCGACGACTACGCCGGCGCCCGGCTGGCGGAGGTGCTGGACGGGCACCGGCAGCTGCTCTCGGCCCCCGTGGCGGCGGGGGTGAACCGGGTGCTGGTGGGACACCGCACGCCGCTGATCACCGTGGCGGGGCCGGCGGTGGGTGGGCGGGCACTCCCCGAGGGAAGCTTCGCGGTGGCAGCGCCGGGCGGGGCGCCGCAGGTGCTGGGCGTGCTGGAACTGGCGCCGCTGCCGGGTGGCGGGTTCCACGGCTGCTGAGCGGTGCGGGAGGGCGGTCCGGTTCCGCGGCGCCGGCGGCTGCGCGGGGGCCTTCCACCCTCGCGCCTGCCGGGACGTCCGGCTGCCTTGCCTCCGCAGGGTGCCGGGGCGCTGGGGTACATTCCGGCCGCGCCGGGATCGGCCTAGCCTGTTCCCCCGAACACCCGCACGGAGGAACCGGCCCATGCTGCACGTCATCGCCATCATCACCGCCAAGCCCGGACAGCGGGAGGCGCTGCTGGCGCTGGTGCGCGCCAACCTCGCCGCCGTGCGGGCGGAGGAAGGCTGCCTGGAATACGGGCCGGCGGTGGACGTGCCGGAGTTCGGCCCGCCGCAGACCCCGCTGGGTCCCGACAGCTTCATGGTGATCGAGAAATGGGCATCGCCGGAAGCGCTGCGCGCCCACGGCGCCGCGCCGCATATGCGCGCCTACGGCGAAGCCTCGCGCGACCTGGTGGCTGCCCGCGCCGTGCACGTGCTGGCCGGGGCGTGAGCGGCGAGGCCGTCGCCGCGCGGGTCGCGGCGCTGCTGATCGCGCGCCGGCACACCGTGGCGGTGGCGGAATCCGCGGCCGGGGGGCTGGTGGCGGCGCGGCTGCTGGCCGTGCCGGGGGCCTCGGCCTATTTCCTCGGCGGCGGCGTGATCTACACGGCCGCCGCGCGGTCGGCGCTGCTGGGCATCACCGCGGAGGAGCTGACGGGGATGCGCCCCGCCACCGAAGCCTATGCCGCCCTGCTGGCGGCGCGGGTGCGGGAGCGGCTGGGGGCGGACTGGGGGCTGGCGGAAACCGGCGCGGCCGGCCCCTCCGGCAACCGCTACGGCGACGCGGCCGGGCATGCCTGCGTCGCGGTCGCCGGCCCCACCCCCCTGGCCCGGACGCTGGAAACCGCCTCGCCCGACCGCGCGGCCAACATGGACGCCTTCGCCACCGCGGCCCTGGAAAGCCTGGAGGACGCCCTGCGCCGCTGACCCGGGAGGCCATCCGCTGGTCGGGGGCGGAGTTCCGGGTCTGCCGGGGTGGGGATGGTCCTTGGTGTTCGGGCCTGGGCCAGGGGCGCTGCCCCTGGCCCCCACGGCAAAGGCGAAGCCTTTGTCCCGAGCCGGGAGGCCCGGCCTCCCCGGACCCCGCGCTGAGTGCCTCCGGCGGGGGCGGGATGGCTGACGGCAGTCATGATGGGCGGCGTTGTCCAACCCGCCCCCACCGGAGGCACTCATGAGGTCGAGGAGCCTAAGCTCCTCGCGGGGTGTCCAGAGGGGCGGCGCCCCTCTGGCCGCCGCCCGAACACGCAGGAACATCCCTCCCCCAGCAGACCCGGATCTTCAGCGCCGGACCAGCGGGCAGTCGCTCTCTGAGATCGGGCGGAAGGCGTCCGCGCCGGGCACGGTGGCGACGTGGCGGAGGAGGTCCCAGGAGCCCTGGCTCTCGCCGGGCGGCTTGACCTGGAACAGGTGCACGTCGCGGATGACGCGGCCGTCCTCGCGCAGGCGGCCGCTGCGGGTCATGAAGTCCTCGATCGGCAATTCGCGCATCCTGGCCATCACGGCGGGGGCGGCGTCGGTGCCGGCGGCCTGCACGGCGCGCAGGTAGTGCAGCACGGCGCTGTAGACGCCGGCCTGGTAGCCGTTGGGCATGGCGCCGTTGCGCTGCGCGGCGTAGCGGCGGGCAAAGGCGCGGGTGGCGTCGTCGAGGTCCCAGTAATACGCCTCGGCCAGAAAGATGCCCTGGGCGCTGGGCAGGCCGATGGCCTTCACGTCCGTCACCGTCATGTACAGGCCGGCGACCTGCTGGCCGCGCTGCAGCATGCCGAACTCGGCCGCCTGCTTGACGCTGTTCACCGCGTCGGCGCCGACATTGGCCAGCGCCACCACCTTGGCCCGCGAGGCCTGCGCCGACACCAGGGGCGAGGACATGTCGGTGGTCAGCAGCGGGTGGAAGATGCTGCCCAGCACGCGGCCCTGGCCGGCCTGGATCACCGGGGTGATGTCGCGCACCAGGGCGCGGCCCAGCGTGATGTCGGCGGCCACGAAGTACCAGCTGTCCAGCCCCTGGCGCACCATCGGCTGCGCCACGGTGCGCGCCAGCGCGAAGGTGTCGATCACCCAGTGCGCCCCGGTGGGGGAGCACTGCGCGCCGGTGAACTCCGTGGCACCGGAGCCGGTGGTCAGCGTCACGCGGTTCCGCTCGCGCGCCATGCCCTGCACGCCCAGGCCGATGGCGGAATTGGCCAGGCCGGTGATCATGTCCACCCGTTCCGTGTCGAACCAGCGGCGGGCGATGGCGGTGCCGACATCCGGCTTGCTCTGGTGGTCGGCGCCCAGGATCTCCACGGGCACACCCAGCACGGAGCCGCCGAAATCCTCGACTGCTAGGCGCGCGGCTACCACCTCGCCCTGGCCGAAGGTGTCGGCCATGCCGGTGGACATGTCGTCCATCACGCCGATCCGCAGCACGCCGTCGGAGAGCTGCGCGCGGGCCGGGGCGGCGGCCAGGAACAGGCAGCCGGCGGCCAGCGCGGTGCGCCACCAGGTGTTGGGCATTCTTGGTTTCCTCCTCGTTGTGATCGGGTTTTGAAAAGCAAGCCGGGGGAAGGTATTCCCCCGGACCCCCATCTATTTTCGGGAGTTAAAGGGCGAAGACGCGCAGGCGGACTTCGTCGGGGAAGCGCTCGCCCAGGCCGGTGAACAGCGTGCGGTGCATCCAGGCCAGCGCGGGGGACGGCGTTTCGAAGGCCGGCGTGGTGCGGAAATACACGCGCTCCGGCGGCACGAACTCGCCGCGCAGCAGGCGCGCCATGTCCTCCGGCGCGGCATGGCGCAGGCCGCGGTTGTTGACGTAGAGCAGCGCGCCGTCGGCGAGACGGATCGCGTAGCGCGCTTCCACCTCGGTCACCCCGTCGGGGCGGATCAGCTGCACGTCGGCGCCGCCGGGCAGGATCTCGCCCTCCAGCCCGGGGCCGGACAGCGTGCCGCCGAGGATGGGGACGATGCGCCGCTCGCCGCCCGCCACCGGGCCGACCATGATGGGGACGGCCACCTGCACCCGCAGGGCGGCCACGAAACGCGGCGTGGGAAGCGGGTCGTCCCCGGCCCCGGGCAGCCCTTGTGCCACGCGTCTCGCCTCCCCCATTCTCGTTACGGGCGAGGCTAGGTTATGGATCATAACCTTTCAAGCGGGATGATGTGGGCCGCATGGCGCCCGAACACCGGGAACAACCGGCCCGGCCCCCCCGCCGCGCTACGGGCATCGTGGCGATCGCACCGGCGGATCGCGCGAAATACTGGGCTGAGGATCAACCTGCCGTGATCCTCGACGTCGCGCCTCGATTCATTCAATCTGGCTGCGTGACGACCGTCTGGAACCGGCAGGTCGAAATTCGATCAAACGATCGGTTCTCCTGGCGTCCATCGAGGAGGAAGCCGAACATGGCAGAAATCACCGAGCATCTCGCGGAATTTCCGGGTTTTGCGGTCCGATACGATCTATCTGCCAACCCGTTCTTCAAGCCGATCGTCCTGGAAAATCTCCGTAAACTGCAAACCGTGGAACTCGGGAAAACCCTGCTCCGGCGCATCGGCCGGGCAGCACCTCGCCAGCGGGGGGATTTTCCCGTGGGGATCAACGTGATGGTGAAGCCGCAGAAGGGCAAGTTCTCGCAGGCCGGTTATCAGTTCGCGTTCGGGCAGGGCGTCCCCAACCCGACGCCGGCCTACAATCCCACGATGCAGAGCGACGACGGCGGCACCCCGCGCAAATGCCCGTTCTGCGTGGTGGGAGGAAGCGCCAATGCGGCCGTGGATGTGATGGCCGCGCAGGATGGCACGGGAACCGTATGCAACATGCTGTTCACCAACACCCAGGTCATCACGTCCAAGGGCGAAGCCACGCAACCCTTCCTCGTGCTCGCGCACGAGCTCATCCATTCCTACCACTGCCTCTACGGCGTGCGGGCCCCTGACGGCGATGACGAGGAACTGAAAACCACGGGCGTGGGTCGCTGGGCCGGAACCAAGCACGTGACCGAGAACCATTTCCGGAAGCAGTTCGGGATCAAGCTTCGCGTCGACTACTGATCCACCGGCACGCGGGACACAATCCCCCGATCCCGCACAACCGGCGCCGTCCGGACCGGCCGTGCGGGGCGGCGCCGGCGCTTCGGACCGCCGGCGAAGCCCGCGGAGCATCCGCCGTCCCAGGCACCCCGGGGCGCCCCCTCCCACACCGTCCCCGCCGGAAAACATCCCTCGGGGCCAGGGGGCATCACCGGGCCGGGGAGGTCCGTGCCGGCTGGCTCGGCAGCTTCAGGCCGAGATTGCCCGGCACCGGCCATTCCTCGCGCACGCGGCGGTACACGGTGAAGCCGCTGGCCAGGTAGTTGGGCAGGGCGCGCGGGTGGTCAGCAGTGCAGGTGTTCACCGTCACCGCGGCGGCGCCCTCGGCCCAGCACAGGTCCACGGCGTGGCGCAGGAAGGCGCGGCCCATGCGCTGCCCCACCGCGTGCGGCAGCAGCCCGAAATAGGAGATGTTGGTGCTGCGGTTGGAGCGGCGCTCCAGCTCATAGAAGCCGGCCGGCTCGCCGTCATTGTACAGCACGTGGATGGAGACCTGCGGGCTGGCCAGGATGGCCCCCAGATGGGTATCCGACACGGTGCGGCGGAACCACCACAGGTAGTCCTGCCCCACCGTGTCGTAGAGGAAGCGGTAGAAGGCGGTGGTGCAGCGGCGCACCCGCTCCACCCGCACCCCCTCCGGCAAGGCCGGGGCGGGGTCGGCGGGTGGGCGGTCCATCCGCAGAAAGGTGACCTCGACCTCGACCGGGGTCACCGCCGCCGCCGCGGACATCAGTTGTCCAGGAAGGACCGCAGCTTGCGGCTGCGGCTGGGGTGCTTAAGCTTGCGCAGCGCCTTGGCCTCGATCTGCCGGATGCGCTCGCGCGTCACGTTGAACTGCTGGCCGACCTCTTCCAGCGTGTGGTCGGTGTTCATGCCGATGCCGAAGCGCATCCGCAGCACGCGCTCCTCACGCGGGGTGAGGCTGCTCAGCACCCGCGTGGTGGCCTCGCGCAGGTTGGTCTGGATCGCGGCGTCCAGCGGGATGATGGCCGCCTTGTCCTCGATGAAGTCGCCGAGGTGGCTGTCCTCCTCGTCGCCGATCGGCGTCTCGAGCGAGATCGGCTCCTTGGCGATCTTGAGGACCTTGCGCACCTTCTCCAGCGGCATGCCGAGCTTCTCGGCCAACTCCTCCGGCTGCGGCTCGCGGCCGATCTCGTGCAGCATCTGGCGGCTGGTGCGGACCAGCTTGTTGATCGTCTCGATCATGTGCACGGGGATGCGGATGGTGCGCGCCTGGTCGGCGATGCTCCGCGTGATGGCCTGCCGGATCCACCAGGTGGCGTAGGTGCTGAACTTGTAGCCGCGGCGGTACTCGAACTTATCCACCGCCTTCATCAGGCCGATATTGCCCTCCTGGATCAGGTCCAGGAACTGCAGGCCGCGGTTGGTGTATTTCTTGGCGATGGAGATCACGAGGCGCAGGTTGGCCTCGATCATCTCCTTCTTGGCCTGCGTCATGTCGCGCTCGCCGCGGCTCACCGTGGCGTAGACGCGCTTGAACTCGCTCACCGGCAGGCCGGTGATGCCGGCGGTCTTGCCGATCTCGGCGCGCACCAGCTCCACCTCGTCGCGGCTTTTCGCCACGAAGGCCTTCCAGGCCTTGCCCGGCAGCTTCTCGACGCGGTCGAACCAGCCCGGGTCCAGCTCGGCGCCGCGCCAGTGGCGGATGAACTCGTCGCGCTTGACCTTGGAGCCCTCGGCCATGCGCAGCACCTGGCCTTCCAACGCAGTCATGCGGCGGTTGAGGCCCTTGAGCTGGTCCACCAGCTCCTCGATGCGGTTGTTGTGCAGCCGCACCTTCTCCACCAGCGCCACCAGCTCGACGCGCTGCTTCTCGTAGGTCTTCTCCGACCGCCCGGCGAGCTCGCCGCCCGCCGTGTAGGCTTCCATGCGCTTGGCCGAGAGCTTGTCGAGCTTGCCCAGCAGGCTCTCGATGGCCTCGAAATTGGCCAGCGCCTCGGGCTTCAGCTTCTCTTCCAGGGCGGACAGGGACAGGCCCATGCCCTCGCCTTCCTCGCCCTCCTCGACCTCTTCCGGCTCGGCGGGCGGGGGCGCGTCGTTGTCGCCGGCGGCCGTGGCCTCCAGGTCGATCACGTCGCGCAGCAGCATGCGGTTCTCTTTGATCGCCGCGTACCAGGTCAGGATCGCCTTGAAGGTCAGCGGGCTCTCGCAGAGCCCGTTGATCATCATGTCGCGCCCGGCCTCGATGCGCTTGGCGATGGCGATCTCGCCCTCGCGCGACAGCAGCTCCACGCTGCCCATCTCGCGCAGGTACATCCGCACCGGATCATCGGTGCGGCCCATGGTTTCTTCGTTGGTGTTGCCGCCGGCCTCTTCGTCCTCGGCCTTTTCTTCCTCGTCCTCGGACTTGGCCGCAGGCTTCTTCTCGGCCCCGTCCTCGTCGGCGCTCTCTTCCGCCTCGACGACGTTGATGCCGCCCTCGCTCAGCATCGCCATGGTGTCCTCGATCAGCTCGGAGGACACCTGTTCGGACGGCAGCGCCTGGTTGATCTCGTCGTAGGTGACGTAGCCCCGCTCCTTGCCGCGGGCGACGAGCTTCTTGACCATGGCGGTCATGGTGTCGAGCAGCGCGCCCTCCACCTGCTCGTCGCGGGTCTCGACGGTTTCCGTGCCACTCGCCGTCTTGGTCGCCATGCCGACGCCTCCAGAAAAGAACGGAAGGGGCGGCCCCTGCGCGGCGCCGCCTTCCGAAGAATGCCTCAAACCCCATGGACGTTCCGGCGCATGCCCGGCTCGCCCGCTCCGGCCCGCGCTCCCAGATGGGAAGCCGGCCCAGCCGCCGGAAGGCGGTCCGCACCGCCCGGCGCGGAAATCCGCGGCCCACCGGCGGTGCCCGTCGTGTCCACGCGCCCGAAGCGCGCGGAAATCTTCCCCCTCCGGGCCCGTTTCGCCGGGGCCCCGTTTCCGGGCCCGGCCGTTCAGGCCCCGGGCTTCGGGTCCCGCGCCCCGACGTGGCCCCTCAAACCCCTTCGAGCCCGGTTTCCCCCCGCCGCACCGCGGCCAGGGCCTCGGACAAGCGGATCAGCCGCTGCTGCGCGGCGGGATCGTTGCTCGCGATCAGGTCGCGCTCCGCGGCCTGCCGATCCTCGACCAGCGCGGCCTCTCCTCGCAGCAGGGCGTAGAAATGCCACCAGCCCCGCAGCGCCTCCGCCGGCTGGGCGTCGGCGCGGGCGGCCTCGGGCAGGCCGGTGCCGCGCGTCGCCCAGGCGAAAGCATCTCCGTGGCCAGCGGCGTGCAGGTGGTTCAGCAAGGCGGCGGAGTCAAGCGAATGTGAGGCGACGTCGCGGTCACCCTGCCCATGGCTGCCGTGCCAGGACAGCATCGCGCTCCGCAGCTGCGAGCAGCCGCCTTCGGGCAGTTCCAGCAGGGCGCAGGCTTCCTCCACCTCCTCCAGGATCCAGGGATGCGCGAGGGTGATGGCCAGCAGGCAGCGCGCCTGTTCCAGCCGGGTGCTTTCGCCGTCGATGGTGCGGCGCTCGATGCGCGGCGGTGGGGGACCGAAGCCGCGGCGACGGCCGCCCTCACCGAAGCGCTGGCCGCCGCCTTCGCCGAAACGCTGGCCGCCCCCTTTGAAGGCGCCGCCGTTGCCGCCGCCGTTGCGGGCCGGGCGGCTGCTTTCAAAGAAGCGGTCCAGCAGCGCCTTGCGGTATTCCGCGGCCAGCGCCCTGTCGGGGATACGGCCGGCGCGCTCCACCAGCTCGTTGCGCAGGGCGGCGCGGCTTTCGGGGGTGGTGCGCGGCGCGGTGCCGGCCAGGATATCGTAGAGCGCCTCGTGCAGCGGACGGGCGGCGTCCAGCACGGCCTGGAAGGCGGGCGGGCCGCCCTTGCTGACCAGCGTGTCGGGGTCCTCGCCGCCCGTCAGCGTGGCGAAGCGCAGGGTGCGGTCGGGGGCCAGCAACGGCAGCGCCACCTCCGCCGCGCGGGCGGCGGCGCGCTGCCCGGCGGGGTCGCCGTCGAAGCACAGCACCGGCTCGGGCGAAACGCGCCACATCTCGCCCAGTTGGTCTTCCGTCAGCGCCGTACCCAAGGGGGCCACGGCGCCGCCGAACCCCGCCTGGTGCAGGGCGATGACGTCCATGTAGCCCTCGACGGCAATCAGCGTCGCCTTGCCGCGGAACACCGCTTCCCGCGCCATGTCCAGGCCGAACAGCACGCGGCGCTTGGAGAAGAGCTCGGTTTCCGGGCCGTTCAGGTATTTGGGCTGCCCGTCCCCCAGGATGCGCCCGCCGAAGGAGACGGTGCGGCCGCGCTTGTCGCGGATGGGGAACATCACGCGGTTGAAGAAGAAGTCGGACCAGCCCTCGCCGCGCTCGTTGGGCTTGGTCAGCCCGGCCTCGGCCAGCCGCGCCGGCTCGATGCCCAGCGGGGAAAGGTCGGCGGCCAGGGCACCGCGGCCGCCACCGGACCAGCCCAGGCGGAAGCGGGCGATGGTGTCCTCCGTCAGCCCGCGCCGCAGCAGGTAGTCCAGGGCCGGGCGGCCCTCGGGGGTGCGCAGGCGGCGTTCCATCGCCTCCGCCGCGGCGTCCAGCACGTCGTGCAGGTCGCGGGCGCGCTGTTCGCGCTCGACCTGGCGAGGGCTTTCCTTGGGGACCTCCAGCCCGGCCTCGCCGGCCAGGCGCTCCACCGCCTCGCGGAAGGGGCTGCCCTCCGTCTGCATCACGAAGCTCAGCGCGTCGCCATGCGCGCCGCAGCCGAAGCAGTGGTAGTGGTCGTCGTAGACGTAGAAGGAGGGCGACTTCTCGTTGTGGAAGGGGCAGCAGCCCTTCCACTGCCGCCCGTTGCGCGCCAGCTTGACCTTGCGCCCCACCAGCGGCGGCAGCGGCGTCCGGGCGCGCAACTCGTCCAGGAAGTTCGGCGGCAAGGGCATGGCAGTACCCAGGTTAGCCCGGCGCAGCCCGCCCGGCGATGACGGGTTGCGTCTGGGTTTGCTGACGTTGGCCAGGGGCGCTGCCCCTGGGCCCCAGGGCAAAGGCGAAGCCTTTGTCCCGAGCCGGGGAATTTAAACTCCCCGGACCCCACTTTGAGTGCCTCCGGCGGGGGCGGGTTGGACAGTGCTGTCCATCCTGGCTGCCGTCGGCCATCCCGCCCCCGCCGGAGGCACTCATGAGGTCGAAGAGCCTAAGCTCCTCGCGGGGGATCCAAGGGGGCAGAGCCCCCTTGGCCGACGCCCGAACACTCCGGGCGCAACCTCGTCAGCCGCCCAGGCGGGCCTTCACCAGGGGGCCGACCTTGGCCATGTCCAGCGTCGCGGCGTGCTTGGCCTTCAGGGCGGCCATGACCTTGCCCATGTCCTTGATCGAGGTGGCGCCGGTTTCCGCCACGGCGGCGTCCACGGCGGCGGCGGTGGCGGCCTCGTCCATCTGCTGTGGCAGGAAGGACTCGATCACGGCGATCTCGGCCTCTTCCTTCTCGGCCAGTTCGGGGCGGTTGCCCTGGCGGTACATCTCGACGCTCTCGCGCCGGCTCTTGGCCATGCCGCGCAGCATGGCAACGATCTGCTCGTCCGGCACCTTGTCCACGCCCGAGGGACGGGCGGCGATGTCGGTGTCCTTGAGCTTGGCCAGGATCATCCGCAGCGCGGAGGTGCGGGGGGCGGTGCCGGCCAGCATGGAGCTCTTCAGCTCGGCGGTGAAACGGGTGCGGAGGTCCATGACAGGGGCTCGTTTCCGGCAGTTGGGAAATTTTTTCCCAAGGTCACCCGGAAACCCTGGTGGACTTGGGAACTCTCTTCCCACATAAACACCATCATGCGGTCCGTGGAAGAGATCATCGCGCAGGCCGGCGGCGCCGAGGCCGTGGCCGGCCGCTGCGGCGTGGGGCAGGAAGCCGTGCGCAAGTGGCGGCAGGCTCGCGCCATTCCCGCCAAGCACTGGCCTGCCCTGGTGGCGGCCACCGGACTGGGCTTCGCCGAGATGCCCGGCGCCGCCACCCCCATCCCGGAGAGCCCGATGCCCGACGCCACCCCCGCTGCGAACCCCGCCGACGCGGTGCCCCCCGGCGCCACCGCCTGCGTGGTGCTGGCCGACGGCACGGTGTTCTGGGGCCGCGGCTTCGGGGCAGCGGCCACCACGGTGGGCGAAATCTGTTTCAACACCTCCCTGACCGGCTACCAGGAGGTGATGACCGATCCCTCCTATGCCGGGCAGATCATCACCTTCACCTTCCCGCATATCGGCAATGTCGGCGCCAACCCTGAGGATATCGAGGCGACGACGCCGGCGGCGCGCGGCCTGATCACCAAGCAGGACGTGACCGAGCCCTCCTCCTGGCGGGCGACGCGGCACTTCGACGACTGGCTGAAGTCGCACGGCGTGCCGGGCATCGCCGGGCTGGACACCCGGGCGCTGACCATCCGCATCCGTGACGGCGGCGCCCCCAACGGGGTGATCTGCCACGCGCCCGACGGCGTGTTCGACCTGCCCGCCCTGCGCGCCCAGGCCGCCGGCTGGCCGGGGCTAGAAGGGATGGACCTGGCCAAGGAGGTTTCCACCCGCCAGTCCTACCGCTGGGAAGAAGGGCTCTGGAGCTGGGGCGAGGGCCACGCCGCCAACCCGCCCAAGCGGCACAAGGTCGTGGCGGTGGATTACGGCGCCAAGCGCAACATCCTGCGCTGCCTGGCCGATGCCGGCTGCGACGTAACCGTGGTGCCGGCCGACGCCTCCGCCGAGGATATCCTGCGCCACCAGCCCGACGGCGTGTTCCTGAGCAACGGCCCCGGCGACCCGGCGGCCACGGCGGAATACGCAGTGCCGGCGATCCGCGGTGTGCTGGAGCGCGAGGTGCCGGTGTTCGGCATCTGCCTGGGCCACCAGCTGCTGGCGCTGGCGCTGGGGGCCAAGACCTTCAAGCTCGACCGCGGCCATCGCGGTGGCAACCAGCCGGTCAAGGACCTCGCCACCGGCAAGGTGGAGATCACCTCGCAGAATCACGGCTTCGCGGTGGACGACAAGTCGCTGCCGGAGGGCGTGACGGTGACCCACGTGTCGCTGTTCGACGGCTCCAACGAGGGCATCGCCTGCGAGGGCAAGCGCGCCTTTTCCGTGCAGTACCACCCGGAAGCCTCGCCCGGCCCCAGCGACAGCCACCACCTGTTCCATCGTTTCACCGGGATGATGGACCGGAGCAAGGCGTGAGCGAAACGCGGTTGCCGCCGGGCCGCGGGCGCCCCGGCAGCGCGGGCGCGGCCCGGCCCGGGCCCGCCGCGGCGCGCGGCCAGGGCCTGCCGCGCTGGCGCCGCTGGCTGCGCGGGCTGCTGCTGCTGGGCGTGCTGGCGGTGCTGTGGTGGCCGCCGGTGCGGGTGGATTGCGACGATCCCGTGTGGCGCGATGCCAGCCCGGAGGGCGACGCCGCCGTGCTGCTCTGCGCCCGCACGCCGAACTTCGTCAGCCCCAACGTCGCCCCCGCCGGCAGCGAGGGCGAGGCCCCGCCGGTGGACACGGCGGCGCTGCGCGGCTGGATCTCCCTCCGCGACGCGCGCGACCTGGTGGCGGGGGTGGTGGATCTCGGCCGCGTGGGCGATGCCCCCGGCCCGGTGCGCTGGACCGCCGACGCGGCCGTGCTGCCGGGGCGGGCGGAGTTCGCGCGCCCGGCGGACACCGCCCTGCCGCTGGCCTTCCTGCGCGACCGGCTGTGGAAATGGCGCGCCCTGCTGGGCTTCGTGGCGCCCGATGAGGCCTTCCGCTGATGCCGCGCGCTGTTCCGGCCGCGCGCCGTTTCCGGAATCAGGGAGGCTCCCGATGAACCCGCTCTTCGGCCCCGAGGTCGCCTTCCTGGTGCTGCCGCCGCTGGTCTGCCTGGGCGTCAGCCTGCTGCTGCGCGTGCTGCTGCGCCGCTACACGGACTGGCGGCACCCCGGCGCTTCGGGCGTGCTGATCTCGCTGGCGGCCACGGCGGTGCTGATCTTCGCCCTGCGCGACTACGGGCCGCCGAGCTTTCCGGTGAACGGCCCGATCGAGGCCTTCTACATCGCCATCCTGTTCCACATCCCGCCCGTCGCCTGGCTCACCTGGCGCGCGACCCTGCACAGCTGATCCCGGCCCGCCGCCCCGTTTCGAGCGAGACACCATGCCCAAGCGCACCGACATCCAGTCCATCATGATCATCGGCGCCGGCCCCATCGTGATCGGGCAGGCCTGCGAGTTCGACTATTCCGGCGCCCAGGCCTGCAAGGCGCTGCGCGCCGAGGGCTACCGGGTGATCCTGGTGAACTCCAACCCCGCCACCATCATGACCGACCCGAGCCTGGCGGACGCGACCTACATCGAGCCGATCACGGTCGAGGTGGTGGAGAAGATCATAGCCAAGGAGCGGCCGGACGCGATCCTGCCGACCATGGGCGGGCAAACCGCGCTGAACACCGCGCTGAAGCTGGCCGAGGCCGGCGTGCTGGCGAAATACGGCTGCGAGCTGATCGGCGCCAAGGCGGAGGTGATCGACAAGGCCGAGGACCGGCTGAAGTTCCGCGACGCGATGAGCAAGATCGGCATCGAGAGCCCGCGCTCCGCCATCGCGCACACCATGCAGGAAGCCTGGGCGGGGATGGAGCAGGTCAAGCTGCCCTGCGTCATCCGCCCCTCCTTCACGCTGGGGGGCACCGGCGGCGGCATCGCCTACAACAAGGAGGAGTTCGAGCAGATCGTCTCCTCCGGCCTCGCGGCCTCCATGACCACGGAGGTGCTGATCGAGGAGAGTGTGCTGGGCTGGAAGGAGTACGAGATGGAGGTGGTCCGCGACAGCGCGGACAACTGCATCATCGTGTGCTCCATCGAGAACCTGGACCCGATGGGCATCCACACGGGTGATTCCGTGACGGTGGCGCCGGCGCTGACGCTGACCGACAAGGAATACCAGCGGATGCGCGACGCCTCGATCGCCTGCCTGCGGGAGATCGGCGTCGACACCGGCGGCTCCAACGTGCAGTTCGGCATCAACCCCGCCGACGGCCGCATGGTGGTGATCGAGATGAACCCGCGCGTGTCGCGCTCCTCGGCGCTGGCCTCCAAGGCCACCGGCTTCCCGATCGCCAAGATCGCCGCCAAGCTGGCCGTCGGCTACACGCTGGACGAGCTGGCCAACGACATCACCAAGACCACGCCGGCGGCCTTCGAGCCGACCATCGACTACGTGGTGGTGAAGATCCCGCGCTTCACCTTCGAGAAGTTCCCCGGCACCCCCGCGACGCTGACCACCTCCATGAAGTCGGTGGGCGAGGCCATGGCGATCGGCCGCTCCTTCGCCGAGGCCCTGCAGAAGGGGCTGCGCTCGCTGGAGACGGGGCTGACCGGGCTGGACGACATCCCCGCCCCCGGCGACGGCTCGCGCGAAGCCTACGTGGCCGCCCTTTCCACCCCCTCCCCCGACCGTTCGCTGGTGGTGGCGCAGGCGCTGCGCGCCGGCCTGGGCATCGAGGAGATCCACGCGGCCTGCCGCTTCGACCCGTGGTTCCTGCGCGAGATCGAGCGCATCGTCCGCGCCGAGGAAGGCGTGCGGGCGAAGGGGCTGCCGCGCGACGCCACGGCGCTGCGCGGCCTCAAGGCGCTGGGCTTCTCCGACCGCCGCCTGGCGACCCTCGCCGGGGTGGAGGAAGCCGCCGTGGCCGCGCTGCGCGAGGAGCTGGGCGTGCGCGCGGTGTTCAAGCGCATCGACACCTGCGCCGCCGAGTTCGGCTCCGACACGCCCTACATGTACTCGACCTACGAGGGCGGCTTCGGCGTCCCGGAATGCGAGAGCCGGCCGACCGACCGCCAGAAGATCGTGATCCTCGGCGGCGGCCCGAATCGCATCGGCCAGGGCATCGAGTTCGACTACTGCTGCGTGCACGCTGCCTACGCGCTGCGCGAGGCCGGGTTCGAGACCATCATGGTCAACTGCAACCCCGAAACCGTCAGCACGGACTACGACACCTCCGACCGGCTGTACTTCGAGCCGCTGACGGCGGAGGACGTGATCGCCCTGGTGCGGGTGGAGCAGAGCCGCGGCGAGGTGCTGGGCTGCATCGTGCAGTACGGCGGGCAAACGCCGCTGAAGCTGAGCCAAGCGCTGAACAAGGCCGGCATCCCCATCCTGGGCACCTCGGCGGAGGCGATCGACATCGCCGAGGACCGCGAGCGCTTCCAGCACCTGCTGCACGGCCTCGGCCTGAAGCAGCCGCGCAACGGCACCGCCCGCACGCTGGAGGAAGCCGCGGTGGAGGCCGAACGCATCGGCTACCCCGTCGTGGTGCGCCCCTCCTACGTGCTGGGCGGCCGCGCCATGGAGATCGCGTATGACCGGGCGCAGCTGATGCGCTTCGGGGCGGAGGCGGTGAAGGTGTCGGGCGAGAACCCGATCCTGATCGACCAGTACCTGTCCGCCGCCATCGAGGTGGACGTGGACTGCATCGCCGACAGCGACGGCGCCGTCTACGTCGCGGGCGTCATGGAGCACATCGAGGAAGCCGGCATCCATTCCGGCGACAGCGCCTGTTCCCTGCCGCCCTACTCGCTCTCCCCCGCGGTGATCACCGAGCTCAAGGCCGAGACCGAGGCGATGGCCAAGGCGCTCAAGGTGCGCGGGCTGATGAACGTGCAGTACGCGGTCAAGGACAACGAGATCTTCGTCCTCGAGGTGAACCCGCGCGCCTCCCGCACCGTGCCCTTCGTGGCCAAGGCCACGGGGGTGCCGGTGGCCAAGATCGGCGCCCGCGTCATGGCCGGCGCCAAGCTTTCCGAGTTCCGCCTGGACGACGACGCCGTGGCGCCGCATGTCGCGGTCAAGGAAGCCGTCTTCCCCTTCTCCCGCTTCCCCGGCGTGGACGTGCTGCTGGGCCCGGAGATGAAGTCCACCGGCGAGGTGATGGGCCTCGACCATTCCTTCGAGCGCGCCTTCCTGAAGTCGCAGATGGGCGCGGGGGTAAAGCTGCCGGAACGCGGCACCGCCTTTATCTCCGTGCGCGACGGCGACAAGGCGGCCGCCGTGTCGCTGGGGCGGCGGCTGGCGGAGATGGGCTTCTCGCTGATGGCCACCCGCGGCACCGCCGCCCGGCTGCGCGAGGCCGGGCTGGAGGTCGCGGTGGTGAACAAGGTGCTGGAAGGCCGCCCCAACTGCGTGGACAGCATCAAGTCCGGCGCCATCGACCTGGTGATCAACACCTCCGGCACCGGGCGTTCCGTGTCGGACAGTTTCGAGATCCGCCGCGGCGCCCTGACCCAGGGGGTGCCGCACTACACCACCATCGCGGGTGCAAGGGCCGCCGTGCACGCCATCGCGGCGCTGCGGGCCGGCACGCTTGATGTGGCCCCGCTCCAGTCCTATTTTGTCCCTTCGTTCTGAGCATTCCGCCCGCTGAGCGGGCGAAGTGCAACGGGGCGGGTCCCGAACCGGGGCCCGCCCCTTTCAGTTGTATCCGGCGCCGCGCCGGCTTCCCGCCCACTCTCCGGGAGGCTGCCGCGGTTGCGTCGCGTTCTAGGGAAGGTGGACGCCCGTGCAGAAGTTACCCATCACCGCCGAAGGGCTGGCCCGGCTCGAGGACGAGCTGCGGGTGCTGCGTTCCGAGGAACGTCCCGCCGTGATCCGCGCCATCGCCGAAGCCCGCGCCCATGGCGACCTGTCCGAGAATGCCGAGTACCACGCCGCCCGCGAGCGCCAGTCCTTTATCGAGGGCCGCATCGCCGAGCTGGAATCCATCATCCCCTCCTCCGAGGTGATCGACGTTTCCAAGATGGCCGGCGACCAGGTGCGCTTCGGCGCCCGCGTCACCATCGTCGACGAGGAGTCGGACGAGGAGAAGACCTACCGCATCATCGGCGCCTACGAGGCCGACATGAAGAACGGGTCGATCTCCATCTCCTCCCCCCTCGCCCGCGCCCTGATCGGCAAGAGCGTCGGCGACAGTGTCGAAGTCCCCGCCCCCGGCGGCGCCCGCTCGGTCGAGATCACCGCGGTCGCGTTCTGAACACGGATGCCTCGGGGGTGTTCCCCCGGGGTGGTGGAGGGTTTGCGCGGGTGGCTCACGAGGGGGCTCTGCCCCCTCGTGAGCCACCCGCCAGGAACCTGATGTTCCTGGACCTCCCATTCGTAAAACTACGGCGCTGGTGGATGGGGTGTGCCCCACGACGCGGCTTCGCCGTCGTGGGGCACACCCCATCCACCAGCGCCAACTCACGGCGGGACACCGGGGACCTCCTAGGTCCCCGGCGGGGGCGTGGGGGCAGAGCCCCCACGGGCCACCCGCGCAACACATCACCACCGCAAGGGAATCCCCGGCATCATGTCCGACGTGACCGCGCCGCTTCGCCCCGTGACGCTGGCCCAGGTGCGGGCCGCGGCGGAGCGAATTGCGGGCACGGTGCTGCGGACGCCGCTGGTGGCCTCGCACGCCGTGTCGCGGGTGGCGGGGGCGGAGGTGCTGCTCAAGCTGGACAACCTGCATCCCACGGGCGCCTTCAAGGAACGCGGCGCGGCCAACCGCATGGCGCTGCTGAGCGCGCGCGAGCGGGAAGCCGGCGTAATCGCCATGAGCGCGGGCAACCACGCCCAGGCGGTGGCGCGGCACGCGCACCTGCTGGGCGTCGTTGCCACCATCGTGATGCCGCGCTTCACCCCTGCCACCAAGGTGGTGCGGACGGAAAGCTGGGGCGCGCGGGTGGTGCTGCACGGGGAAACCCTGGCCGAGGCGGCGGCGCACGCGCACGGGCTGGCGCTGCGCGAGGGGCTGGTCTTCGTGCACCCCTACGACGACCCCGAGGTGGTGGCCGGCCAGGGCACCCTGGCGCTGGAAATCCTGGAGGACGCGCCCGACCTGGACGCGTTGGTGATCCCCACGGGCGGCGGCGGGCTGGTGGCCGGCTGCGCCGCGGTGGTCTCGGCGCTGCGCCCGGGGATGCCGGTCTTCGGCGTGGAGGTCGAGGGCTACCCGGCCATGGCGCAGCGCCTGGCCGGGCAGCCGGTGGCCGTGGGCGGCCCCACCATCGCCGAGGGCATCGCCGTGCGCGACGTGGGCGAGCTGCCGGCGGCCATGCTGCAGCAGCTCGGCACGGAAGTGCTGGTGGTGCCGGAACGCGCGGTGGAGCGCGCCATCGTGCTGCTGGCCGAGGGCGCCAAGGTGGTGGCCGAGGGCGCCGGCGCCGCCGGGCTGGCCGCCATCCTGGCCTTTCCCGAACGCTTCGCCGGCAAGCGCGTGGCCACCCCCGTCTGCGGCGGCAACATCGACCCGCGCATCCTGGCCAACGTGCTGCTGCGCGAGATGCTGCGCGACGGGCGCATCCTGCGCCTGCACCTCGACATCCCCGACCGCCCCGGCGTGCTGGCCGACATCTCCACCCGCGTCGCCTCCGTCGGCGGCAACGTGATCGAGGTGAGCCATCGCCGCCTCTTCGCCGCGCCCTCCGTGCAGACGGCGGAGCTGGAGCTGATGGTGGAGGTGCGCGACACCGCCCAGGGCAACGCCATCGTCGCGGCGCTGGAAGCGGGGAGCTACGTGGTGCGCCGGGGCTGATCAGCCGCCTCCGGCGCGGCCCAAGGCGGCGGGCCGGCAGGGGCACTGCGGCCGCCACGCGCGAAGCGGCGCAGCAAGGCGTCCGGGGGCTGGGCGGGGTCGGGCCGCGGCATGGCCGGTGCTAGGCGGCGCCTTCGCCGCGGATCGGCACCCCCACCGCGTCCTTGGCGGTGCGGATCACCTGCAGGGTCTGCACCCGCAAAACGGTGTCGGCGCCGGTGAGGCGGGAGGTCAGGGCGTTCTCATGCGCGGTGTCGCGGGCCACCAGGCGCAACAGGAAGTCACCGCCGCCGCGGATCATGTGGCACTCCCGCACCTCCGGCCAGGCGGTCACCATGCGTTCGAAGGCTTCCAGCACCGCGAGCTTCTGGGTTTCCAGCCCCACCAGCGCGAAGAAGGTGATCTCCCAGCCCAGCGCCGCCGGCTCCACCTCGGCGTGGTAGCCGCGCACCACCCCGGCCTCCTCCAGCCGGCGGACGCGGCGCAGGCAGGGCGGGGCGCTGAGGCCGACGCGGCGGGCCAGCTCCACATTGGTCATGCGGCCGTCGTTCTGGAGCTCGTCGAGGATCAGCAGATCGGTCGCGTCCAGCTCGGTCGCGTCGTTGGACATAGGGTTCGTTGCCCGTGGTGGCGTTGCGGCGCAATATCCTTGCATGCGCCGTGCCGTCCAGCCCAGGCGTCGCGCCATCCCTCTCGGCTTTGGGTTGCGACGCGCGCAGGGCTGACCGATATGCTGCGCGTAGCCGGCGACTCGCAGGAAGAACTCGTGCCCGAAACCCATCGCACCCGCATGCTTATCCTTGGCGCCGGCCCGGCCGGCTACACGGCGGCGATCTACGCCGCGCGGGCCGGGCTGAAGCCGCTGCTCGTGTCGGGGCTGCAGCCGGGCGGGCAGCTGACCATCACCACCGAGGTGGAGAACTACCCGGGCTTCGCCGACCCCATCCAGGGGCCCTGGCTGATGGAGCAGATGCACGCCCAGGCCGCGCATGTCGGCACCACCATCATCGCCGACACCATCACGCAGGTGGACCTGTCCCGCCGGCCCTTCCGCTGCGAGGCCGACTCGGGCGACACCTTTCTGGCCGACTGCCTGGTGGTGGCCACGGGCGCGCAGGCCAAGTGGCTGGGCATCCCCGGGGAGCGCGAGCTGTCCGGCTTCGGCGTGTCCGCCTGCGCCACCTGCGACGGCTTCTTTTTCCGCGGCCGCAACGTCGCGGTGATCGGCGGCGGCAACACCGCGGTGGAGGAAGCGCTCTACCTATCGGGGCTGGCGGCGCAGGTCACGCTGATCCACCGCCGCGACAGCTTCCGCGCCGAGAAGATCCTGCAGGACCGCCTCTTCGCCAAGCCCAACATCCGCGTGCTGTGGGACACGGTGGTGGAGGAGGTGCTGTCCGACCCGTCCGGCCGCGTGCCGGTGGCCCGCGCCCTGGCGCTGCGCCACGCCCGCACCGGCGAACGTTCGGAACTGGCGGTGGACGGCGTCTTCGTGGCGATCGGCCATGCCCCGGCCACCGCGCTGTTTGCCGGGCAGCTGGCCACCGACGAATCCGGCTACCTGCTGACCGACCCCGGCAGCACGCGGACCTCCGTGCCGGGGGTCTTCGCCGCCGGCGACGTGCAGGACCACATCTACCGCCAGGCCGTCACCGCCGCGGGCTCCGGCTGCATGGCGGCGCTGGATGCCGAGAAATGGCTGGCGGGCATCCCCGAGGATGCCCCCGCCCCCGCCGCCTACACCTGACGCGCGCGACCCGGACCGAGGAACAGATATGCCGCTCGATTGGGACAAGCTGCGGGTTTTCCATGCCGTGGCCGAGGCCGGGTCCTTCACCCATGCCGGCGAGTCGTTGAACCTCAGCCAATCCGCCGTGTCACGGCAGATTCAGGCACTGGAGGAAGCGCTGGCGGTGCCGCTGTTCCACCGCCACGCCCGCGGACTGATCCTGACCGAGCAGGGCGAGACGCTGAACCGAACGGTGCGCGAGGTCTTCGCCAAGCTGGCGATGACCGAAACGCTGCTGACGGAAAGCCGCGAACGCGCCGCCGGCCGCCTCAAGGTCACCACCGCCACCGGCTTCGGCGCGCTGTGGTTGGCGCCCCGGCTGAACCGCTTCCTGGAAAAGCATCCCGACGTCACCATCACGCTGCTGCTGGACGACACGGAGCTGGACCTGGCGATGCGCGAGGCGGACGTGGCCATCCGCATGCACCCGCCGCGGCAGCCGGACCTGATCCAGCGCCACGTCGCGACCTTCGGCTGGAAGGTGGTGGCCTCGGCCGACTACCTGAAATCGGCCGGCACGCCCAAGCGGGCGGAGGAGCTGGATAGCCACCGCCTCGTCACCTACGGCGATTATCACCCGCCCGTCGAGGACATCAACTGGCTGACCGAGGCCGGCCGCCGCCCCGGCAGCCCACGCCGCGCGGCGGTGGAGGTGAACAGCCTGCCGGCCATGCTGCGGGCAGTGCGCTCCGGCCTCGGGCTGGCGGCGCTGCCGGACTACATGGACGAGGACATCGCCGACCTCGTCCCCGTGCTGCCGGACCTGAAGACGCCCAAGATCGAGGCCTTCTTCGTGTACCCGGAAGAAATGCGCCACTCCAAGCGCGTGGCCGTGTTCCGCGACTTCCTGGTCACCGAACTGGCCCGCCTGCAGGCCTGACATCCCGCACCGGCCTCGTCGGTGGCCGGTTGCGCCTGGGTTGGCTGGCCGTGGCCAAGGGGGCTCTGCCCCCTTGGAGCCCCCGCGAGGAGCTTAGGCTCCTCGACCTTATGAGTGCCTCCGGCGGGGGCGGGTCAGGACACCGTTACCCGGATGACCAACCTTTGCCATCCCGCCCCCGCCGGAGGCACTCAACGCGGGGTCCGGGGAGTTCGTAACTCCCCGGCTCGGGACAAAGGCTTCGCCTTTGCCCTGGGGTCCAGGGGCAGCGCCCCCTGGCCGACGCCCAAGCTATCCAGGACCAACTGACCCGGCCAGGCTGAGCGACCGGGTCGGCCCGTGACGACGAGCCGGAGCGCTGGACGTGAAAAAGGGGGCTTTCGCCCCCTTTTCTGCGGTTCAACCGCGGGTCATGCCCCCCGGAGGGGGCGACCGGTGTTCAGTGGGCGCTGCCGTAGGAAGGGCCCACCATCGCCGTGGTGGTCGCCGGGGCGCCACGCCCCATCCGCAGGTTCAGCGAGCCGCTGTCGGCCACCGAGTTGTTGTGGTCCATCGGGCTGCCATAGCCGCGGGTGGTGGCCAGGGTGGTCGAGAAGGCGAAGGGGTTGCCGCTGTCGGTCACCGAGTTGCTGTGGTCCATGGGCGTCATGCGGCCCTGGGTCACACCGGAAAAGGCATTGAGGTTGGGGCGCGCGGAAAAGCCGGGGTTCACGCCCTCGGCCATCGCCAGCCCGGGCACGGCCACCACGGCGGCGGCGAGCATCAGGGCGCGAAGGGTGCGGGAGGTGGTCATGGTCGTGTCTCTCAGGATCAGGCGTCAGAGGAGCCTGGCGTCGGGGAAACAGATGGACCCTGACCCGCATCAGGAAAACACCGAAGATACTGATCGGTATCATGCGTATTACTGATGGTCGGACCGGCAACAAACGGCCATTCTGGCCCGGGACTTGCAAATGCTTCGCAGCTGTCCCGGGGGTACCGCGCGCGCCGGAGGAGGCCCGCACCGGCGGTCAGTGACGCCTCAGTCCTGCAGGTAGCGTCCTTGCAGATGGCGGGTGAAGGCGTCGGGGTCCAGGGGATGGCCGGTGGCCTGCACCATCAGCTCCTGAAAGCCGAGCCGCGCGCCATGGGCGTGCACGGATACCCGCAGCCAGTTCACCAGGGGCGAGAAGTCGCCCTGGCCCAGCGCTTCGTCCAGCCCCGGCAGGGCGGCGCGGGCGGCCTGCATCAGCTGCGCGGCCGCCATGGCGCCGAGCGTATAGGACGGGAAATAGCCGAAGGCGCCGTCGTGCCAGTGGATGTCCTGCAGGCAGCCGCGCGCGTCGTCGGGGGGCGTGATGCCCAGCAGCGCGGCGAAGCCCTCGTTCCAAGCGCCGGGCAGGTCGGCCACGCGCAGCTCGCCGGCGATCAGGGCGCGTTCCAGCCGGAAGCGCAGGATGATGTGGGCGGGATAGGTCAGCTCGTCCGCGTCCACGCGAATGAAGCCGCGCCGCACCCGGCGCCACAACCGGCCGAGATTGGCCGGCGCGTAGGCGGCCGCGTCGCCACCGAAGCTGGCGTGCAGCTCCGGGCCCAGCCAGCGCAGGAAGGGGTCGGAACGGCTGGCCTGCATCTCGATGATCAGGGACTGCGACTCGTGGGCGGCCATGCCGGCGGCCTCGCCCACGGGCTGGCGGGCCCAGCTCTCGGGCAGGCCGCGCTCGTACAGGGCGTGGCCGGTCTCGTGCAGCACGCCCAGCAGGGCGGGGGCGAAGCTGTCGGGCTCGTAGCGGGTGGTGATGCGGGTGTCGGCGGGGGTGCCGCCGCTGAAGGGATGCGCGCTCTCGTCCAGCCGGGCGTGGGAATAATCCAGCCCGACCCGCTCGCTCATGCGGCGGCACAGGGCGCGCTGGATCTCCACCGGAAAGGGACCCTCGGGTTCCTGCGGGGCGGGGCGGCGCGCCTGGATCTCCTCGGCCCGCGGCAGGGCGTCGCGCAGGAAGCCCTCGTAGGCGGCGAAGATCGGCTCCACGTCGGCGGCGCCGATGCCGCGCTGGAAGCCGTCCATCAGCGCGTCGTAGGGGGAAAGGCCGGTGGCGTCGGCCAGGGCGGCGGCGGTTTCGCGCTGCAGCCGGACCACCTCCTCCAGCAGCGGGCGCACCAGGTCGAAATCGCTGGCCGGGCGGGCCTTGCGCCACATCGCCTCGCAGGCGGAATTGGCGCGGGAAGTGGCTTCCACCAGGTCGGCCGGCAGGGCGGCGGAGCGCCGGTGGGTGCGGCGCATCAGCTGGAGGTTGGCCTCATCCCAGGGCCCCTCGGCGCCCGCCGTCGCCAGGTCCTCGGCCATGCCGGGCTCGGTCATCAGGCCGTGCGACAGGCCGGCCAGCACCGCCAACTGCTCGCCGCGCGACGCCGCGCCGCCTTCCGGCATCACCGCGGCGGCGTCCCAGTGCAGGATGGCGGCGGCCTCGCCCAGGGCGGCGATGCGGTGGAAGCGCGCCTTGAGGCGGCGGTAGGCGGCGGGGGCGTGGTTCATGCGGGGTCCTTGAGCCGGCGCCGGGCAAAGGCGGCGAAGACGCCCACCAGCGACAGGGCCAGCCCGTACCAGGTGATGGCGTAGCCGAGATGCGGATCGGTGGGCCGCGGCAATTCGGTGGCGGGTTCGGGCAGTTCGGCCGGCACGGCGGCCGGGGCGCGGCGGGGGGCGCCGAGGCCGCCGGGGGCCAGGGGCGCCGTGGTCACGCTGCCGGGCGCGGCCGGGGGCCCAGCGGCGGCATCGGGCGCAGCCGCGTTGGGGGCCGAGGTCGCCGCGCCAGGGGCCGGGGTACCGGCGGGGGCCGCCGTGCCGGGGGCCGGACCCGTGCTCCCGGCAACCACCGGGGCCGGCGCCCCGGCACCGGTGGTGCCCGCGACGGCCGGGCGCGGCGGGGTGGCGGCCGCGGGCGTCGCGGCGGGGGCCAGGGCCACCAGCGCGTAGGGTTCGGGCGCCGGCAGTTGCAGCGCGGCGGCGATGGCGGGCGGGTCGAAGGTGAAGAAGCGGCGGCCGGCCGGGTCGTCCGCGGCGCTGACGCTGCTGCGCTCGTCGGCCGGGCGGACCCAGCCCGTCACCTCCACCACGCCTTCGGGGCGGGACACCGGGCGGTCGCGCTGGATCGGCACCCAGCCGCGGTCCACCAGCAGGATGCGCCCGTCTTCCCGCTGCAAGGGGGTGACGAGGCGTGCGCCCAGGGCGGGGCCGCGCACCTCGGCACCCAGCAGCACCTCGCGGTCATGCAGGAAGCGGCCGGACACGCGGACCTTGGTGAAGGGCGTCGCGGGGTCGCGCAGGGGGATCGGGGGGTTGGCCTCGGCGGCGGCGATCTGGGCCAGCAGCGCGTGCTTCCAGTGCATGCGCTGGACCTGCCAGTTGCCCAGCCAGCACAGGATCGCCAGCACGGGCAGGGCCGCGAGCAGCGGCAGCAGGAGGCGGCGCCAGCGGGCGGCTGGCACGGTGGCGTCGGTCACGCGGGGCAGTGGGGGCCGGGCGGCCGGCGGGGGATGGGAGCTCCGCCGGTCGGTCCGGGGCAAACGGTGCGGCGCTGTCCCGGAAGGGACGGGTGCCGCACCGCCGGGGCGCGCTCAGTGATGCGCAATCTCTCCGGCACCGAAGAGGTAGATGCACACGAAGAGGAACAGCCACACCACGTCCACGAAGTGCCAGTACCAGGCCGCCGCCTCGAAGCCGAAATGGCGGGTCGGGGTGAACTGGCCGGCGCGGGCGCGGAACCAGCACACCGCCAGGAAGATGGTGCCGACGATGACGTGGAAGCCGTGGAACCCCGTCGCCAGGAAGAAGGTCGAGGGATAGATGCCGCCGGTGAAGGCGAAGGGCGCTTCCGAATATTCGTAGAACTGGAAGAAGGAGAAGCAGATCCCCAGCAGCACCGTCAGCCCCAGGCCCGTCAGCAGGCCGCGGCGGTCATTCTCCAGCAGCGCGTGGTGCGCCCAGGTCACCGTGCAGCCCGACAGCAGCAGGATCATGGTGTTCAGGAAGGGCAGGTTGAACGGGTCGAAGGTCAGCACGCCGTGCGGCGGCCAGACCTTGGGCAGCGCCTCGCCCGACACGTGGTCGGGATACAGGGCGAAATGGAAATAGGCCCAGAAGAAGGCCACGAAGAACATCACCTCGGAGGCGATGAACAGCGCCATGCCGTAGCGCAGGCCGATGCGCACGATGGGGGTGTGGACGCCGGGGGTGCGGGATTCGCGCACCACGTCGCGCCACCACAGGAACATCAGTCCCAGCACGCAGACCAGCCCGAGCGGGCCGACCCAGTGGTTGCCGTAATGGGCGTAGAGGATGATGCCCAGCAGCATCGTCCCCGCCGCGAAGGCCATCAGCAACGGCCAGGGCGACGGATCCACGAGGTGGTAGGGATGCTGGTGCGGGGCGGGGGCGTCGGGGATATCCGTCCCCACGTTCCCGGCCGTGGTGTTGAGGCTGGCCATCGCGCGTCCTGATCAGGCGTGGCCGCGGCGTGGCGCCGCAGCCCTTGGTGGTTCATCCATCCCGCAAAGCGCGGGGCGTTTCAAGTCACGGGGGCGTTTCACCCGCCCGCCGCGCGCCGCCCTTTCGCGCAGGGCGTCACCGGGGCCTCCCGCGTCACGGCGCACCCGGCGGCGTCATGCCTCATGGCATGCCCAGTGGCGTCACGCCTCACGGCGTGCCCGGCGGCACCGTGCCGAGCCGGCCGACATGCGGCCCGGCACTGGCCAGGGCGCCCGCGCGCTCGGCATCCGCCAGGGTGCGGAAAAAGGTGTAGCTCAGCGTGATGGTGCGGATGTCGCGGGTTTCGGGGTTGGTGGCGATGGCCGGGTCCACCCAGAAGGTCACGGGCATGTCGGCGGTCTGCCCGGGCTCCAGCGTCTGGGCGTCGAAGCAGAAGCAGTGGGTCTTGTGAAAATACGGCCCCACCACGTCGGGGGTCACGTTGTAGGTGGCAATGCCCTGCACGGCCGTGCCCGCCAGGTTCTCGGCCCGGTAGAAGGCGAGTCCCTCGTCGCCCAGCCTGATGCGGACGTTGGGCTGGTCGGCCTGGAAGCGCCAGGGCAGGCCGGGATGGGTCTGGGCGTCGAAGCGGATGGTGATGCTGCGATCGGAGGTGGCGCCGGGCGCCGCGGCGCCGCCGATCTGCGGCGTGCCGTTGTAGCCGGTGACCTGGCAGAACACGGCGTAGAGCGGCACGGCGGCAAAGGACACGCCGAGCATGGTGCCCACCACACCCAGGGAGATGAGGCCGAGTCGGCGGTTGCGCCGCGCGAGCGTGGTCTTGTCCATGCGCGTCACCTCACGGCGCCGCGGGGGCGCCCTGAAAGGTTGGGGATCCCGCCGGCGGGAATCGCGGCGCCATCCGTCACGCGGTCTGCCCCATGCGGGTGATGGCCACGAGGTAGAACAGCCCCACCAGGGCCAGAAGCGCCAGCAGCAGGGCCCAGTTGCGGGCCCGCCGGCGCCGTTCCAGCGCGGCCTGCTCGTCGGGGGACAGGACGTCCATCGCGTGTGCTCTCCCGCTCAGCCCAGCACCAGGTGATCCACCGCCAGGGCGGCGAAGAGCACGGCCAGGTGCAGCAGCGAGAAGCGGAAGGCGGCGCGGGCGGCGGCGTCGTTGCCGAGGCTGCGGCCGGCGGCATCCTGCGGCTCCCGCAGCACGCGGACGGCGTGCCACAGGAAGCCCGCGCCCATCACCGCAGCGGCAGCGCCGTAGATCGGGCCGGCGAGACCGAGGAACCAGGGCGCCAGGGCCAGCGGGAACAGCAGCACCGTGTAGATCAGGATCTGCCGCCGGGTTTCCCGCGCGCCCGCCACCACCGGCAGCATCGGCACGCCGGCGCGCTGGTAGTCGGCATGCGCCCAGAGCGAGAGCGACCAGAAATGCGGCGGCGTCCAGGCGAAGACGATGGCGAAGAGCAGCAGGGGCAGCACCTCCACCCCGCCGGTCACCGCGGCCCAGCCGATCACCGGCGGAAAGGCCCCCGCCGCGCCGCCGATCACGATGTTCTGCGGCGTCCGGCGCTTCAGCCACATGGTGTAGACGAAGACGTAGAAGCCGATGGAGGCCGCCAGCCAGCCGGCGGCGTGCCAGTTGGTGGCCAGCCCCATCACGCCGACCGAGGCGACCGAGAGCACCACGCCGAAGGCCAGGGCGGAGCCGGCGCGGATGCGCCCGGCCGGGATCGGGCGGCGGGCAGTGCGCTTCATCACCGCGTCGATGTCGCGGTCGTACCACATGTTGATGGCGCCCGCGGCGCCGGCCGCCACGGCGATGCACAGCACCGCGGTGGCGCCCAGCACGGGGTGCAGGTGGCCGGGAGCCAGGATCATCCCGATCAGCCCGGTGAAGACCACCAGGGTCATCACTCGCGGCTTGAGCAGGGCGAGCCAGTCGCGGACCTCGCTCAGGTCGGTGGCGGAAGCGTCGAGGGGGGCCGAAGCCCCCCCCTCGCCGATGGCACTCTGGCTCATCGAAGCCTCATCAGCTGATGCGCGGCAGCTCTTCGAAGGTGTGGAAGGGCGGCGGGCTGCTCACCTGCCATTCCAGCGTCGTCGCGCCCTCGCCCCAGGGGTTGGCGGCAGCCACCTCGCCCCGGCGGAAGGTCAGGAACAGCACCCAGAAGAACACCACGAAGGAGGCGACCGAGATATAGGCGCCGAGCGAGGCCACCATGTTCCACCCCGCGAAGGCGTCGGGGTAGTCGGGGTAGCGGCGCGGCATGCCCTGGGCGCCCAGGAAGTGCATGGGGAAGAAGGTCAGGTTCACGCCGACGAAGGTCATCCAGAAGTGGATCTGGCCCCACTTTTCCGGGTACTGCCGGCCGCTCATCTTGCCGATCCAGTAGTAGAAGCCGGCGAAGATCGAGAAGACGGCGCCGAGCGACAGCACGTAGTGGAAGTGCGCCACCACGTAGTAGGTGTTGTGCAGAATCACGTCGACGCCGGCATTGGCCAGCTTCACGCCGGTGACGCCGCCCACGGTGAACAGGAACACGAAGCCGATCGCGAAGAGCATCGGCGTCTTCAGCTGCACCGAGCCGCCCCACATGGTGGCGATCCAGGAGAAGACCTTGATGCCCGTGGGCACGGCGATGACCATGGTCGCCGCCATGAAGTAGGCCCGCGTGTCCACCGAGATGCCGGAGGTGAACATGTGGTGCGCCCAGACCACGAAGCCCACCACGCCGATGGCCACCATGGCGTAGGCCATCCCGAGATAGCCGAAGATCGGCTTGCGGGAGAAGGTGGACAGCACGTGGGAGATGATGCCGAAGCCCGGCAGGATCATGATGTAGACTTCGGGGTGGCCGAAGAACCAGAACAGGTGCTGGAACAGCACCGGGTCGCCGCCGCCCTCGGGCTTGAAGAAGGCCGTGCCGAAGTTGCGGTCGGTGATCAGCATGGTGATCGCGCCGCCCAGCACGGGCACGCTCAGCAGCAGCAGGAAGGCGGTGACCAGCATCCCCCAGACAAACAGCGGCATCTTGTGCAGCGTCATGCCGGGGGCGCGCATGTTGAAGATGGTGGTGATGAAGTTGGCCGCGCCGAGGATGGAGGAGGCGCCGGCGAGGTGCAGGCCGAACAGCGCCATGTCGACGCCGGGGCTGGCTTGGTACTGGCTGTCCGACAGCGGCGGGTACAGCGTCCAGCCCGTGCCCGCGCCGCCCACGAAGAGCGAGGCGATGGTCAGGATCAGCGCCGGCACCAGCAGCCAGAAGGAGATGTTGTTCAGCCGCGGAAAGGCCATGTCGGGCGCGCCGATCATGATCGGCACGAACCAGTTGCCGAAGCCGCCGATCAGCGCGGGCATGATGACGTAGAACACCATCACCACGCCGTGGGCGGTGACGGCCACGTTCCACATCTGCCCGTCCGCGAAATACTGCAGGCCGGGCGACATCAGCTCCATCCGCATCACCAGCGACAGGCCGACGCCGACGATGGCGGCCGCCAGCGCGAAGATGATGTAGAGGGTGCCGATATCCTTGTGATTGGTGCTGAACAGCCACCGCGCCACGAAGCCGGGCTTGTGGTCGTGGTGGTCATGGGCGTGGTCGAGGGTCGCCATGGTGCTCTCGTTCCTCACCGCCCGGCTGGGCGGTTCTCCGCGACGGTCGTGTTGGTCGGGCCGGCCCAGCCGGGGCCCTGGCCTTCAGCGAAGCGGGTGCGGGCCTGCGCCACCCAGGCGTCGAACTGGGCGCGCGGCACGGCCTGCACCGCGATGGGCATGAACCAGTGGTTGGTGCCGCAGATCTGGTTGCACTGGCCGTAGAAGGTGCCTTCGTGGTCGGCGCGGAACCAGGTTTCCTGGGCACGGCCGGGGATCGTGTACTTCTGCACGCCCAGCGAGGGCACGAAGAAGGAATGGATCACGTCGTGGCCGGTGGTCAGCACCCGCACGGTCGCGCCCACCGGCACCACCAGGGGGTTGTCCACTGCCAGGTTGCGCAGCTGGCCCGGCTTCAGGTCGGCCTCGGCGACGGGGTAGCTGTCGAACTCGAAGTTGCCGTTGTCGGGATAGGCGTAGTGCCAGTACCACTGCCGGCCCTGCACGCCCACGGTGATGTCGGCGTCGCGCGCCCGGTCCTCGTAGTAGATTAGCCGGAAGGAGGGGATGGCGATCACCAGCAGGATCAGCACCGGCAGCACCGTCCAGGCGATTTCCAGGTAGGTGTGGTGGCTGGTGCGCGACGGGTTCTGGCTCACCGAGGCGCGGTAGCGCCACACCACGTAGGCCAGCAGCAGGCCCACGAAGATGGTGATGACCACGATGATCCAGAGCACGAGGTCGTTGAAGTCGTGGATGCGTTCCTTGACCACGCCGCCCGCGGGCTGCAGCCCGGTGCCCCAGGGGATGGGCGCAAAGGTCTGCCCGTTGCCCGCCGCCGCCGGATCCTGCGCCAGGGCCGTGCCAAGAAGCGCCATGGGGGCCATCAGCAGCCCCCCTGCCAGCGCCAGTGCCGTCGCGAATATCCGCCGCATGCCCCGCCCCGAATCTCTCGTCATCGGATGTATCACTGCCGGCCGCTCTTCAAGAGCCGCCGGCCCCGCGCCCGGCCCGCGCCGCCGCAACCGGCCGGCACGCGCCGAACCGGCCCGCCCGGGCCCGAAGCGGGGATTAATCACGCGGTGCCGCGCCGCACAAGCCGCGCGGCGAAGAAGTCTGGTCCGCCACCACCCCGTGAATACTCCCCGCGGCGCCGGCCCGGGCCCGTCACGCCCGCACCGGCGCGGCGAGCTCCGCGGCGTCCGGCTCGGCCTCGGGATCCGCCTCGGCCACGTGGTCGGTCATGTCCGTCAGCATGGAGCGCACATGCGGGTCGCCCACCCCGTAGAAGACCTGCCGGCCGCGGCGGTCGGGCTGCAGCAGCCGGGCGGCGCGCAGCAGGCGCAGGTGGTGCGACACCAGGCTGGCGGAGATGCCCAGCCGGTCCGCCATCTCCCCCACCGCGGCGGGGGCGTCCAGGCAGGCCAGGATGATGCGCAGCCGCGTCGGGTCGCTCATCAGCCGGAAGGTTTCGGCGAGTTCCACCACCTGGTCCTCGGCGATCCGGCCGCGAGTGCTGCGCATGGGGGCCAGCTTCCGCCGCCCCGCGCCGGGGCGCAAGCGGCGGGGTGCCGCGCGGGGTGGGAAGCGGCGTGGCGGGGGCGAATCGCTGGGGGGGGAGTGGCGGCGGGCGGGGGACACCGCCCGCCGGGGAGCAGCCACCCTCCGGAGAGGTGGCCGCGAGCCCACGCCCTAGAATAGCGGCCGCGCGGCAGGCACGCGCCGGGCGCGGGAAGCGGCCGGGGCGGGGTCGCCTTGATCCGGACCGGGCGCATCACGACCTCTTCCGGCAGCGACTTTCATGGAGACACAACCTGTCATGAGCGAACTGACCAAGGCGGTGAGCGACGACAGCTTCCGCTCGGACGTGCTGGAAGCCTCCGGCCCCGTGCTGGTGGACTTCTGGGCGGAATGGTGCGGCCCCTGCCGCATGGTGGCCCCCCTGCTCGACGAGGTGGCCCGCGACTATGCCGGCAAGCTGACCGTCGCCAAGGTGAACATCGACGAGAACCCCACCGTGCCCAACGACTACGCGGTGCGCGGCATCCCCACCATGATCCTGTTCAAGGACGGCAAGCCGGTGGACACCCGCGTCGGCGCCATGCCCAAGGGGCAGCTGCGGGACTGGCTGAACGGCGCCCTGGGCGCCTGATCCCCCGGCCAAGGGGGACGGCGCCGGAGGCGCCCTCCCCCGCCTCCCGGCCCGGGCGGCGATGCCCGCCCCGGCCGGGGCGGCTTCAGACGAAGGCGATGCCGAAGGTGGTCTCGCTGGTGATGTCGGGGGCGGTGATGGTCTGGTGTTCCGGGCTCTCGGAAAAGCCGACCACCACGTCGGCCCGGCTCAGCACGCCGCTGTCGAGCTTGGGGACGTAGTAGTTGATCTCGTCCTGGCTGGCGCCGCGGTCCAGGCTGTTGCGGTAAAGCAGCTGCACGAACTCGGTGCTGCCTGGGTTGGTGCCGTAGAGGGCCTGGAATTCCGGGCTGCCGGTGAAGCTCTGCACGACGCCCTGGAGGGTCGCCGTGCCGGCGTCGAGCTGGTCCTTGTAGAAGCGCAGCCCGGCCAGGTCGGGCAGCCGGCCGAACATGGTGTCGTAGAGGCGCGCCACCTGGGCCGCGCTTTCCGACACGTCCCAGATGCCGTTCTGCACCAGCCCGGCGGTGCGCGCCTGGTTTTCCGGGCTTTCCGAGAAATTGGCCAGAAAGGTTTCCCGGCTGTCGCCGGCCGCAGCGCGGTCGCGGTAGTATTGCAGCTCGGCCTCGCTGGCCCCGCGGCCGAGGACGTTCTGGTAGAGTTGGCCGAGATAGGCATCCAGCGACAGGTTGGCTCCGTAGCGGGCCTGGAACTCCGGGCTGCCGTTGAAGCCGGCGGCGATCTCCGCCAGCGGGCGGCCGTGCTGCAGGGCGTCGATGTAGAAGTTCAGCCCGGCCTGTTCCGGGCCGCGCGCCAGGGCGGCGTTGTACAGCCGCACCACCTGCGCCGCCGGGTCGGCGGCGTCGAACACCATCCGGCCATCAGCGAACACGGCGGTTTCCACGCCCCGGAAGGTGTCCACCTGGGCACCGCGGGTCTGCGTCACGTCGCCATTGCCCTGCAGCGCGAAGCTGCTGCCGCGGCGGCCGGCCGACTGCACGTCCACCCAGTCCGTGCCCGCGCCGCCGTCCAGCAGGTCGTTGCCCTCGTCGCCCGCCAGGCGGTCATTGCCGCCGGCCCCGCGCAGGGTGTCGTTGCCCGCGCCGCCGGTGAGCCAGTTCGCCACATCGTTGCCGGTCAGGCTGTCGTTGAAGCGGGACCCGCGGGCGGCGTTGATCCCCACCAGCGTGTCGGTGCCGCCCTGCCCGTCCGCGGCGGTGCCGGCGGCGAGGTTGACGGTGACGGCGGCGGAAAGGGCGCTGGCGCTGTAGTCGGCCGCGGTCCAGCCCGTGGGGGCGCCGCGCAGCACGTCGTTGCCCTCGCCGCCGCGCAGCATGGCGCGCTGGTTCGGCCCGAGATCGGCGCCGGCGAGGTCGTCGGCCCCGTCGCTGCCCTGCAATCCCTCGAAGCCGGTGAAGCTGTCGGTGCCGCCGTAAAGGTTGCTCACGCTGCCGGTGGCCAGGCTGCCGACCACGCCCGATCGCACCTGCACCCCGTTGGTGAAGAACCAGCTGTAGTCGAGGAAGTCGAACCCGGCCCCGCCATTGGCCAGGTTGCTGCCGCCCCCGGGGGCGAACCAGTCGTCGCCGGCCGATCCCGTGAAGCTGTCATTGGCGAGGTTGCCGACCACCTCCTCCAGGTTGACGAAATTCGTCGTCGCGTTGAGGCCCGCGGTGGTCACCGTGCCCTGGCCCACCGCGCTGAGCACAACGGTGATGGCAGCGTTGTTGCCGGTGACCAGGGTGTCGAAGCCGCCCCGCCCATCCACCGTGTCGGTGCCGGTGACAGGCTGGAAACGGTTGTTGTTGTTGTCGCCCAGCAGCGTGTCGTTGCCCGACCCGCCCCGCACCGCGCGGATGTTGTTCAGGGTGTCGGTGACGCCGCCCACGGTCGCGGTGCCGGCCGCGAGGTCCGCGGCCACGCCCGTGCTGCTGCTGAAGTAGTCGGCGTAGACGTTGGACAGGCTGTTGCCCCGGATGGTGTCGGCCCCGCCGCCGCCATCGAGGTAGACGCTGGCCGAACTGCTGGCGAAGGTCACGGCCAAGGTGTCGCTGCCGGCGCTGCCGATCACCCGCTCGATGGAAGCGATCGTGTCGGTGCCCAGCCCGCCGCTCTTCACCACCGTGTTGCCGGCGCCGGGGCTGTCGTAGCTGGCATAGGTCAGGCTGATCGTGCCGGCGAGGCCGGCATAGGACAGGGTGTCGAAGCCGCCATTGCCGTTGTACTGGTCGTTGAAGCCGCCGCGGCCGTTGAAGCTGTCGCCCGAGGGCAAGCCGTTGAATACCGCCATGCGAAGGCCCCACCGTTACGGTTTAACACCGACTGCAGCATCGATGCTGAACCGGGACAACGCCGCAAGGGTTGATATTTGTTAAAAATTCGCAACAGTCCCGGTGCCCCGCTGCCGCAGCGCCTCCGCCTCAGTCCGGCGCCGCCCCCGTGAGCTTGAGCACCTCCCCCGCCAGATAAAGGCTGCCGCACACCAGCACCCGCGCCGGCGGGCCGCCGGCCGCAGCCAGAACGCCCAGCGCATCCGCCACCCGCGGGCCGATCCGCGCCGTCCCACCCGACGCCGCCACGATCTGCTCCGGGGTCATCGCCAGGTGCTGCCCCGGCTCCGCCACCGCCCAGAGCGAGGCGGCGCGCGGCAGGATCGGCCGCAGGAAGTCGGCGGCCGCCTTGGACGCCTTCATCCCCACCGCGAGGTGCACGGGCCGCGCGGGGTCCTCCGCCCGCCAGCGGTCGAGCTGGGCGGCGATCGCCTCCCCGGCCCCGGCATTGTGGCCACCATCCAGCCAGAGCTCCCAGCCCGGCGGCAGGGTCGCCGCCAAGGGGCCGCCCAGCCGCTGCAGCCGCGCCGGCCAGGTGGCGGTGCGCAGGCCCTCCGACAGGACGGCGGCGTCCAGCCAGGGCGGGTTCCAGGCCCGCAGCGCCGCCACCGCCAGCGCCGCATTCTCCGCCTGGTGCGGGCCGGGCAGCGCCGGCAACGGCAGGTCCAGCGCCCCGCGCGCATCGGCGTAGCGCAACCCTTCGGGGCGGGCGTCCAGGCTCCAGTCGCGGCCGCGCCGCAGCAGGGGGGCACCCCGGGCCGCCGCCACGCGCTCGATCGCCGCCAGGGCCTCGGGCGGCTGGAAGCCGGTCACCAGGGGGACGCCGGGCTTGGCGATGCCGGCCTTCTCCGTCGCGATGGCCCCCAGCGTGTCGCCCAGGAAATCCATGTGGTCCATGGAGACGGAGGCGATGGCGCAGGCGGCCGGGCGGTCCACCACGTTGGTGGCGTCGAAGGCCCCGCCCAGCCCGACCTCCAGCACCAGCAGCTCCGCCGGAACGCGGGAAAACAGCAGGATCGCGGCGGCGGTGGTGATCTCGAACACGGTGATGGGCAGGCCGGCATTGGCGGCCTCCACCTCCTCCAGCGTCGCGGCCAGCACCGGCTCATCCACCAGCCGGCCGGCGAGGCGGATGCGCTCGTGGAAGCGGACCAGGTGGGGGGAGGTATAAACGTGCACGCGCAGCCCCGCCGCCTCGCCGGCAGCGCGCAGGAAGGCGCAGGTGCTGCCCTTGCCGTTGGTGCCGGCAACGTGGACCACCGGCGGCAGCCGCTGCTCGGGGTGGCCCAGGGCGGCGAGGCAGCGCTGCAGCCGCCCCAGGCTGAGGTCGATCAGCTTGGGGTGCAGGCCGTGCAGCCGGTCGATGATCGCCTCCGACCGGCCGGAGCCGAGGGCGAAGGGCATGGCCGCCGCCGGGTCGGGCGCAGCCAGGTTGGGCGCGGCCGCGGTGCCGGGCGGTGCGGGCGGGGACAGGGCCACGCGGCGGCGCTCCGCGCGCGCTCTCAGGCGCCGGGCTGCGCGGGCTCCGTGGGCGGCAGGATGGCGACCTCCGCCAGGGCCGGTGCCAGGTCCCCCTCCGCCGGCGCCAGGCTGGGCTCGCGCAGCAGGGAGATCAGCCGCGCCAGGGTCGCCTTCATCTCGCCGCGCGGCACCACCATGTCGAGGATGCCGTGTTCCAGCAGGTATTCCGCACGCTGGAAGCCCTCGGGCAGGGTTTCGCGCACGGTCTGCTCGATCACGCGGGCGCCGGCGAAGCCGATCAGCGCCCCGGGCTCGGCGATCTGCACGTCGCCCAGCATGGCGAAGGACGCCGTGACGCCGCCGGTGGTGGGGTCGCAGAGCACCACGAAGAAGGGCAGCCCGGCCTCCTTCACCATGCGCGTCGCGATCACCGTGCGCGGCATCTGCATCAGGCTGACGGCGCCTTCCTGCATCCGCGCCCCGCCGGAGGCGGTGAAGACGATCAGCGGCGCGTCCTGCAGCACCGCCAGCCGGGCGGCGGTGACCAGCGCCTCGCCCACCCCGGCGCCCATGGAGCCGGCCATGAAGGCGAATTCGAAGGCGGCCACCACGGCGCGGCGGCCCTCGATGGCGCCGTGTGCCACGGCCACCGCGTCGTCCATGCCGATCTTGGTCTGCGCGTCCCTCAGCCGGTCGGCGTAGCGGCGCTGGTCGCGGAAGCGCAGCGGGTCGGCGGGGGCGCGGGGCAGCTCGATGCGCTGCCAGCCGGCATCCAGCGTGTAGTCCAGCCGCTTGATGGCGCCGATCCGCAGGTGGTGGCCGCAATGCGGGCAAACGTGCAGCCCGCGTTCCAGGTCACGGTGGAAGATCATCTGCTCGCAGGCCGGGCACTTCGTCCAGAGGTTCTCCGGCACGTCCCGCTTGGCGCCGAACAGCGTCTGAATCTTCGGCAGCGCCCAGTCGGAAATCCAGTTCATCACGCCCCACCACACGGCCGCCCGAACGGGAACCGCCCCGCCGCGCCGGAGGGCGGGAGGTAGGCGCGTCCCCCACCGCGGCGCAAGGGGCTTCGGCGGGCGTGGTGCCGGGAGGCCCGCAGGGGGCCCTGCCCCCTGCACCCCCGCCAGGAAGCAACGGCCTCCTGGACCTACGAGGTGTTTTTGGTGCCCTGGCTGGACACGGTGTCTCTGCGCGGCGGCTACGCGCGCGCAGAGACACCGTGTCCAGCCAGGGCATAACTCATCGCGGGGTCCGGGGAGGTCGTACCTCCCCGGCGGAGGGTGTGGGAGGCAGAGCCTCCCACGGGCCACCGGGCACCACGCCCCCGAGCGCGCTTTGCCGCGAGCGACGCGCGTCACCCCTGGACCTTTCGCCCGGCTCGCGCGTTGATGCGCACGGCATGGCGAACGACGATCCCTATCAGACCCTGGGCGTGAGCCGTACCGCCAGCGCGGAGGAGATCCGCAAGGCGTACCGGGCCCTCGCCAAGAAGAACCACCCCGACCTGAACCCCGGCGATGCGGCGGCGGAGGAGCGCTTCAAGGCGGCCAGCACGGCGCATGACCTGCTCTCCGACCCCGAGAAGCGCGCCCGCTTCGACCGCGGCGAGATCGACGCTTCCGGCCAGGAACGGCCGGAGCGCAATTTCTACCGGGATTTCGCGGAAGGCTCGCAGGGCCGTGCCTACCGGCGCGGCGGCGGCTGGGCCGGCGGCACGGCGGGCGGACCGATGGGCGACCTGGACCCGGAAGAGCTGGACGAGTTGTTCGGCGGCTTCTTCCGCCAGGGCGGCGGCGGGGCCGGCGGTGGCACCCGGCCGCGGCGGGGGCGCGACGCGCAGTACCGGCTGGAAGTGCCCTTTCTGGACGCGGTGAACGGCGCCACGCAGCGCCTGACCTTGCCGGGCGGGCAGTCGCTGGACGTCCGCATCCCGCCGGGGCTGGAGGACGGCCAGGTGCTGCGCCTGCGCGGCAAGGGCGGGCCGGGGGCGAATGGCGGCCCGGAGGGCGACGCGCTGATCGAGGTCGCGGTGGCCCCGCACCCCTTCTTCCGGCGGGACGGCCGCAACCTGCTGCTGGACGTGCCGGTGACGCTGGCCGAGGCGGTGCTGGGCGCCAAGGTGACGGTGCCGACCCCGCGCGGCGAGGTGGCGCTGAACGTGCCCAGGGGCGCCGACGCCGGCACGCAGCTGCGGCTGCGCGGCCGCGGCGTGGCGGAAGGCGGCGGCCAGCCGGCGGGCGACCTGTTCGTGACGCTGACGCTGGTGCGGGGCCCGGTGGACCCGGCGCTGGAGGAGTTCCTGCGCGACTGGGTGCCGAAACACCCGGCGGACCCGCGGCGCGACCTGTGGAAGAACGGAGGCGAGGGATGATCACGGTCGGGGCTGTCCTGGGCCGCGTCCGCGGGCTGGACGAGGCGGCGCTGCAGCGCTGGATCGCCGAGGACTGGGTGCGCCCGGAGCGGCAGAACGGGCAGCCCGTGTTCCGCGAGATCGACGTGGCGCGCGTGCAGCTGATCGTGGAGCTGCGCGACGAGCTGGAGGTGGGCGAGAGCGCCGTGCCGGTGGTGCTGTCGTTGCTGGACCAGCTGCACGAAACGCGGCGGCAGATGCGCCGGATGCGCGAGCTGCTGGAACAGGCGGGGCCGGAGGACACGGCGCGCGGGCTGCTGGAACGGCTGGCCGGCCGCGCGGGCTGAGGCTGCGGAACGGCCTGCGCGGGGTGGCTGGCCGCGGGGGAAGCCCGCGCACGCCGGGACGCGCGCGGGCCGGCGGGGCCGGGCGCTAGAAGCCCCGGTAGGAGCCGCCGAAGAGCAGAAACAGCACCAGGATGATCACCAGCAGGCCGAGCAGCCCGCCGAAGCCGCCGCCGCCGTAATAGCCGGAGCGGTAGCCGTAATAGCCGCCGCCGCCAAACAGCAGGAACAGGACGATGATGATCAGGATCAGGGTCATCTCAGCGTCTCCTCACGGCAATGCCTGACGGACCGCTCCGCGGCGCGCCGGTCTCCCACCCCGAGCGGCGTGGGCGGCAGGCCGTGTATCGGTCCTGTAACCGAGACGTTCGCTGGCCGTCGAAGGTTGCAGCCCCCGGATGATCCGTCCCGCACGGGTTGCCGCGGGGCCACAGCCCCCTTCCCGGCGACACCGCGCCCCGAGCCGGCCGCCGGTTCTGGCTGGCGGCTCCCCATCCTCGAGGCCGGCGCGCCGGTGCGTGGGCAACAGCCGCCCGACGCCGCGGCTGGCGCCCAGGCCGGGGGCGCGGGGCTCAGCCCGCCATGCGGGCCTCGCGCACCGCTTCGGACAGGGCGCGCACCTCGTCCAGCACGCGGCGGACGGTGTCGGGGCGGGCGCGGCCCTCGGCGTCCAGCGACTGCGCCAGCGTGTCGATCAGGGCGGAGCCCACCACGGCGGCATCGGCCACCCGCACGGCCTGCGCCGCCTGCTCGGGGGTGCGGATGCCGAAGCCGATGGCGATCGGCAACCCGGTATGCGCCCGCACGCGCGGGATGGCCTGCGCCAGGTCCTCCGCGGCGCCCGAGCGGGTGCCGGTGATGCCGGTGATGGCGACGTGGTAAACGAAGCCCCCCGCCCCATCCAGCACCAGCGGCAGCCGCGCGTCGTCGGTGGTGGGGGCCACCAGCCGGATCAGGTCCAGCCCGCAGGGGGTGCTGTAGGGCGTCAGTTCGTCGGATTCCTCCGGCGGCATGTCCACCACGATCAGCCCGTCCACGCCGGACGCGGACGCGTCGGCGCAGAAGCGCTCCGTGCCGTAGGCCAGGATGGGGTTCAGGTAGCCCATCAGCACCACCGGCGTTTCGTCGTCGTCGCGGCGGAAGTCGCGCACCATGGCGAGCGCCCCGGCCAGGCTGCCCCCGGCCTTGAGCGCCCGCTGCCCGGCGCGCTGCACGGTGGGCCCGTCGGCGGCGGGGTCGGTGAAGGGCACGCCGATCTCGATCAGGTCCGCCCCCGCCCCCGGCATGCCGCGCAGCATCGCCATGGAGGTGGCGGGGTCGGGGTCGTAGGCCGTCATGAAGGGGATCAGCCCGCCGCGCCCTTCGGCGCGCAGGGCCGCGAAGCGGGCGGCGATACGGCCACTCACAGCTCGGCCCCGAGGTGGTGGGCCACGGTGAAGATGTCCTTGTCGCCGCGCCCCGACAGGTTCAGCACGATGATCTTGTCCGCGCCCATGGTGGGCGCGCGCTTGATGATCTCGGCCAGGCCGTGGGCGGACTCCAACGCGGGGATAATGCCTTCCAGCTTGCAGCACAGCTGAAAGGCGGACAGCGCCTCGTCATCGGTGGCGCCGACATACTGGACGCGGCCGATCTCGTGCAGCCAGGAATGTTCCGGGCCGATGCCGGGATAGTCCAGCCCGGCGGAGATCGAGTGCGCCTCGGTGATCTGGCCGTGGTTGTCCTGCAGCAGGTAGGTCTTGTTGCCGTGCAGCACGCCGGGGCGGCCGCCGTTGATCGCCGCCGCGTGCTCGCCGCTCTCGATCCCCCGCCCCGCGGCCTCGACGCCGATCAGCGCCACCTCCGGGTCGTCCAGGAAGGGGTGGAAGATGCCCATGGCGGAGGAACCGCCGCCCACCGCGCAGACCACGGCATCCGGCAGGCGCCCTTCGGCGGCCATGATCTGCTCGCGCGTCTCGTCGCCGATCACGCTCTGGAAGTCGCGCACCATGGCCGGATAGGGGTGCGGCCCGGCCACCGTGCCGATGCAGTAGTAGGTGTCCTCGACATTGGCGACCCAGTAGCGCAGGGCCTCGTTCATCGCGTCCTTCAGCGTCGCCGCGCCGGAGGTCACGGCGTTCACCTCGGCGCCGAGCAGCTTCATGCGGAACACGTTGGGCCGCTGCCGCTCCACGTCGGTGGCGCCCATGAACACGGTGCAGGGCAGGTCGAACAGCGCGCAGGCGGTGGCGGTGGCCACGCCGTGCTGCCCGGCGCCGGTTTCCGCGATGATGCGGGTCTTGCCCATCCGGCGGGCCAGCAGGATCTGCCCCAGCACCGCGTTGATCTTGTGCGCTCCGGTGTGGTTCAGCTCCTCGCGCTTGAAGTAGACGCGGGCGCCGCCGAGGTGCTTCGTCAGCCGCTCGGCGAACCACAGCGGCGAGGGCCGGCCCACGTAGTCCTTCAGCAGCAGCCGCCATTCCTGCTCGAAGGCCGGGTCCTGCCGCGCCGCCTCGTAGGCCTGCTCGACCTCCAGGATGTTGGGCATCAGCGTTTCGGCCACGAAGCGGCCGCCGAAGTCGCCGAAACGGCCGCGGCCGTCAGGGCCGCTGCGCAGGCTGTTGGGCAGGATCTCGTTCACGGTGCGGCATTCCCCAGTCGTCCCCGCAGATAAGCCCTGTCGCGCCCTACGGGTAGGGCCGCGCAACGCCCGCGCCCCACATACCCTGCCGCCCGCCATCCGCGCCCCGCTGGGCTCCGGTGGCGCCCGGCGGCTGGGGCATGGCTTCGGGTGCCGCGTTGATCGGTTGCGCCCGGGTGTTCGGGCCGGGGCCAGTGGTCAGGGCCGCGGCGCGGCCGGGCGGGGGCGCAGCCTGCGCGGCCAGGGCAGCACGGTGACCGCGAGGCCGAGCAGGATCAGCGCCATGCCCAGCAGGCGCAGGGGGCCGAAGCGCTCGCCCAGCACCAGGGCGGCGGACAGGGTGCCGAAGATCGGCACCAGCAGGGAAAACGGCGCCACGGTGGAAGCGGGGTAGAGCTTCAGCAGCTGCCCCCAGAGGCCGAAGCCCACCAGCGTCGCCAGCACCGCGAGGTAGAGCACGGCGCCCGCCCCGACCCAGCTGATCCCCGCCAGGGCCGCGCCCAGGGCGGCCGGACCGTCGAGCCAGAGGGACAGACACAGCAGCGGCAGCGGCGGCACCAGGCTGAGCCAGACCATCAGCGCCAGCATGTCCACCCGACCGGCGCCGCGCAGCAGGACGTTGCCCACCGCCCAGCTCGCCGCCGCCCCCAGGCTGAGGCCGAAGCCCAACGGGGTCACGCCGCCCTCCCCGACCGAAAGCGCGATCACCCCCAGCCCGGCAAAGGCCACCGCGATGCCGGCGATCTGGCGCGGGCCGGGCCTCTCGCGCAGCACCGCGGCCGCCAGCAGCGCGGTCAGGAAGCCCTGGGCCTGCAGCGTCACGGAAGCCAGACCCGGCGGCATGCCCTGCGCCATGCCGGTGAACAGCAGCGCGAACTGCCCCACGAACAGGAACAGCCCGATCGCGACCAGCCGCGGCCAGGACACGGCCGGGCGGGGCAGCAGCACCACCGGCAGGGCGGCCACCACGAAGCGCAGCGCGGCCAGCAGCAGCGCCGGCATGCTGCCCAGCCCGAGATGGATCACCACGAAGTTGAAGCCCCAGATCGCCGCCACCAGCAGGGCGAGGCCGATATGCGCGGGCCGCATCACCGGCGCGCCGCCGCGCCGCTGGGACGCGGCCCGCCCGGATGGCGGAGACACGGCCTGCCCGGGTGGCGGGAGCACGGCCTGCCCGGGCCGCCGGGGCGGGGCACGCTCAGGCCGGGCGCCGCGCCGCCGCCACGAAGGCGGCGATGCGGCCGGGGTCCTTGACCCCCCGCGCGCGCTCGACGCCCGAGGACACGTCCACCCCCGGCGCGCCGGACCGGCCCAGCGCCTCCGCCACGTTGTCGGGGGTCAGCCCGCCGGCCAGCAGCCAGGGGCGCGGCACGGCGTGGCCGGCGAGCAGCGCCCAGTCGAAGCGCAGGGCATTGCCGCCGGGCAGGGCGGCGCCGGGCGGCGGCTTGGCGTCCAGCAGGAAGCGGTCCACCGCGGGGGCATAGGCTTCCAGCAGCAGCAGGTCGGCGGCGGTGGCGACCCCGAGCGCCTTCATCACGGGGATGCCGAAGCGGGCGCGCAGGGCGGCGCAGCGTTCGGGCGTCTCCTCGCCGTGCAGCTGCAGGAAATCCAGCGGCAGCGCGGCGAGCACGGCCGCCACCTCGGCATCGGCGGGGTCCAGGAACAGGCCGACGCGGGACGGCCCCCCCGCCGCGCGGGACGGCAGGGCGGCGGACAGGGCGGCCGCCGCCGCGGGCGTCACGGCGCGGGGCGAGGCGGGAATAAACACGAACCCCACGTAATCCGCCCCGGCGCGCCAGGCGGCCTCCAGCCCGGCGGCGTCGTTGAGGCCGCAGATCTTGACCTCGGTCACGGCACCGGGCTCAGCGCGGCAGTTCCGCCGCCACCGCGCGGGCGGCGGCGGCGGGGTCGGCCGCACCGGTCAGCGGCCGGCCGAGCACCAGCCAGTCGGCGCCGGCGGCCAGCGCCTCGGCGGGGGTGGCGGTGCGGGCCTGGTCGCCGGCGGGGGAGCCGGCGGGGCGGATGCCCGGCACCACCAGCATCGGCTCGTCGCCGAAGGCGTCGCGCAGCCGGGACACTTCCTGCGGCGAGCACACCAGCCCGTCCGCCCCGTTCTCCAGCGCCACGCGCGCGAGGCGCAGCACCTGTTGCGCCGGGCCGCCGGCCACGCCGGTGGCGGCCAGGGTGGCGGCGTCCAGGCTGGTCAGCACGGTGACCGCCAGGATGGCGGGGCGGTCCGCGCCGCCCGCTTCCTCCGCGGCGCGGCGGGCCGCCTGCACCATGGGCGCGCCGCCGGCGGCGTGGATCGTCAGCATGGCCGGGCCGAGGGCGGCCGCCGAGCGCACCGCCCCGGCCACGGTGTTGGGGATGTCGTGGAACTTCAGGTCTAGGAACACCGGGGCCCGCGCCGCGGCGTCCCGCACCGCCGCCGGCCCGGCGGCGACGAACAGCTCCAGCCCGATCTTGAGCAGCCCGACCTCCGGCGCCAGCGCCCGGCACAGCGCCGCGGCCCGCGCCGGGTCGGCCGTGTCGATCGCGGCGATGATCTGCTGCCGCCCGGATTGCGGGCGCCGGATCAGCGGCATGGGTCAGGCACCCGGATTCGGCACAAGGCGTTCAGGCGCCTGCCGCCGGCGCCTCGCGGGCCGGGCAGAACAGGATGCGCGCGGCACGGCCCGGGGCGCCTCAGGGCGCCGGCAGCGCCGTGGCGGGGCGCCGCGTGGTGGCGGGCGCGGCGGTGGCCGCGCTGCCCGGCACCGGCTTGGCGGCCTCCGCGCGCAGCTGCTCCACCTCCGCCTGCAGCAGGCGGGACGCGTTGGACAGGTCGCGCGCCCGGCGGCGCTGCGGCATGCCGCTGGCCCAGGCCACGACGGCGCCGACCAGGAAGGCCAGCGCCGACACCGACAGCACCGCCACCGAGAGCGGCGTCTGCCAGGTCAGGTCGAACGGCCAGAAGCCCACATCCACCGGCTGCGTGTTGGACAGCGCGAAGATCACCAGCACCACCAGCAGCGGCGCGATCAGCACCCAACGCCACATCACCACGATCCTCGAAATGGGCCTTGAAATACGCGGGCCGCGGCGCAAGCCGGGACCCGGTCGATGCTCAGTCGGCGGCGGCGGGCTTGCCCCGCAGCTGCAGCGGGCCGCCATTGACCCGCTCGCGCAGTTCCTTGCCCGGCTTGAAATACGGCACGGCCTTGCCCGACACCGCCACCGATTCGCCGGTGCGGGGGTTGCGGCCGGTGCGGGGGTCGCGCTGCTTGGCGGTGAAGGCGCCGAAGCCGCGCAGCTCCACCCGGTCGCCGCGCGACAGGGCGGCGGAGATTTCCTCGAAGATCGTGGCCACGATCAGCTCGATATCGGGCTGGCGCAGGTGCGGATTGGCCTGGGCCAACGAGGCGATCAGCTCCGACCTGGTCATCCCGTATCCCGCCCACCCTGCTCACCGAAGCGAAGGCTGCCAAAGAGCAACCGCCCCGTCAACGAGGCCCAGCCGGGCAAGCCCTTCGGAAACAACGGTTTGCACCATGCCGGTGAGGAGGCGCGACAGGCCGGGGCCGCCGGTGGTGTCCAGTTCGCGCGCCGTGGGGCTTTCGGGGATGTCGTGCTTCTCCCGCAGCCAGGCGCGCGCCTCGCGCTCGCCGCCGATGGCGTCCACCAGCCCCAGGCCCAGCGCCTGGTGGCCGGAATAGACCCGCCCGTCCGCCAACTCGCGCACCCGCTCCTCCGGCAGGCGGCGCCCTTCGGCCACCATGTGGACGAAGCGGCCGTGCAGGTCGGCGATCACGCCCTGCAGCACCCGCCGCCCTTCCTCGCTCAGCGGCGCGAAGGGGCTGGGCTGCGCCTTGAGCGGGCCGGAGGTCAGCGTCTCCGCCCGCACCCCCACGGTGGCCAGCAGCCCTTCGATGTTGAAGGACTGCAGCAGCACGCCGATGGAGCCGGTCAGCGTCGAGTCCCGGGCGAAGATGCGCTCCGCCGGCATGGCGATCATGTAGCCGGCCGAGGCCGCGGTGCCGCCCATGGTGGCCACCACCGGCTTGCCCGCATCGCGGAAGCGGCTCAGCGCCGCGTGGATCGCCTCGCCGCCGCCCACCGTGCCGCCGGGGCTGTTCACCGCCAGGATCAGGGCGCGCACGGAGCTGTCGCGCGCGGCGGCGTCCACCGCCTCGATCACCTCGCGGTCCTCCGTGATGGTGCCGGCCACGGTGAGCCGCACCACGGGGGAGCGCCCGAAGCCGGTCGCCTTGCCGGCCGGGCCGACCGTGCCGGCCCAGGCCGCCACCGCCAGCAGGGCGGCCAGCACCGCGCCGCCGCGCCACAGGGCGCGGGAGCGCTTGAGCCGGCGGCGGTCGAGCAGGGCGTCGGGGTCCATGGCCATGGGCGCTATGTGCCGCCGCCCGCCCGCCGGCGCCAGGGGTGGCGGCGCGGGACATGCGCGCTTTCCCCTTGCACCGGCCCGGTGCGGCTGGCCTGCTGGGCCAAAATCCACGGGGGGAATACGCGCATGATGAACAAACGCCACCTGCTCGGCGCGCTGGGCGCCGCGATGCTGGCCGCGCCGCGCCGCGCGGCGGCGCAGGGTGCCGGCACGGTCCCGGGCCCTGCCCCGGGCGCCGCCGGGCCGGATGCCGCGGCGAATTTCCCCGACCGGCCGATCCGCATCGTGATGCCCTATGCCCCCGGCGGCACCAACGACGTCCTCGCCCGCCTGTACGGCAGCAAGCTGACGGAGCTGCTGGGCCAGCCCGTGGTGGTGGAGAACCGCTCCGGCGCCCAGGGCATCGTGGGCACGGAGGCCGTGGTGCACGCCGCCCCGGACGGCTACACGCTGCTGATGGGCTCGCTGGGGCCGATCGTGTTCAACGCCCTCACCTATGACCGCCTGCCCTACGATTCCCGGCGCGACCTGGTGCCGGTGGCCAAGCTGCTCGGCCTGCCGCTGCTGCTCAGCGTTTCGGCTTCCAGCCCCTACCGCACCTTCGCGGAGCTGATCGCCGCGGCCAAGGCGCAGCCCGGCCGGATGACCTATGGCGCTTCCACCGCCGCCTTCCAGTTCGCCACGGAACTGCTGAACCTGCGCGCCGGCACCAGCTTCACCTACGTGGCCTATCGCGGCTCGGGCGATTCCGCCAACGCGGTGGCCAACAACGAGGTCACCATGACCCTGTCGGAAGGCGGGTCGCAGATGCCGGGGATCGAGGGCGGGCGGCTGCGCGCCCTGGCCGTGACCTCCGCCCGGCGGCTGCCCAACCTGCCGGACGTCCCCACCATGACGGAGCTGGGCTTCCCCGAGATCACCATCGACGCCTGGTCGGCGCTCTTCGCCCCGCGCGGCACGCCGCAGCCGGTGGTGAACAAGCTGGCCGACGCGCTGCTGCGGATCACTGCCATGCCCGACGTGCAGCAGCGCCTCGCGGCGCTCTACCTGATCCCCTCGCCGGGCGGGCCGGAAGCGCTGCGGGCCGAGGTGGAAGCGCTGTTCGAGAAATGGGGCGCGGTGGCGCGCACCGTGAACATCCGGCTGGAACGCTAGGGTGAAAACCTAGCCAAGCACGACTGGGGTGGGTGGGGAGCGAACATTGCCATCCTACGGCGCCAGCGGCTACTTCGCGCCCATCTCGGCGGTTCGCGTGGCGTTGTCGCCTTCCGGAAAGCGGACGTGGTCCCGGTTAGATGGCAGGCGGTCGTTCGGCTTCCCGCGCGGTAGCCCTGAAGCGGCGACGTTGTTTCAGAAGCATATCCGGGCCGTTCGCCGCCGGTCTACTCAGATGAGCGCCGCAAGCTTCAGCGCGTGGTTTCGGACGTCCGAAGGCCAGGCTTTCATGTGGTCGGCAAAGCCTTGGGCATCTCCGGCGAAGAGTGCCCGGATTGCCTCCTCGAACCCGGGCAGATCGCCAGCCAAGGCCGAAAGGAAGCGGTAGGCGGCCTCTCGGGCTGCCCTTGCCCGTGTCTTACCGCCATCCGCCCGCCGCGCTTCATCGACGAGGCGCCGCAATGCCTGTGATGCGCCCCCCGGCTGGGACGCCAGCCATTCCCACTGCCGAGGGAGTAGCGTCACCTCACGTGCAGTAACGCCCAGCTTTGGGCGACCGCGCGTCCTTGCAGGAGGCTCGATGCCCGGCCCACCCTGAATACCGGTCGCGAGGCTTCCCGCCCCTTCACGTTCCGCAAGCCTCTCCGCGATGTCCGCTGTGGTTCCACGCAGGTCGAAGTCGATGACAGCGCCCGATCCGTCATCGAAGGCCAGGATCGGCTCGCCTCCTCCTTCCGCCTGCTTCGCCTTCACCGCGAGAGCCACGTCGATCAGTGCACCGCTGGCGAGCTGCCGCATGCCCACGAACGCCGTGCAAGTCCTCTCCGAAACGTCCGACATGGCCCCTCCGCTCCGCCCTCCCTACCCGGTGCTGCCTCGACCGTCAATTTTACCCGGGTGATATTGTGGACCGCCGCTCGCCTGGATAGCGTTGCTCTGAACGTTGAGGGCACCCGATGAGACACGAGGACCGAAGGGCGGCCGTGAGCGCTTACAAGGAGCGGAAGGTCGAGGGCGGGATCTACGCCGTCCGCTGCGCGACGTCCGGAGACGTCTGGGTCGGCAGTGCGCCCGACCTGTCCACGATCCGGAATCGCCTCTGGTTCACGCTTCGGCAGGGCACACACCCGCACCGTTCGCTCCAGAGCACCTGGAACGCTCATGGAGCCGAGGCTTTCAGCTTCGAGGTCGTCGAGCGGCTGGATGAGGAGGCGATCGGCCACGTTCGGGACCGGGTGATGAGAGCGCGCCTGGCCCATTGGGTGGAGCAACTCCGGGCTGTCCGGATTTGAACCCGGAGCGCATGTCGGCCAGCGTTGCGGCCAACGGCAACACCCTGGCCTATGACAGCTTCGGCGACGAGGCGTCCGAGACGATCCTTCTGATCGCCGGGCTCGGCACGCAGATGATCCGCTGGACTGACCCTTTCTGCGCCGAGTTGGCCGCGCGCGGCTATCGCGTCGTGCGGTTCGACAACCGCGACACGGGACAGTCGACGCACTTCACCGAGCACGGCGCGATGGATTTCGGGACCTTGGCCGCGGCGCTCGCCGAAGGGCGACGACCGGATCTCGCCTACACGCTCGACGACATGGCCTTGGACGCGGTCAGCCTGCTCGACGCCCTTTCCATCCGCCGAGCCCACGTCGTCGGCCGCTCGATGGGAGGCATGATCGCGCAGATCATGGCGAGCGAGCACTCCTCGCGCGTGCGATCCCTCACCTCGATCATGTCGAGTTCGGGCAATCCGGGCCTGCCATCGGCCGCACCCGATGCAATGGCATTGATGGTGCGCCCAACACCCGATCCGGCTTTGGACGAGGCAGGCTTCATCGAACGTACCGTCACCTTCGCGCAGCGGATCGCCGGAAGTTCCTACCCTCTGGACGAAGAGGCGCACCGGACGCTCATCGGCGCGGAACTGCGCCGCGGTTACGTCCGAGGCGGCTTCGGGCGGCAACTCGCCGCGATCGCACTTTCCGGTGATCGGCGAACCAGGCTATCGGTGATCCGGGTGCCGACCCTTGTCGTGCACGGAACGGATGATGCCCTGTTTCCGCTCGCATGCGGGGAGGATACCGCAGCGTCCATCCCCGGCGCGGAATGGCTACCGATCCAAGGGATGGGGCACGATCTGCCCCCGCCCCTGTACCGGACCATCGCCGATGCGATCGAGCGAACCGCCCGTCGTTCAGATATAGCGGCACTTGGTGAATAGGAACGCCTCCACCCGAGGGTTCGGCGGCCGCTTTCCCGAGTGTTCCGCCCGAAGCGGAACTGCCGTTTACGGCCAGACCCGGCCGTCCGAATTACCGTCGCAACAGTCCGGTTTGGGTCGGTAGCAGCCCTCACCGATCGAGGTTTTCGCCCCGGACCGGATCGGTGCAGGGCGGCATCGCCCGGACAGGCGGGGCCACCTTCCCACGGCACGGCAGCGCCGCGCCCCGCCTCAGCCGCCGGTGATGATCGCCTTGATCCGGCTGGCCAGCATGTCCAGCGCGAAGGGCTTGGTCAGCACGTGCATGCCCGGCTCCATCCGGCCGCTGCCCACCACGGCGTTCTCCGCATAGCCGGTGATGAACAGCACGCGCAGTCCGGGCCGCGTCTGTCGCGCCGCATCGGCCATCTGGCGGCCGTTCATGCCGCCGGGCAGGCCGACATCGGTGATCAGCAGATCCAGCCGCACGTCCGACTGCAGCACCCGCAGCCCCCCGGCGCCGTCGGCCGCCTCGATCGCGGCATAGCCCAACTCCTCCAGCACCTCCGTCACCAGCATCCGCACGGTGGGCTCGTCATCCACCACCAGCACCGTTTCGCCCTGCTCGGCGCGGGGTGCGGCGGCCAGTTCGGCGGGCGCCTCCTCGGCTTCCGCCGCGCCGCGGTGCCGGGGCAGCAGGATGCGCACGGTGGTGCCCATCCCCGGCGCCGAGTGGATCCGCACCTGCCCGCCCGACTGCTTGGCGAAGCCGTAGATCATGCTCAGGCCCAGCCCGGTGCCCTGGCCGATCGGCTTGGTGGTGAAGAAGGGGTCGAAGGCCCGCGCCACCACCTCGGGCGGCATGCCGCTTCCCGTGTCGGACACGCTGACCGCGACGTACTGGCCCGGCGGCATGTCGCGCGCGCGGGCGGCGCGGTCGTCCAGCCAGGTGTTGCTGGTCTCGATGCTCAGCCGCCCGCCATCGGGCATGGCGTCGCGCGCGTTGATGCTGAGGTTGAGGATCGCGTTCTCCAGCTGGTTCGGGTCGCACAGCGTCGGCCACACCCCGGTGGCGAGCACCGTTTCCACCTGGATCTCCGGCCCCACCGTGCGCTGGATCAGCTCCACCATATCGGCCACCAGCCGGTTCGGGTCGGTGGGCTTGGGGTCCAGCGTTTGCCGCCGCGCGAAGGCCAGCAGCCGGTGCGTCAGCGCCGCGGCCCGGCTGGCCGCCCCCTGCGCCGCGGTGATGTAGCGGTCCAGGTCGCCGATGCGGCCCTGCGCCACCCGCGCCTTGAGCAGGTCCAGGCTGCCGGTGATGCCGGTGAGCAGGTTGTTGAAGTCATGCGCCAGCCCGCCGGTGAGGTGGCCCACGGCCTCCATCTTCTGCGCCTGGAACAGCTGCTCGCGTGATTGCTCCAGCTGCAGCTGCGCTTCGCGCCGCTCCGACAGGTCGCGGGTGATCTTGGCGAAGCCGATCAGCTCGCCCGCGTCGTAGATGGCGTCGATCACCACGCTGGCCCAGAAGCGGCTGCCGTCCTTGCGCCGGCGCCAGCCCTCGGCCTCGTAGCGCCCTTCGCGGCGGGCGGTTTCCAGCGCCCGCGCGGGCACGCCGGCCTCGTGCTCCTCGGGCGTGTAGAAGCGCGAGAAATGCTCGCCCACGATCTCGGCCTGGAGGTAGCCCTTGATCCGCTCGGCGCCCGCGTTCCAGTTGGTGACGTGGCCCTGGGGGTCGAGCATGTAGATGGCGTAGTCGGTGACGCCCTCCACCAGCAGGCGGAAGCGGCGCTCGCTTTCCAGCATCGCGAGCTGCGCGGCCCGCTGCTCGGTCATGTCGCGGGTGATCTTGGCGAAGCCGATCAGCTCGCCGTCCTGGCGCACGGGGTCGATCACCACCATCGCCCAGAAGCGGCTGCCGTCCTTGCGGATGCGCCAGGCTTCCGCGGTGAAGCGGCCGGTCTCGGCGGCGATCCGCAGCGCGTCCCAGGGAATCCCGGCCGCCCGGTCCTCCGCCGTGTAGAAGCGAGAGAAATGCTCGCCGATCACTTCCTCGGCCGCGTAGCCCTTGATGCGCTCCGCCCCGGGATTCCAGCTGACCACCCGGCCGGTCGGATCGAGCATGTAGATGGCGTAGTCCACCACGCTTCGGATCAGCAGTTCGTAGGCATTCACCGGTGAAGACACTCGCCCCGTTCCCCTGAACCCTTGGTCGGCAGGATCCAACCCGGCCACGTCCGCTCTTCATCGCCCAGGCAGGGTTAAGCGCCCCCTCCCCGCTTGCACAAGCGCCGCGCCTGCAGCCCTGCGTCAAGCCTCCCTCCATACTGCCCCGCCGCCCGCGCCCCGCCCACCCCAGGGCCGGTGGGGGTGGGCGCTTTCCGGCCCTAGCCGGCGGTTCGGGGCGGAACGCGGTGTCCGGCGTGGTGCTGGGGGACCCACGAGGGGGCTCTGCCCCCTCGCGCTCCCCCGCCAGGAACCTGATGTTCCTGGACCTCCCGTTCGTAAAAGTGTGGCGCTCGTGGAACCGGGGTCACTTCGCGGCGGCTACGCCTGCGAAGTGACCCCGGTTCCACGAGCGCCAACTCACGGCGGGGTCCGGGGACCTACGAGGTCCCCGGCGCAGGCAAAGGAGAAGCCTTTGCCTGGGGTGCAGAGGGCAGCGCCCCGTGCGAAGGGGTCAACCAACGCCCCCGCCGACCACCCTGGCCCGCCCCGAACCGACCGCCGGGCCGGAAAGCGCCCACCCGCCGGCGAACCCGCAGGGATGGGCGAAGGACGTCAGCGCCCCGCGGCGGCGTGGGCGGCGAGGCAGGCCATGTCCAGGATGGCGTTCACGCTGGCTTCCATGGGCACGATCTGGGCGGGCTTGCTCAGGCCGATCAGCAGGGGGCCGATGGTGGTGGCGCTGGTCAGGCGCGGCACCGCCTTGGACAGGATGTGGGCGGCGTGCAGGCCGGGCATCACCAGCACGTTGGCCGGGCCGGTCAGGCGGCAGAAGGGGTAGTGGACGCGCAGCGTGGGGTCGAGCGCCACGTCCGCCGCCATCTCGCCGTCGTACTCGAAATCCACGCCGCGCTCGTCCAGCAGCTTCACCGCGTCGCGCACGGAACCGGGAATGGTGCCGCGCGGGTCGCCGAAGTTGGAGAAGCTCAGGAAGGCCACCCGCGGCTCCAGCCCGAGGCGGCGGGCCTGGGCGGCGGATTCCACGGCGATGGCGGCCAGGGTGGCGGCATCCGGGCGCTCATGGATGGCGGTGTCGGCGATCAGCACGGTGCCGGAACGCCGGGCCAGCAGCAGCGTCAGGCCGAACAGCACGCCGGGCGTGCCGCCTTCGGCTTTCGCCGGGTCGATGGCGATGGTGATGCCCTTCAGCGTCGCCGAGTAGGAGCGCGTGGTGCCGGTGACCATGGCGTCCGCGTCGCCCAGCGCCACCATGCAGGAGGCGAAGACGTTGCGGTCCAGGTTCACCGCGCGCTGGCAGTCGCGGAACAGGAAGCCCTCGCGCTGCTTGCGGCCGTACAGGTAGTCCGCGTAGCGCCGGTTCTGGTCGGACAGGGCGGCGTTGTGGATCTCGATGCCCTCCGGCAGCGGGATGCCCAGCCCCGCGACGGAAGCGTGGATGCGGTCCTCGCGCCCCACCAGCACGGGGGTGCCGTAGCCGGCGTTGCGGAAGGCGATGGCGGCGCGGATCACCTTCTCCTCCTCGCCCTCGGCGAAGACCACGCGCTTCGGGTTCGCCTTGACGCGCTCGGTGATCATCTCCAGCGCGCCGGCGGCAGCGTCCAGGCGCCCGGCCAGCTCGCGGGCATAGCGCGCGGGGTCGGCCAGCGGCTTGCGCGCCACGCCGGATTCCATCGCCGCGCGGGCCACCGCGGGCGACACGCGCGAGATCAGCCGCGGGTCGAAGGCGTTGGGGATGATGTATTCCGGCCCGAAGCGCAGGGCGAAGCCGCCGCCGGCGCCGGCCACCTCCTCGGGCACGTCCTCGCGCGCCAGCATGGCCAGCGCCTCGGCCGCCGCGACCTTCATGGCGTCGTTGATGGTGGACGCGCGCACGTCCAGCGCGCCGCGGAAGATGAAGGGGAAGCCCAACACGTTGTTGACCTGGTTGGGATAGTCGGACCGGCCGGTGGCGACGATGCAGTCCGGGCGCACGGCGCGGGCCTCGTCCGGGGTGATCTCCGGGTCGGGGTTGGCCATGGCGAAGATGATCGGCTGGTCGGCCATGGCGCGCACCATGTCGGGGGTGACCGCGCCCTTCACGGAAAGGCCGAAGAAGGCGTCGGCGCCGTCCAGCGCCTGCGACAGGGTGCGGGCCTCCGTGTTCACCGCGTAGGCGGATTTCCACTGGTTCATGCCCTCGGTGCGGCCGCGATACAGCACGCCCTTGGTGTCGCACATGATGATGTTCTCGGGCCGGATGCCCATGGCCCGCACCAGCTCGGCGCAGGCGATGGCGGCCGAGCCGGCACCGTTGATCACCAGCTTGGTGGAACGCAGGTCGCGGCCCGTCAGGTGGCAGGCGTTGATCAGCCCGGCCGCGGCCACGATGGCGGTGCCGTGCTGGTCGTCGTGGAACACGGGGATGTCGAGCAGCTCGCGCAGCCGCTGCTCGATCACGAAGCACTCGGGGGCCTTGATGTCCTCCAGGTTGATGCCGCCGAAGGAGGGGCCGAGATAGCGGACGCAGTTGATGAACTCGTCCACGTCCTCCGTGCTGACGCACAGGTCGATGGAATCCACGTCGGCGAAGCGCTTGAACAGCGCCGCCTTGCCCTCCATCACCGGCTTGGAGGCCAGGGCGCCCAGGTTGCCCAGGCCCAGCACGGCAGTGCCGTTGGAGATCACGGCGACGAAGTTGCCCTTGGCCGTGTAGTCGTAGGCCAAAGCGGGGTCACGGTGGATGTGGAGGCAGGGCTCCGCCACCCCCGGCGAATAGGCCAGGCTGAGGTCGCGCGCGGTCAGCAGCGGCTTGGTCAGGCGGATTTCCAGCTTGCCTGGCCGCCCCTCGGAATGCAGGGCCAGGGCTTCCTCGGCGGTGACGCGCGCGGTGCGCGAATCCTGGGGGGCGCCCTTGGTGGCATTGTCCATGGTGGTCGTTCCCGTTCCGCTGCTCTCGTGTTGGCCCTTTATGGGCCGGTGAGGGCCCTCCGGGAAAGCCGGACGCTTCGCGACTGCGGCAAGCGCGGCTAGGCTGCGCCGGCATGCCCGACACCTCCATCGCCACCCCCGGAGCCGTCCTCGGGGAGCCTGCCCCGGACCGTTCCGCCGCGGGCGGCCGGCAGCCCGATCCGGCCCCCGGCGGCAGCCCGGCCCGCGACCCGCGCGGCGCCACCCCGGCCCTGGCGCAATGGTTCGCCGCCAAGGCCGCGCACCCGGACGCGCTGGTGTTCTTCCGCCTGGGCGACTTCTTCGAGATGTTCTTCGAGGATGCCGTCACCGCCGGCGCGGTGCTGGACCTCGCGGTGTCGCAGCGCGGCGAGCACAACGGCCAGCCCGTGCCGATGGCGGGGGTGCCGGCGCACGCGCACGAGAGCTACCTGGCCCGGCTGCTGCGCCGCGGCTTCCGCGTCGCGGTCTGCGACCAGATGGAAACGCCGGAGGAAGCCAAGGCCCGCAAGGCCCCCACCATCCGGAGGGAGGTGGTGCGGGTGGTGTCCCCCGGCACGGTGACGGAGGAAGCGCTGCTGGAAGGCGGCCGCCCCTCCTGGCTGCTGGCCCTGGCCGAGGCGGAGGACACGCTGGGCGCTGCCTGGATCGATGTCTCCACCGGCAGCGTCTGCACCGAGGCCCTGCCGCCCGCCGAGGCTGCGGCGCTGCTGTCGCGGCTGGAACCGGCCGAGGTGCTGGCGCCCCCCGCGCTGATCGGCAGCGGCGCCCTGGCCGTCATGGCGGACCGCCTGCGCGAGGCCACGCCGCCGCGCGACGCCGCCCGCCGTGCCGCCGAGGCCTGGGGCGTCAACAGCCTGGACGGCTTCGGCAGCTTCGCCGCCGCCGAGGTCGCGGCCCTGGCCACCGCGCTGGACTACGCCCGCGCCGCCAATGGCGGCACCCTGCCCCGCCTTTCCCCGCCCGAGAGCTGCGGCCAGTCGCACGCGCTGCGCATGGACGCGGCCACCCGGCGCTCGCTGGAAATCCTGCGCTCCGAGCGCGGCGAGGTGGGCAACTGCCTCTTCGCCGCGGTGGACCGCACGCTGACCGGGGCGGGCGGACGGGAACTCGCGTCCCGCCTGGCGACGCCGCGGGCGGAAGCCGGGCCGATCGCGGCGCGGCACGACGCCGTGAGCTTCCTGCTGGACCAGCCCCGCACCCGCGCGGCGCTGCGCACCGCCCTGCGCGGCGCGCCGGACATGCTGCGCGCCCTGGCACGGCTGTCGGTGGGCCGCTTCAACCCGCGCGACCTCGCCGCCCTGCGCGACGGGCTGGAACGGGCGGAAGCGATGCGCGAGGCGCTGCGCGACCCGGCCCCGCCGCCGTTGCTGGCCGGGGCCGCGCGCGCCCTGCTGCCGGACGCTTCCCCCCGCGCCGAACTGGCCCGCGCCTTGGCGGCCGAGCTGCCGGCGCGGCTGGAGGATGGCGGGGTGATCGGGGCAGGCTTCGACGGCCAGCTCGACGCCCTGCGCCGCCTGCGCGACGGCGCGCGCGAGGCGATCCTGGAACTGCAGCGCGAACTCGCCCAGGCCTGGGGCGTGGCCAGCCTGAAGGTGCGGCACCACCAGCAGTTCGGCCACCTCGCGGAAGTGCCGGCCTCGGCGGGCGAAGCGCTGCTGCGGGCCAAGGCGGCGGAAGGCCCGCTGGCGCCGATCCACCGGCAAACCATGGCCAGCGCCCACCGCTTCACCTGCGCCGCCCTGGCGGAGCTGGATCGCAAGCTGTCCTCCGCCCGGGAAGAAGCCGCGCGGCGGGAAGCCCGGGTGGTGGCGCACCTGCGCAACCTGTGCCTGGAAGCCGCGCCGGCCATCGCCGGCAGCGCCGAGGCAGTCGCGGAGCTGGACGTGCAGGCCGCCGCCGCCGAGCTGGCGGCCGGCGGCGGCTGGTGCCGCCCGGAAATCGAGGAGGGCACCGGCTTCCGCGTGCGCGGCGGCCGCCACCCGGTGGTGGACGCGGCGCTGCGCCGGGCGCGCGGCCCGGCCTTCGTGCCCAATGACTGCGACCTGTCGGCTGGGCGGCGCCTGTGCCTGCTGACCGGGCCCAACATGGCCGGCAAGTCCACCTTTCTGCGGCAGAACGCGCTGCTGGTGGTGCTCGCCCAGGCCGGGCTCTTCGTGCCGGCGGAAAGCGCCCGCTTCGGGCTGGTGGACCGGCTCTTCTCGCGCGTCGGCGCGGCGGACGACATCGCCGGCGGCCGCTCCACCTTCATGGTGGAGATGAGCGAAACGGCGGTGATCCTGAACCAGGCCGGGCCGCGCTCCCTGGTGATCCTGGACGAGGTCGGGCGCGGCACCGCCACCTGGGACGGTTTGGCCATCGCCTGGGCGGTGCTGGAAGCGCTGCACGACCGCCTGCGCTGCCGCGCCGTCTTCGCCACCCACTTCCACGAACTCACGGCGCTGGCCGGCAAGCTGCCGGAACTGGCCCCCGCGGCGATGCAGGTGCGCGAGCACCGCGGCAAGGTGGTGTTCCTGCACACCGTCGCCCCCGGCGCCTCCGAACGCTCCTGGGGGCTGCACGTGGCGCGCCTCGCCGGGGTGCCGCGCGGGGTGCTGCTCCGCGCCGAGGCAGTGCTGGCCGCACTGGAGGAGCGCGCCCGCGGGCTGGACCCGCTGGCGGAGGAGCTGCCGCTGCTGGCGGCCTCCCGCGGCGGCGGTGGGCCGGAAACGGCCGAGCCGGCCATTGCGGAATCCGACGATAACCTATCCGAAACGTTCCGGAGCGACTCGGCCCTGCGGGAGGCGGTGGCGGCCATCGACCCCGACGCCCTGACCCCGCGCGAGGCGCTGGAGGCGCTTTATCGGCTCAAATCCCTGGCCGAAGCCCAGAGTCCCGCTGTCTTGCGCGAACGTGAAGCCCTATCTTCTCCTCAATGAAACGCCTCGGCGACCTCCTCGACACGCTTCCGCCCGCTTCCCCCGAAGACCTCCGGCTCCTGGCCGGAACCCTGCTGCCGCCCGGCGGGCCGGTGTCGCGGGACATGGCCCTGTCGCTGATCCGGCGCCGCCTGGCCCGGGTGCAGGCCGGGGTGCAGGAAAGCTTCGAATCCGGCGAACTGCCCGGCTTGGTGGCCGGCCGCCGCCTGGGCACGCTGATGGACGGGGTGATCGCCGCCATCCAGCAATACAGCCTGGCGGTGTCGGGCCATGCGGCCGAGGCGCAGCCCTTCGCCCTGGCCGCCACCGGCGGCTACGGCCGCGGCGTGCTGGCCCCCTTCAGCGACATCGACCTGCTGTTCCTGAGCGAGGCGCCGCTGGACGCGCCGGGGCGGCGGGCGGTGGAGTTCATGCTCTACCTGCTGTGGGACCTCGGGCTGAAGGTCGGCCACGCCACCCGCACGGCCGACGAGTGCATCGAGGATGCGCGGGCCGATGCCACGGTGCAGACCGCGCTGCTGGATGCCCGCTTCCTGATCGGCGACCGCGCGCTGTTCGACCGCTTCTCGGCGCGCCTCGCGGAAGCGCGGGCGGCCTGGGGGATCGGGCAGTTCCTGGAAGCCAAGCGGGAGGAACGGCGCGCCCGCCACGCCCGCTACGGCGACAGCCCCTACCTGGTGGAGCCGCACCTGAAGGAAGGGCGCGGCGGCCTGCGCGACATGCAGACCATGTACTGGCTGGCGCGCTACGGCTTCGGCATCCAGAAGATGGGCGAGCTGGTGGGGCCGCAGAGCCCCGGCGGCGGCCTGCTGACCGAGCACGAGGCGCGCGCCTTCCGCCGCGCCTGGAACTTCCTGTGGACGGTGCGCTTCCACCTGCACTACGTCACCGGCCGCGCCGAGGAGCGCCTGACCTTCGACCTGCAGCCCGTGGTGGGCGCCCGCATGGGCTACACCCGGCACGGCAAGCAGGACGGGGTGGAGCGCTTCATGAAGCACCTCTTCCTGACCGCGCGCGACGTGGTGCGCCTGAGCCGCCTGCTGGAACCCGCGATCGAGCGCGCGGTGCTGGGCAACCCCGCGCTGCAGCCGGTGGAAAGCCCGGCCCTGGCCGCGGCCGGCATCGCCCTGGCCGATGGCCGCGCGCTCTTCGCCCCCGACCGCGACATCGCCGCCGACCCCGCCATCATGCTGCGGCTGATCCGCGGCGTGCGCGACGGCGGTTTGACGCTGCACCCGCTGGCGCACCGGGCGCTGATCCGCAACGCCCGCCACGCCGCGCGCCTGCGCGACGACCCGGTGGCGGGGGCGCTGTTCCTGGACATCCTGACGGGCAAGCATTCCGCGCGCTGGCTGCGGGTGCTGAACGAGGTCGGCTTCCTCAGCCGCTACCTGCCGGACTGGGCGCGCATCGTCGGGCTGATGCAGTTCGACACCTACCACGTCTACACCGTCGAGGAGCACACGATCGAGGCGATCGCGGTGCTGAACTCGCTGGACGAGGGGGGCCTGGGCGACGTGACGCCGGTGGCCGCCGAGCTGATCGGGCAGTTGCAATCGCGCCGGGCACTGTATGCCGCGACGCTGCTGCACGACATCGCCAAGGGCCGCGGCGGCGACCATTCCGAGCTGGGCTCGCGCATCGCGCAGGACACCTGCCCGCGCCTGGGCCTGACGCCGGAAGAAACCGAGACGGTGAGCTGGCTGGTGCTGAACCACCTGCTGGTCAGCCAGACCGCCTTCAAGCGCGACATCGACGACCCCAAGACCATCCTCGACCTGGCGGAAGTGGTGCAGTCGCCCGAGCGGCTGCGGCTGCTGCTGGTGCTGACCGTGGCCGACATGCGCGCCGTGGGCCCCAAGGTGTGGAACGGCTGGAAGGCCACGCTGCTGCGCGAGCTGTACTGGCGCGTGGCGGAAGTGCTGGCCGGCGGCCTGTCGGTGCCCGAGCGCGACGTGCGCGTGGCGCGCGCCAAGCAGGCCGCCGCGGCGCTGCTGGACAGCTGGCCCCGGGAGGACGTGGATCGCTTCCTCCATGCCGGCTATCCCGGCTACTGGCTGAGCTTCGACGCCACCACCCATGCCCGCCACGCCTGCCTGATGCGGGAGGCCGAGAACGGCCGTGCGCCGCTGACGGTGCGCACGCGGGTGCTGGAAGCGCGCGCGGTGACGGAGGTGACGGTGTACGCCGCCGACCATCCCGGGCTGTTCTCGCGCATCGCCGGCGCGCTGGCGCTGGGCGGCGCCTCCATCGTGGACGCGCGCATCCACACCATGACCAACGGCATGGCGCTGGACACCTTCTGGGTGCAGGACGCGGTGGGCGGCATGCTGGACGCACCGCACCGCCTGGCGCGGCTGTCAGTGCTGATCGAGCAGGCGCTGTCGGGCTCCATCCGGCTCAACACCGAGATCCGCAAGGTTCGGCGCGAGCCGTCGCGGCTGCGCGCCGTGACGGTGCCGCCGCGGGTGGTGCTGGACAACCACGCCAGCGCCACCCACACGGTGATCGAGGTCAACGCGCGCGACCGGCCCGGCCTGCTGCACGACGTCACCGCCGCGATCTCCGAGCAGGGGCTGCAGATCGCCTCGGCCCATATCACCACCTACGGCGTGCGGGCGGTGGACGTGTTCTACGTCAAGGACGTGTTCGGCCTGAAGGTGGAGAACGAGCGCAAGCTGTCCACCCTGCGCAACGCGCTGCTGGGCGCGCTGACGCCGCAGCCGCTGGACACCCCCGCCGCCGTGGCCGCGACGCCCTGACGCGATCGCCCCCCGCGGCGGGCTTCGCCCCGCCGAGGGGCGGCCGCGGTGCGGGGCAGCCCGGGAACTTCGGGTGGCGGCGGGAGTTCCCTTCCCCGACCGCCCTTGCCCTCGCGCCGCGGCGCCGGCATCGGTTCTCCTCACCATCGGAAAGCGAGCAGCGCGCATGACGGACAGCAAGATCGGCACGGGCGAGGAAGCCCGCAGCGGCCAGGACGTGGCGGTGCACTACACGGGCTGGCTGTTCGACCCCTCCGCCCCCGAGAACAAGGGCCGCAAGTTCGACAGCTCGCGCGACCGCGGGGACCCGTTCCGCTTCACGCTGGGCCAGGGCATGGTGATCGCCGGCTGGGACCAGGGCGTGGCGGGCATGCGGGTGGGCGGCCAGCGGACGCTGGTGATCCCGCCGGAGCTAGGCTACGGCGCGCGCGGCGCCGGGGGGGTGATCCCGCCCAACGCGACGCTGGTGTTCGACGTGGAACTGCTGGAAGTCGGCTGAACCGGCCGGCGCCAGAACGCCCACCCCAACCCCCGAAAAAAGATGGGTGCTCGGGGGAATTCCTTCCCCCGACCTTCCCTTCCTGTTTCAGGGCACCGGCCGCGGCCGCCCCGCCTCATCCAGCGCCACGAAGGTGAAGACCGCCTCCGTGACGCGATTGGTCGCCTCGCTGTTGCGCTCGCGGCGCCAGGCCTCGACGCGGATGCGCAGGGAGGTGCGCCCGGTGCCGAGCACCTCGGCAAAGAGGCTGACCTCGTCGCCGACCTTGACCGGGGACAGGAAGCTCATCGCTTCCACCGCCACGGTGGCGCAGCGGCCGCGGGAACGGCGGGTGGCGGCACTGCCGGCGGCGAGGTCCATCTGCGCCATCAGCCAGCCGCCGAAGATGTCGCCCGCCGGGTTGGTGTCGGCCGGCATGGCCACGGTGCGGATCACCGGGGAACCGGCGGGAAAGGCGGGCGGGTCGTCGCTGGGCGGCATGGTGGTCCTGTGGCGGGGGTTGCGGCCCGGGCAGGATAGCGCGCGGGGCCGGCCCCACACGACCGGTCGCAGGGTGTGGTCTTCGTTGCCTGTGGCCCTGGGAGGGAGAAGGAATTCTCCCTCCCAGACCCTCCCTCATCTTTTTTCATGAGCTGCCGGGTCCGGGTGGAGGCCTCAGCCGCTCTGCGGCCAGAAAACAGCCACGCCGTCAGCGCGGGCGGATGTCGCCCTCGCCGGAGGGCCAAGCCCTCCGGCGCGCCCAGCGTCGTCACCACGACCGCGGCAGCGAACCCGAAAAAAGATGAGGGGGAGGGTTCGGGAGGGGGAGAATTCCTTCTCCCCTCCCGAGGGTCCCAAGCTCCCGGACCGAGGGCAGCCCCTCGCCCCGCCCGGATCAGACCACGAAGCGCGCCAGCACCACGGCGCCCACGATCATCTGCGCGAGGTTCACCGCGACCGACAGCCGGTGTCCGCGCTGGAAGCGGCGCGCTGCCGCCGCGTCACCCGCCTGCGCGGCGTCGGAGGCGGCGTTGATGGCGGGCATCAGCCCTGCCGCAGCCAGGCCGTGGCACCGGCCACCAGCAACATCGCCCACGCATCCACGGGGCGCGAGGGCAGCAGCGCCACGCCGGACGCGGCCGCCGTGGCGAGCACGTAGAGGTAGTAGTTCGGGAAGACCTGCCGGATGAAGCGCCCGGCGTGCTCGGGCGGCAGGCGGGTGAAGACCAGTGGCGCGACGCCGGCGGCGAAATACACCATGCCGCCCAGCATCAGGGCGGTGGCAAACAGCGCCGCCACCATCGCCGCCGCCATCAGCGGCGGCCCATCGGGGATGAGCCGCCGCGGACGGGCATCAGTAGCGGTAGGGCTCGGGCTTGAAGGGCCCGCTCTCGCCGACGCCGATGTAGCTGGCCTGGGCGGGGGTCAGCTTGGTGAGCTTGGCGCCCACCTTTTCCAGGTGCAGGGCGGCGACCTTCTCGTCGAGGTGCTTGGGCAGGGTGTAGACCTGCTTGTTGTAGGCGCCCGCGTTGGTCCAGAGCTCGATCTGCGCCAGCACCTGGTTGGTGAAGGACGCCGACATCACGAAGCTCGGGTGGCCGGTGGCGTTGCCCAGGTTCACCAGGCGGCCCTCGCTCAGCAGGATCAGGCGCTTGCCGTCGGGGAACTCGATCTCGTCCACCTGCGGCTTCACGTTGGTCCACTTGTAGTTGCGCAGCGCCGCGACCTGGATCTCGCTGTCGAAGTGGCCGATGTTGCACACGATGGCGCGGTGCTTCATCGCCCGCATGTGGTCGGCGGTGATGACGTCGACGTTGCCGGTGGCGGTGACGAAGATGTCGGCGCGCGGCGCGGCATCCTCCATGGTCACCACCTCGTAGCCCTCCATCGCCGCCTGCAGGGCGCAGATCGGGTCGATCTCGGTGACGAGGACGCGGCAGCCGGCGTTGCGCAGCGAGGCGGCGGAGCCCTTGCCCACGTCGCCGTAGCCGGCGATGCAGGCGATCTTGCCGGCCATCATCACGTCGGTGCCGCGGCGGATGCCGTCCACCAGCGACTCACGGCAGCCATAAAGGTTGTCGAACTTCGACTTGGTGACGCTGTCGTTCACGTTGATGGCGGGAAACAGCAGCTTGCCTTCCCGCGCCATCACGTAGAGGCGGTGCACGCCGGTGGTGGTTTCCTCCGACACGCCCTTGATGGACGCGGCCAGCTTGGCGAACCAGCCCGGACGCGTCGCGGCGAGGTCCTTCACCAGGGCGAAGAAGACCTCCTCCTCCTCGTTGCCGGGCTTGTCGAGGAAGGCGGTGTCGCCCTGCTCGGCGCGCAGGCCGTAGTGGACCAGCAGCGTCATGTCGCCGCCGTCGTCCAGCAGCAGGTTCGGGGTTTCGCCGTCCGGCCAATCGATGGTGCGGCGGACGTAGTCCCAGTAGTCCTTCAGGCTCTCGCCCTTCTCGGCGAAGACCGGCACGCCGGCCGCGGCGATGGCGGCCGCGGCGTGGTCCTGGGTCGAGAAGATGTTGCAGGACGACCAGCGGACCTCGGCGCCCAGCGCCTTGAGCGTCTCGATCAGCACCGCCGTCTGGATGGTCATGTGCAGGCAGCCGGAGATGCGGGCGCCGGTGAGGGGCTTGTCGGTGCCGAACTCGCGGCGGATCGCCATCAGGCCCGGCATCTCGTCCTGGGCCATCTCGATTTCCTTGCGGCCCCAATCGGCCAGGGAAAGGTCGCGGACCTTGAAGTCGCCCCCGGGAGACTGGTTCTGCGGGGCGGAAAGGTGGGTATCGGGCATGGCGGTTCTGATGGCTCCGGAGTTGCGGGAGCGCCTATCACCGGCGAGGCGGCTTGGCCAGGGGAGAACGCGACATAAGGATGTCTTTATGTTGCCGGCCGACCCGGGCAAAGGTTGTGGAAGGTGTCGCGCGGAAACACGCGGGGTGGTAACAGTCCGGCATGTCTCAATTTGCTGAACTCCTGCCGCCGAATCTGCTCTTTGCCGCGCTGGGAGACAGCATCACGGCACGGAACGGCCGCGCCAAGGACGGCTTCGTCGGCCTTTACAACCACGGCATCCTCACCCGCCTGCGGGCCGAGCTGCGCCAGCGCCTGGACTCCCGGCAGGCGCTGAATTTCGGCGTGGGCGGCGATACCACCGGGCAGATGCTGGCGCGGATGGGCGCGGCGGAAGCTTCCGAGGCCCAGGCGCTCACCTTTCTGGGCGGCACCAACGATGCCGCGGCGCGGCTGCCGCTGGACACCACCTTCGCGAATTACGAGGCCATCCTCGGCCGCGCCCGGTCGCGCTTCGCCCTGACGGTGGTGATGGCGGTGCTGCCGCGCTCGAGCTGGCCCGCCTATTTCACCCCGGAGGACGCGGCAGAAGGGCAGCGGAAGCTGCGCGCCATGAACCACTGGCTGCGCGGCTACTGCACCGCGCGGGAGGGCGTGCTGTTCGTGGACACCTTCACGCCCTGGCTGGACCCGGACACCGGCGGTCCCCGCCCCGGCTTCACCGAGGACGGCGTGCACCAGTCCACCCCCGGCGCCGATGCCGCCGCCCTGGCCCTGGCCGCGGCGCTGGACCCGCTGCTGCCGGCGGAGGGCTGGCCGCTGCATGCCGGTCCGGAGGACGGTTTCGACGCGGCCACCCGGCCGGGCGGCAACAAGCTGCACAATCCCGGCCTGGGCGGCACGGACGGCGCCGCGATCGGCGGCGCGACGGGGCAGGTGGCGGATCGCTGGGTGCTGCTGACCAGCCAGCCCGGCAATATCGGCCTGGTCGAGGGCAGCAAGGAAGCGGCGGCGGACAGGCTGGGCGACTGGCAGGTGGTCACGATCACCGGCCGGCAGGGGGCCAACGAGTCCATCTCCCTGAACAGCCATGTCGAGCTCGCCGAAGCGCGCTACGCGCCGGGCGAGAGCCTGCGGGCGGCCGTGGAGTTCCAGCTGCTCGACCCCGTGAACGTCGCCGATCCCGGCCTGCGCTGGGGGGATCTGCCCGGCACGGGCGCCCCGGGCTTCGAAAGCCGCGACTTCTGCGCCTTCAACGGCAACATCGTCGGGCCGGCACGGTCGCGGCGCGGCGTGCTGCTGACCGATCCGCACCAGCTCCTCGCCCCCACCGGAACCGGGCCGCAGCGGCAGGTCGTCAGCCTGCAGATCAACCTCGTCAGCAGCATGCCCGGCGGGGCGAGCGGCGTGGTGAAGTTCCGCCGGCCGACGCTGCGCCGCGTGGGCTGAAACGCAGCGGGCGGCGCGACGCGGGGCAGGAAAGGCATGGCAGGTTTCATCGGGCGCTGGCTGGCGGATTCCGTCCGGCTCGGGCTGGCGCTGGCCCTGGCGCTGCTGTTCATGCAGGTGCCGGCGGTGACGGCGGCCTACGCCGCCGCGCTGCAGCAGATCGCCGAGGATGCCCGCCGCGACATCGAGCGGCGCAAGGAGATCGCCCGGCAATACTACCGCCTGGGTGAGAGCACCGACGAGGCGGTGATCGCCGCCCTGCGCCCGGTGGAACCCTCCAACGCCGAGGGCCTGGTCGGATCGGTGGAGCGGGAAGCCGTGCTGCGCAACACCCAGGCGCGGCTGCTGGACACCCCGCCCCTGCTGCGGCCGATCGAGGCGGTGCTGGACATCCTGGCCGACGGGCGGGGCGACAAGCGCGCGGTGCTGCGCACGGCGGTGGAAACCCACGCGCCGCAGGTGGTGCTGAGCAGCGCGGCGGCCATCTACGGGCTGGTAGGGCTGGTCACGGGGTCGCTGCTGGCGCAGGCGCTGGTCTCGCCCTTCGGCCGTCGGCGGGCGCGGCGTGACCGGCAGCTGCCGGTGCGGTGAACATGCGCGGCCGGCGCCGGCGCCCCCGGCCAGGAGGTGCTTCCCGCACCGGCCCGGACAGCCGGGGGGGCCCGCAGCGACCGGCCTGGGCAACAGTGCTGGAGGCGAGGGCGAAGCGGCCGCCGGCCGAATGTGGCGCAAAGCGCCGAAAGTGTCAGAAAACGCGGAATTTGCCACGGCCCAGATCGAGCTTGACCGCCGGCCCATTAAAGCTATAAGAACATTTTCTTAATCATCCCTTTGAGGAAGGTATCTGCTAGGCTACAAGTCCCTTGTTTCGCAGGGAGGGGGAGATGGCTTGTTCGGGCTCAGACATCACTTCAAGTCCCGCTAGCCACATGGATGCGTTCGAAGTCGTCAATGACTTTCGAAACGCTCTGGGCAAGATGGATCAGCGTTTCCAGAACTGGCTCGTCTTCAAAAGGCCCCCCTCTTGGAAATTTTACCGCGAAGGAAGGCTTTGGATCGCCCTCGAATTCGATTGCCTGGGGCATAACAAAGTCCTCGCCCGGCTCTGTAGCCACAATGCTAAGGTGGCAATCGGCGTACCAACTTCCTCCAACATCGGTGCGACCCGGATCGCGGGGGCGACCGGAGAATGTAATCCCGACCATAGGGATCATGGGGAGGATAAAGTTATGTTTGTCGATGCGGTCCAAGCGGTTGAGGGCCCAAAGGGCATAATTCCCAGTTTTGCATGGGTCCAGCTCGTTGAGAATGAGATTTCTGATTTTTTCGGGGGCCTTGTTTATCGGGACGCCCTGGACGGCATTCTCAAGGTTTTTCCGGGTGTCGTGGAGCGGGAAATGCACGTAGGTAACATCGCCTGTAGCGCCGGCAATGACATAACTCATAAGGAAGTCGAGTGCGGCTCTCAGATTATGGACCGCGTCACCCACACACATGGGAATTTCAATGGGGGGCCTCTGGAGAGGCTCGTAGCGGAGCACATAATTCACCCCTCCTTGGTACGGCTCACAGACAAAGCGATAGAATTTCGACGTCAAGTAGTCTCGGATAACACATTGAAGCTCAGAGATGTGTCTCTGAGCACGAGCGACTTTGGCCCGAGCGCCGGAAAAGGCTAGTTTAGGATCTCTTGGGATCGCAAAGGTGCTGTCCATGCCGGGCTCTGAAGACGAAAAGCGTGACGAAATTCTGCGGCGCATGCTCGCTACACCCAAGGATACGACGCGAGATGCACTGCCTGTCGAGCCAAAATCACGCCCTAGCCAATCTTCGCTCGCCGCTTCCTCCAAGCAGTCCGCCGATAAGTCAGGCGCTTGCCCTCAACACCGCGCAGGGTCATGAGGGCGCGCCCCGTCCGTGAACCCAAGCTTCGTGCGGGTGTTGTGGCGGAAGGCGAACTCGTTGAGGTAGCGCTGCATGTGCTGCTCGCCGCAGTGCTGGTAGATGCCGCGCATACCGCACTTAAACACCGAAGAAGCCTTCAACCGAACTGGTGTTCACGTCGCCACGCGCATATTCGCCGGAAGCGTGATGTACCGTCTCATGCTCCCAGTATTCGTCGCCTACGTTGATGCAAAGGCGGCTCTCGTCTGTGTGCAAGCGGCTTTTTTGGTCGGCGTTTTTCACCAGCACTTCGCGGACATTCTGGCCGAGACTTTGGGCATATGGACGGCGCAAACATCGCCGCCGCGTTCCACCAGGGCCACGATGGGACGCTTTCCGCCGGGGCCGGACTTACCACCCTTGGTGGGCGGGTACTTGCGCTTAACCACGGCACGGGCGTTCTCAGCTTTGCCTTAATAGGTCTCGTCAGCCTCGATTACCTTACCCTTGCCGCCAATCGGGCCAGGGTTTTTGCCCGCCATCGCTTTGCGGATACGGTGCGACATAAACCAAGCGGTTTTGTAGGTGACGCCCAGCATCCGGGAAAGCTGGCGCGAAGAAATACCTTTCTTGCTCGCGCTCAGAAGGTGAACCGCCAAAACCCACTTACGTAAAGGAACATTGCTGCGCTCAAATACCGTTCCGACCGTTACAGAAAACTGCTTGCGGCAAGCACGGCATTCTAGCATCTGGCGCGGTGCGCTTCGCCAGAAAGCCGCGTCGCCTCGCCTTCCACTCCGCAATGCGGGCAGACGAGACCGTTCGGCCAGCGCTGCGCCTCAAGGTGCATGCGGGCGGCAGTCTCATCGTTGTAGATCGGATCGGAGAGGTCGGTCGCCATAGGAGGAACCTAGCTGAACGCCCGCCTTTGTCAAAGACAATTTAGGATTATATTCTAAAAACGACCTCACTGGCGCGACCCGCAGCAAGGAAGTAAGAAATTAAGGCGAACCGCCTTTCCGAAAGGCCCGGACGCGGCCTGCAACCACTCCTAGGCCGCGGGCTGCGGCACGGCCAGACCCTCCGTGGCCAGCCCCGTCCCCCGGGTTTCCGGCATGAACAGCCAGAACAGCGCCGCCCCCAGGGCCGCCACTGCGGCCAGGGTCAGGAAGGTGGCGTCGTAGCCGGCCTGCACCACCAGCTGGCCGGAGATGGCGGTGCTGAGCACGCCGCCGATCCCATGCACCGTGCCCACCACGCCCTGGGCGGCCGCGAAATGCCCGCTGCCGCGCGTCAGGTCAGCGATCACCACCGGAAACAGCGCGCCGATCAGCCCCGCCCCCACCCCGTCCAGCAGCTGCACCGCGATCAGCCAGGCGGTGTTGTCGGACAGGGTGTAGAGCATCCCGCGCAGCGCCAGGGCCAGAAAGGCGGCCAGCAGCAGCGGCTTGCGCCCCCAGCGATCCGTGCGCGCCCCGGCCAGCGCCGCCATCGGCACCATCACCGACTGCGCCGCGATGGCGGAAGCCGCGGTGAGGGTGATGCCCTGCCCCAGATTCGCCAGCGCCAGCTTCTGCGACACCAGCCCGAGCATGGAGGCGTTGGCCAGGTGGAACAGGGCGCCGCAGCCCGCGAAGATCAGCAGGGGGCGGGATTCCAGCAGCACGCGCCAAGCGGAAGGCCGTGCGGCGTGCCTGACATCGTCGGGCAGCAAGCCGCGGGCGAGGTCGTGGTTGATCGCCCCCGCCGGGATTGCCGCGGCGGCGGCCACGCTGGCCAGGGCGGTGAACACCATGGACACGAACAGCACCGAACTGCCGAAGAACGGCGCGGTGAGCAGGATGATCAGGCTGAGCGTGCCGTCGCCGAGGTGGAACAGGGATTCGTTGCGCCCGGCCCGGCGGGCGAAGCGCTCCGGCCCGACCACGCCCAGCCCGATGGCCGCCAGGGTCGGCCCGATGGTGACGCCGGCCAGGGCGCCGACCAGCCCGGCCAGCGCCACCGGCCAGAAGCGCGGCGCGAAGGGGATCGCGAGGCAGGTGGCCGTGACCACCAGCGTCGCCCCCGCGATCAGCGCGCGCTTGTTGCGCACGGCATCCACCAGCGCGCCCAGCGGCGCCTGCGACACCAGCCCGGTCAGCCCGCCGATGGACAGCGCGGCGCCGATGCTGCCGGCGTCCCAGCCGTGCTCGGTCATGAGATAAACGCCCAGAAAGGCGCCCAGACCGTAGCGCGCGTCGGACACGAAGAAGCTCAGCGCGTCCAGCGCCCGTTCCGCCCGCCCGACCCGCTGCATGCGACGCTTCTCCCCGTCCCTTCCCGGGGCGACCCGGGCCATCCTGCCAGAAGCGGGGCCAAGCTTCCGGGTTCAAGTGAAGCGCACGGGCAGTTCATGGTGTCAGGCCGATGGGACGGAGAAGACCGGGGGAGTGAACTCCCCCAGACCCCCTCCTTTTTTCGGGAGTGAAAGTGCCCCGGTGGCCACGGGCGCACCCCAAAAACTCCCGAAAATAGAAGGGGGTCCGGGGGGATACTTCCCCCCGGCTTGCTGCCTTCACCGGGCCGGAACCAGCGCGCGACGCGGCTTCAGCCCGGGGCGATCTCGCGCAGGAACAGCGTCCCCGGCGGCAGCGTGGCGCGGGCGAGTTCCGCGAGGTGCGGGTGGTGGGTCAGCAGGATCACCTGCACCCGCTCGCTGAAGCCCAGCAGCACGCGGAAGGCGGCGGCGGCGCGGCGGTCGTCGAAGGTTTGCAGGATGTCGTCGCCCAGGAAGGGCAGCGCCACCCCGCCCTCCAGGTGGTCCTCGATCGCCACCAGCCGCAGCGCCAGGAACAGCGCGTCGCGCGTGCCCTCGGACAGGCCGTCCACCGCCACCTCGCCGTGCGGGCCGCGCAGGAACAGCCGCGCCTGCCCGCGGCCGTCCTCGTGCGAGGCGACGCCGGAAAAGGCGTCCTCCGTCAGCGCGGCGAAGCTGTCGCCGACCCGGCGCAGCAGCCGGTCGTCCCCCGCCTCCCCCACCGTGGCCAGGGCGGCGTCCAGCAGGCTGGCGGCGGTTTGCAGCAGCAGCGCGTCGTCCAGCGCCGCCCCCATCGCGGCGCTGGCATTCTCCTCGCCGGCGCGAGCCACCAGGGCGGCGTCGTCCCCGGCCAGGCGCTTCATGGCCTCTTCCAGCCGCGTGGCGGCGGCCGCGGCCTCCTGCGCCGCCAAGCCGTGCCGCGCCTGCGCCTCGCGCGCCTCGGCCAGGGCGGCGTCGGCGGCCTCAGGCGGCTGTTCGGCGGCGGCGCGGCGCAGCGCTTCGGGCGGCAGGCCGTCGCCGGCCTCGAACAGTTCCGCCAGGGCGGCGTCGCGGGCGGCGGCGTGGCGGGCGCGCTCCACCGCCAGGGCGATGCGGCGCTCGGCCTCCTCCGCGGTGGCGGCGCCGCTGCGGGCCAGCACGTCGCGCAGGCCCGCTTCCGCGCGGCCCAGGGCGTCGCGCGCCGCGTCCAGGGCGGCCGCCGCCGCAGCGGCCTGTTCCAGCAGCAGCGCGCGGCTCTGCTGCCGCCCGGCCTGTTCGCGGCCGCGGCGGTCCAGTTCGCGCGCCGCGGCGAAGGGCGCCCCGGGGTCGAGATCGGGGGCCAGCGCGGCGCAAAGGGCGCGGCAGGCGGCGGCGAAGCTTTCGCCCTCGGCGCGCAGCTCCGCCGCGCGGGCCCGCGCCTCGGCCAGGCGGCGCGCCGGCGGGGTGAGCTCCTCCAGCAGCTCCAGCACCGCGGCGGTGTCCTCGGGGTGCTCGCCGGCGGGGCGGTGCAGCTCCGGCAGCAGCGCCGCCCATTCCGCCGCCCAGGCGGTGCGCCGCGCGGCCAGGGCGTCGCGGTCGCGCCGGGCGGCGTCCAGGGCTTCCGCCGCGGCGTCGCGCGCGGCGCGCTGGCGGCCGCGCTCCAGCGTCGCGGCCTGGGCGGCGCGCTGCCGCGCTTCGGCGGCGTCCAGCAGCGCCCGCAGGTCGTGCGTGGCCGGGGGGGCAGGGTGCAGCAGCGGCAGCAGCCGGCGGGCCTCGGCCGCCTGCCGCTGCGCCAGTTCCGCCGCCGCGGCGCGGGCGGAAGCCTCGGCGCGGATCGCCCCGAGGGCGGCGTCGCGCGCGGCCAGCACCCGGCGGGCTTCCGGCAGTTCCGCATCCCCTTCCAGCCCGAGTGGCGCCAATGCCGCCGCCCAGCCGGTTCGCGCCGCGGCCAGCGCCGCTTCGGCCGCGGCGGCGGCGGCCTCGGCCCGGGCCAGGGCGGCGCGCTGCCCCTCGATCCGGTGCTCCAGCGCCGCGGCCTGCGCCACCCGCTCGGTTTCGGCGGCGCGGCGATCGGCCACGGCGTCGGCGGCGGCCACCGCCCGCTCGAAGGCCAGGGGTAGCGGGGCGGGGCCGGCGAAGCGCACCGCCGCCGCCGGGTCGGGCGGGGCACCGCCGGCCAGCTGCTGCGCCAGCAGCGCCCAGCCGCGGTCGCGATGCGCCCGGGCGGCGGCCACCGCGGCGGCGTCCGGCAGCGGCCCGGCGACTCGCAGGGCGTCCAGCTGCGCCGCGGCGGCGGCCAGGGCTTCGGCCTCGCGCGCGGCGTCCGCGGCCGCGGCGCGCCCGGCGGCGCCCGCCGCGGCCAGGGCGGCGGCGCGGCGTTCCAGCGCGTCGGGGTCCGGCAGCGGCGCCGGCGGCTCCTCCGCGCGCAGCGCCGGCGGCAGGGCGGCCAGGGCGAGGCGGCGGGCCGCTTCCGCCTCCTCCAGGGCGCGGCGGGCCGCGGCGGCGAGGCGGGTGGGCTCGCCGTCGCGGGAAATCTCCAGCAGCAGCGCCGCCAGCCCGTCGCCGTCGGCGGCTTCCGGCAGGGCCTCCAGCGCGGCGGCCGCGGCGGCGAGCCGGCGCTCCGCGTCCGCCAGCCGGGCGGGGATCGGGGCGGCGGCCTCGGCCAGGCTGCCGGCCTCGGCGATCAGGCGGCGCGCCCGGGCCAGGGTGGCGCGGGGCGGCACAGCGCCGGGGGCCTGCTCGGGAGAAAGATCCAGGCCGAGGGCGCGCAGCAGCCGCTCGGCCGCCGCGCCGGTGGCGGCCTGCGCGCGCTCCACCTCCGGCAGCTCCTCGCGGGCGCGTTCCGCGGCGCCGGCGGCGCCGGCCAGGGCGGCAATCTCCTCCAGCCGCGCCAGGATCGCCGCGTCCGGGCGGATCGCCGCCGCCTGCGCTACCAGGGCGGCGTGCTGCGCCGCCGCGGCGTCGCAGGCAGCGGCGGCGGCGGCCTGGGCGGCGCGGGCGGCGGGCAGTTCTTCGGCCAGCTCGGGCGGCAGGTGGGGGGCGTCCGGGTGGTCGCGCAGCCAGCCCTCGGCCGCGTCCAGCCGGTGCAGCAGCGGGCGGACGCGGCGCAGCCGCTCGCCGGCGCGGATCGCTTCCGCCGCGGCCTCGAACAGGGCCTGGGCGGTGCGGCGGGTTTCCCGCGCGGCGTCCAGCTCGCGCTCCCCCTCGGCCCAGCGGTCGGGGCGCAGGATGGCGTCGCGCAGGGTGCGGCGATGCGCGGTCCAGCGGTCCAGCGCGGCGTAGAAGGGCCGCTGCGCCAGCTTGCGCGGCGGGGCGAGCTTGTCGCGCTCCTCTTCCAGCCGGCGCCGCAGCCCCTGGGCTTCGCGCAGTCCCCCGGCCGCGGCCAGCAGCGCATCGGCCAGGGCGCCGCCGGATTCCAGCAGGTCGGCGCCGCCGCGGCGCAGCCGTTCCGTATCCAGGGCAAAGAGCTGGTCCAGCAGGGCGCGGTCGGCGCGGCCCAGCAGCTGCGCCAGGGCGGCGGGGTCGCCGGGGGTGCCGTCGGCCGCCAGCAGCGTGTTGCCCTGGCCCTTGCGCCGGCCGAAGCCGAAGGGCGCGCCGTCCGGGCCGATCCCCCGCGCGAGGAGCTGCATCCCCTCGTAGCCGTGCCGGAAGCCCATCGGCGTTTGCCCGCCGATGCCGAAGAGCAGGTCGCCGAAGGCCTGCCGCAGCACCGACTTGCCGGCGCCGTTGGGGGCCACCACCAGGTTGATGCGGCCGGGGGCGGGGTCCAGTTCCAGCTCGGCGGCGTCGAAATTGCCGTAGCGGCGCAGACACAGGGCGGAAAGCCGCATGCCGGCTCAGCCGTCGCCGCGCGCGAGTTCGGCCAGCAGCAGGTCGCGGGCGCGGCGCAGCAGTTCCGGCGGCAGCTGCCCGCCCGCGGCCAGCACGGCCGGGTGCCCGTCGCCCAGGGCTTCGCGCAGGCCGCCGGCGCGGTTGAGCATGGCGGCGGCATAGGCGCCCACGGGGGCCGCCACGCGCGACGTGGCCGCCGCGGCCGCGTCGTCCGCGAGGCCGGCCGGGGTGGCGGCGGGATCGGCCGGGGCTTCGGGCAGGGCGGCGCCCAGCGCCTCGATGGCGCGGGCCAGGCGGCCCACCGCGTCGGTGCGGGCGCGCAGGGCTTCGAGGTCGGCCGCGGGCTGGGTGGCCACGCGCACCGCCTCCACCCAGAGCGCTTCCGGATCGGCCACGGCGAGGCCGGCGGCGCGCACCTTCTCGCGCGTGGCGGCGGGGTCGCGCGCCAGGGCGAGATGCGCCGCGCAAGGGCCGCGCAGCGTCACCCGGGCGGCCAGCAGCCGCCCTTCGGCCGCGTCCACCGCCTCCCCGAGGGCGGCGCGCACGCGGTCCAGCGCGGCGTCCTCGTCGGCGGCGCCGGAACAGTCCACCTCCAGCCGGGCCCAGCGCACGGCGTCCAGGCTGCGGTGTTCGGCCGCCACCACACGGCCGTCGCGCACCGTGACCAAGGTGGCGCCCTTGGCCCCGGCCTCATTCACGTGGCGGCCCTGGAGGTTGCCGGGAAACACGATCCAGGGGTCGCGCAGCAGCTCCTCGCGCTCGTGCACGTGGCCCAGCGCCCAGTAGCCGTAGCCGTGCCGGGCCAGCTGCTCGATCGAGCAGGGGGCGTAGCCGGCATGGCCGTCGCGCCCCGTGGCGGCGGTGTGCAGCAGGCCGATGTTGAGCATCCCTGCCACCGGCGCGGGGTAGCCGCGAGCCAGGTTGTCGCGCACGTCGCGGGTGGCGAAGCTCTGCCCGTGCAGCACCACCCCGTGCTCGGGCAGGGCGAGGCTTTCCGGCTGGTCGGCCGCCAGCAGCCGGGCGCCCTCCGGCAGGGCGAGGGAGCGGGTCAGCACGCTCTCGGCGTCGTGGTTGCCGCGGATCGCCACCACGCGGATGCCGGCCCGCGTCAGGCGGCCCAGTGCCGCCACCAGCGCCTGGCCGGTGCGCCAGTCCTGCCAGTCGCCGTCGTAGAGGTCGCCGGCCAGCACCACGAAGGCGACGCCTTCGCGGATCGCGAGGTCCACCAGCGCCGCCAGCGCCACCTGGGAGGCCTGCCGGATGCGCCGGGCCGGGGCGGCGGCATCGGCCTCCAGACCGCGCAAGGGACTGTCGAGATGGAGGTCGGCCGCATGGAGGAAACGGAAGCTGGTCATGCGGAACGGGGGGCGCCGGCGCGGGCGGGGATGGGCATCCCGATCATTCTAGCGTGACCGGGGCGCGAGAACAGTTGCCCCGGCAATGCCGGGCGGTGCATCACCGGCCCGCGTCACGGGCCCGTGACGCGCCTTTCCGCGGAACCGTGCCACCGGCACGGCTTTCCCGGGCCGGAACGCCGCGGAACTTTCCCGGGGCGCTGCCGGCCGCGCCCGGCCGGCCCCTGCGTCGGCCCGAAACCGCTTCCCATCAACAACACAGGGAACCACCACCGCATGAGACGTGCCGCGCTCGCCGCGATCGGCCTGGCCATGGGCCTCGCTTCCCTTCCCCATGCCGAAGCCGGGTCGCCGCGCCGGGACGTCGTCGCGCGCACCGTGCCAGGGGCGCATCCGGTGCTGCGGACGCAGCGCGGCAAGGCGTCCTTCTACGCCAACCGCTTCCACGGGCGCCGCATGGCCAATGGCCGCCGCTTCGACCGGCAATCCGCCTCCGCCGCCAGCCGTACCCTGCCGCTGGGCACCCGGGCGCTGGTGACCAACCTGGAGAATGGCCGCCGCGCCGTGGTCACCATCGAGGACCGCGGCCCGCACCTGGGCGGCCGGGTGCTGGATGTCAGCCCGGGCACGGCGTCGCAGCTGGGCATGCGGCAGCGCGGCGTGGTGATGGTCGAGATCGTGCCGCTGGCCGCGGGCGAGCACGGATAAGGAAGGAAGGCTGGGGGAGTGAACTCCCCCAGGCCCCCTCCTTCTTTCAGGTGTAAAAGTGCCTGGGTGGCCGCGGGCGCACCCGAAAACTCCCGAAAATAGAAGGGGGTCCGGGGGGATACTTCCCCCGGATTGCTGCACTTCTCCCCCGCACGGCGGAGGCAACCAGCGCCGTGCGACTGCGTCGCAACAGCGCCGCGTTCACGCGAAAGGGTGCGGCCGGTGGATTGTTTCGCCGTGCTGCGCAGGGAAGGTTGCGAAACGGCACCGCGGGGCGGAGCGTTCAGAACGCGCCATTCCGGGATGTGGCCGATCGCTGCGACGCGGCTCGGCGGCCGCCCTTTCAGCGAGAGTTTCCCATGCCCGACACGCACGGCGCCGCCGCTTCCCTGCTGCCCGACAAGTTGCCCCTGATGCTGACGGTGAACGGCCGCAAGCGGGAGCTGCAGGTGGAGCCCTGGACCACGCTGCTGGACCTGCTGCGCGAGGAACTGCACCTCACCGGCACCAAGAAGGGCTGCGACCACGGCCAGTGCGGGTCCTGCACCGTGCTGCTGGACGGGCAGCGGATCAATTCCTGCCTGGTGCTGGTTGCTACCAAGGACGGGGCGGAGATTACCACGGTGGAAGGCCTAGCCGGCGCCGACGGCGCGCTGCACCCCGTGCAGGACGCCTTCATCGAGCACGACGCTTTCCAGTGCGGCTACTGCACGCCCGGGCAGATCTGCTCGGCGGTGGGGCTGATCCGCGAGGGACACGCGCACACGGCGGAGGAGATCCGCGAGCACATGAGCGGCAACATCTGCCGCTGCGGTGCCTATCCCAACATCGTCGCGGCGATCGAGCACGTGATGGGCCAGGCCGCGGAGACGGCGCGATGAACCGCTTCAGCATGACCCGCCCCACCGAGGTGGCGGAGGCGGTGCGCGAGGCTTCGGGCGGCGGCGCGGTGAAGTTCATCGCCGGCGGCACCAACCTCGTGGACCTGATGAAATACAACGTCGAGCGGCCGACCCGGCTGGTGGACGTGTCGCGCCTGCCCGGCCTGGACCGCATCGAGGAAACCGCTGAGGGCGGTTTGCGCATCGGCGCGCTGGTGAGCAATTCCGCCCTGGCCTACGACCCGCGCGTGGCGGAGCGCTACCCGCTGCTGTCCTCCACGATTCTGGCCGGCGCCTCGCCGCAGCTGCGCAACGCCGCTTCCACCGGCGGCAACCTGCTGCAGCGGACGCGGTGCTACTACTTCTACGACACGGGCACGCCCTGCAACAAACGCGAGCCCGGCACGGGCTGCCCGGCGATCGGCGGCCTGAACCGCATCCACGCCATCCTCGGCACCAGCGAACACTGCATCGCCACGCATCCCTCCGACATGTGCGTGGCGCTGGCGGCGCTGGAAGCCACGGTGCACGTCACCGGGGCGGGTGGCGACCGGGCGATCCCGATGGCGGAATTCCACCGCCTGCCCGGCGACACGCCAGAGCGCGACACGGAGCTGCGGGCCGACGAGATCGTCACCGCGGTGGAACTGCCGCCCGAGGGCTTCGCGAAACATTACACCTACCTGAAGCTGCGCGACCGGCTGAGCTACGCCTTTGCCCTGGTGTCCGTGGCCGCGGCGCTGGAAATGGACGGGGATCGCGTCAAGCGGGCCCGCGTGGCGCTGGGCGGCGTGGCGCACAAGCCGTGGCGCGACACGGCGGCCGAGGCGCTGCTGGAAGGGCAGCCGGCCACGGCGGAGAACTTCGCCGCGGTGGCCGACCACATCCTGCGCGACGCGCGCGGCTACGAGCACAACGGCTTCAAGATCGACCTCGCCCGACGGGCGGTGATCCGGGCGCTGGGGCAGGCGGCCGCCGGCACGCCGCAGTCGCAGACCGACAAGCGCATCCAGTAGGGGGCCGATCCCATGAACATCCATCAGCCCCTGGTCGGCACGCCGCAGCGCCGCGTCGACGGGGTCGCCAAGGTGACCGGCGCGGCCAAGTATGCTGGCGAGTTTTCCGCCCACGACCTCGCACACGGCTTTGTCGTGTCGGGCAGCATCGCCAGGGGCCGCATCCGCTCCATCGACACCTCCGGTGCGCTGGCAGTGCCGGGGGTGATCCAGGTCTTCACGCATGAGAACCGGCCGCGCACGGCCTGGCGCGACGCGAGCTACCAGGATGAGGTGGCGCCGCCCGGCACGCCCTTCCGCGCGCTTTACAGCGACGAGATCCTGTACAGCGGCCAGCCCGTGGCGCTGGTGGTGGCCGAGGACTTCGGCATCGCCCGGCATGCGGCCTCCCTGATCAAGGTGGAATACGACGCCACAGCGCATGAGACCGACTTGCACCGCGCCAAGGCGCAGGCCTACGTGCCGCCCAAGAAGCGCTCCGGCATCACCCCGCCCCCGCCGCCGCGCGGCGACGCCGCGGCCGCGCTGGCGCGCTCTCCCTTCAAGGCGCAGGGCGAGTTCCACGTCGCGGCGGAACACCACAACCCGATGGAGCCGCACGCCACCACCGTGGTGTGGGAAGGCGGCGGCAAGCTGCTGGTGCACGACAAGATCCAGGGCGTGCTGAACACCCACAGCTATATCACCAGCGTCTTCGGCTTGGCCAAGGACGACGTGCGGGTGGTGTCGCCCTATGTGGGCGGCGGCTTCGGCTCCGGGCTGCGGCCGCAGTACCAGCTCTTCCTCGCGGTGATGGCGGCGCTGGAACTGGAACGCTCCGTGCGCGTGGTGCTGACGCGCGACCAGATGTTCACCTTCGGCTACCGGCCGGACGTGCTGCAGAGCATCGCCCTGGGCGCCAACCCGGACGGCACGCTGCAGGCGATCCGGCACGACGCGATCTCCGGCACCTCTTCCTTCGAGGACTACCAGGAGGTCGTGGTGAACTGGTCCGGGCTGCTCTACCACTGCGACAACGTCGCCCTGACCTACGAACTGGCCAAGATCGACACCTATACCCCCGCCGACATGCGCGCCCCCGGGGCGCCCACGGGGCAGTTCCCGCTGGAATCGGCGATGGACGAGCTGGCCTATACGCTGGACATGGACCCGGTCGCGCTGCGGCTGCGCAATTATTCCGAGAAGGACGAGAACGAGAACAAGCACTACACCAGCAAGGAGCTGCGCGCCGCCTACCAGCTGGGTGCCGAGCGCTTCGGCTGGAGCCGGCGCGACCCGCGGCCGCGCTCCATGCGCGAAGGGCGGGAGCTGATCGGCTGGGGCATGGCCAGCGGTGTCTGGGAAGCCATGCTGCAGAAGACCAGCGCCCGCGCCGTGCTGACGGCCGACGGCAAGCTGGAAGTGGCCACCGCCACCGCCGATATCGGCACCGGCACCTACACCATCCTGACGCAGCTCGCGGCGGACTCGCTGGGCCTGCGGATGGAGGATGTCACGACGCTGATCGGCGACAGCACCCTGCCCTTCTCGCCGATCCAGGGCGGATCCTGGACGGCGGCCTCGGCGGGTTCCGCGGTGCAGGCGGCCTGCTACGCGGTGCGGGAGAAGCTGTTCGGCTACGCGCGGTGGATGGAGAACTCGCCGCTCGCCAATGCCGACCTGGACCACGTGATCTTCGTGCGCGGCGGCATCGCCCTGACCGCCGATCCGACGCGCTTCGTCAGCATCCCCGACGCCATGCGCGCCGGCGGCGTGAAGCGCATCGAGATCGAGGAAACCGTCAGCCCCAGCACGATCACCCAGGCGCGCTATTCCGCCTACACCCACTCCGCCATCTTCGCGGAAGTGCGGGTGGACGAGGAGCTGGGCGTGGTGCGCGTCACCCGCATCGTGGACGCGGTGGCGGCGGGGCGCATCCTGAACCCCAAGACGGCGCGGTCGCAGATCATCGGCGGCGTGGTGTTCGGCATCGGCATGGCGCTGGAAGAAGAGAGCATGCTCGACCATGCGCTGGGCCGCTTCATGAACCACAACCTCGCGGAATACCATGTGCCGGTGAATGCCGACGTGCGCGACATCGAGGTGATCTTCGTGGACGAGCACGACCCCACCGTCAGCCCGATCGGCGTGAAGGGCCTGGGCGAGATCGGCATCTGCGGCACCGCGGCGGCCATCGCCAACGCCGTGTTCCACGCCACCGGCAAGCGCATCCGCGACCTGCCGATCACGCTGGACAAGCTGCTGGGCTGATATCGCCGAGACTAAAAAACAGGGAAGGTCGGGGGAGGGAACTCCCCCGAGCCCCTCTCCTTTTTCCGGGAGTTTTAGGGGACTGTCTGGCTCACGGGCGCACCGGAAAACTCACGAAAATAGAAGGGGGTCCGGGGGGATACCTCCCCCCGGCTCGTCGGCTCCATCGGACCGAGGCGAAAGCGCGACAGCATGCCGCCTCGGCGGCGTCGCAGCAGCCCCTACCAGCGCGAGGTCGGCAGGCGGCGGACCTGCCGCATCAGCTCCTCGTCGGAGGCCAGGGAACTGTCCCAGTAGTCCTGGATCAGATCGGCGTTGATCACGATCCAGGACGCCACCCAGTCCAGTTCCTCCGGGTACAGGTGGCCCACCACCTGCTGCACGATCGGCTCCACCGCCAGCAAGGACCGGCTGTGCGGGTCGTATTCCGCGCCGGGCGTGACCTCGATGGTGAGGCTTTCCTCGTTCTCCTGCCGCTTGAGCCAGATGGCGCAGGGCAGCCCGGTCAGGTTGGGCGGCAGGCGCAGCTTGTTGTTGCGGCGCTGCTCGCGGGGCGGACGGAACTTCGGCGAGGCAGCCCGTTCGTCCGCCCCGCGGTGCTGCGGCGGGGCAGGGCGGCCGGGTTGCGGGGTCAGCGCCGGGTTTCCCTGCATCGGGGCGGCCACGGCGTCCGGACACGCCATGGGCCGGGGCGGCGCAACCTGCGGCGCCGTGGCGGGCGGTGGGGTGATCGGGGCCGGCAGCGGTGCAGCCACCGGAACCGACTCCGCCGCGATGCTGACGGGGAGCGGCTTCCCGGCAAGCAGGGGCTCGGGCAGCCGGGGCGCCGGGACCGGCGCCTCGGGGTCCGGCGAGTGGACGCGGGCAGGCTCCGGGGCGTCCAGCGGCAGCGATGGCGGGGAAGGCGCCTCGGGCGCAGCTTCGGCGGGCCGGGCCGGTTCCGGCCGGGCGTCGCATGCCGCTGCCCCGGCGGTGGCATGCACCTCCACGCCCTCCGCGCCGCCCGTGAAGACGACCTCCGGCCAGGCATCGCGTACTTGGCCCAGGCTATTGGCAAAGGCGGCGCGGAACTGGGCCGGGGACTGGCTGCTCGTGCCGAACTGCTGCTGCAGCGCGTTCCAGCTCACCAGCAGCGGCTGGTCCGGCCGCGCCTGTTCCTGCGCCCAGGCCAGCCAGGCATAGGCGTCGAGCGCCGTGGCCGAAGCTTCCAGCGCCGCCACCACCCGGCGGTTCAACGGCACCGCGTCCCGCTGCAGCGTGGCGAAGAAGCGCTGGTTCAGCCGCAGCACGGGGCTCCAGGGCGAGGCCGCGCTGCGGTTGCGGCCGCTGCGCGCGTCCAGCACCGGCAAGGCCGGGTGTCGCCCTTCCGCGACGCCGAGGCGGGAAGCGGTCAGGCGGTCGAACTGTTCGCGCAGGTCGCGCAGCCGCGCCGCCGTGGGCTCCAGGCCCAGATTCGCCGCGACGGCCTCGACGCCCGCGCCGATCTCGGCCACGGCGCTGGCGCCGCGCCGGGCGGCGGTCAGGATGTGCAGCAGCAGCAGGCGCAGGCTGCGCCCGGCCGGCAGGGGATGCTCGCCGCCGGTCGGGCCCATGGCGATGCCGACGGCCCCGGCGTCCCGGGACCACGCGTTCTCGGCCGGGGCGCGCAGCGGCAGGGCCAGGCGGCAGAAGGCCGGATGGTGCCACAGGATATCGAGGTCCTGCTGCCCGGCTGGTGCGGGCGAGGAATCACGGGAAAGGGTCATCGAGTGGAGGAGCTGCTCACTGTTCCGACGCGCGGGACTGCCTGCCCGTGAGTGCTACGGGGATGCCGTCGGTGCTGCTTCAACAGGTAGTGCAGATGCCCGGCCCAGGAAAGGGACCCGGGCCGGGCAGCACGCGGCCAGTGCCCGGCCCGGCGGCGATCCGCCGGTTGCAGAAGCGGCGCGATAGCGTCCGTGTGATTTTCCCGTGCGCAGCGGGGACAACCTCGCGCATTGCGGGGCCGGCTTGGGCGGGCCTAAGCTCAAGCCATGGATATTACCTGGGACTCGATCGAGACGGCGGACGACCTGCGTCTCGGCGAGGTCATGCCTGCCTGGTTCGCCGGCCGCATGATGGCGGACCGCTGGTGCTTCGGCCTGCTGCTGTCTTCCGGCCACACCATGCTGGTCGAGCGCATCGACGCAATCCACGTGTCCAACGCCGGCATCGTGCTGCTGGACGTGGAAATGTGCAGCGCGCCCGCCGATGCCGGGCCGATCCCCGGCACGCCGCTGCCCTCGCCCACGGGACGGTCGCGCGCCACGGTGAACCTGGCGCATGTGGTGGCGGCCTTCGAGCTGGCCGACGGCGACAACACCGAAGAGTAGAAACGGTCGGGGAAAGGGGGAGCCCTGTGGGGCGCTCCGCGGCACTCGGCCGGGAGGATGGTGCTGCTGCAGGGACTCGAACCCTGGACCTCTCCCTTACCAAGGGAGTGCTCTACCACTGAGCTACAGCAGCAGCATTCGGGCGCTTCCTAGCCTCGCTGCCGGAACACAGCAAGGGCCCCGGACGCTTCGCGGCGCCCGGGCCCGCGAAAACCGGGCGCCAGCGGGGAAACCCCGCTGGCGGAGCCCGCTCAGGCCTCAGCCGCCCGGCGGGGTGCGGCCCTGCGAGCGGTCATATTCGTCCACCATGCACTTCTCCACCGCGAAGGTGGTCTGCCAGCGCTGCTGGCAGGCAGGGCGGAAGGCTTCCTCCGGACGGGGCGCCGGGGCGGGAGCGGCAGGCGGGGGGGGCGTGGTGCATCCTGCCAGCACCAGCAGCGCGACGGCGATGGTTGCCCGCATTGGCTTTCCTTCCGTGTGAACCAGTCTGGCCGGGTGATAGGCATGCCCGGCCCGTCTCGACAACTGGGCAGCGGGCACATATCGCGATCGTTTCCATCCCGCCCGCATGGCCCGCCCTTGCCGCGCCGGCGCGGCAGCCCGGAGCCGCCATGCCCGACCGCGACGACGCGTCCCCCGCCCCGCTCCCGCCACCCGACTCGTCCCGCTCTTCCCGGGCGGAGCCGGCGCCCGCCCCGCCGCCGGACGCCACCGTGCCGGCCGGGCCAGCGCCTGCCCGGCCGCCCTCGCCCGCCCAAGCGGCGCGCGAAGCCCGCCTGGCGCGGGCGCTGCGCGACAACCTGCGGCGGCGCAAGACCCAGGCCCGGGCGCGGGAGGAAGGCGGGGAAGGCTGAGCCGCGCCGTGGCCGGTGGACGCCGCGGCACCCGGCGCGCTAACTGCCCGCACCGCGCGCTTCCAGGGATTCCCGCCCCACCATGCCGATCATGCCCGACACCTGGATCCGCCGCATGGCGTCCGAGCAGGGGATGATCGAGCCCTTCGTGGAAGCGCAGCGGCGGGAAGGGGTGATCTCCTTCGGCCTGTCCTCCTTCGGCTACGACGCGCGGGTGTCGGACGAGTTCAAGGTCTTCACCAACGTCGACAACGCCCTGGTGGACCCCAAGAACTTCGCCGAGGACAGCTTCGTCACCCGCAAGGGCCCGACCTGCATCATCCCGCCGAACTCCTTCGCCCTGGCCCATACGGTCGAGTATTTCCGCATCCCCCGCGACATCCTGGTGATCTGCCTGGGCAAGAGCACCTATGCGCGCTGCGGGCTGATCGTGAACGTCACGCCGCTGGAGCCGGAATGGGAGGGCCAGGTGACCATCGAGATCAGCAACACCACCCCCCTGCCCGCCCGCATCTACGCCGACGAGGGAATCTGCCAGTTCCTGTTCCTGCAGGGAGCCAGCGCGCCCGAGGTCAGCTATGCCGACCGCGCCGGGAAATACATGCGCCAGCGGGGCGTGGCGCTGCCTCGGCTCTGAAACGGGCGGGTGGAACCATCGGGAGGGGGAGAAGGAATTCTCCCCCTCCCGAACCCTCCTCCTCATCTTTTTTCGTTTCCCAGGGCTGGCGGCAAGGTGGGGTGCGCCGGAGGGCTTGGCCCTCCGGCGAGGGCGGCCTCCGCGCTCGTTGAAAGATTGATTTTCTTCGGTCTCGCAGTGCCGGACGTATTCACCCAGACCCGGCATCTCCCGAAAGAAGATGAGGGTGGGTCCGGGAGGGAGAATTCCTTCTCCCTCCCGGGGGCCACGGGTGCCCCCACGACCCGGGAGCTGCCGTGCCGCCCGCGCGTGTTGCCGGGCCTACCCTGCGGCGGATAAGAACGGCGGCGAGACCACACCGTCCCGGGCTGCACGGCGCTTCCGCCCTCCCGCCCCCAGGTTCCTGAGAAGGTTTTCGCGACCATGGACCGCATCCGTATCCGCGGCGGCCGCACCCTGCGCGGCACCATTCCCGTGGGCGGCGCCAAGAACGCGTCCCTGCCGCTGATGGCGGCCGCCCTGCTGACCGACGGTCCGCTGGTGCTGACCAACGCCCCCGCGCTGGACGACGTGCGCACCATGGCCCGCCTGCTGGAACAGCACGGGCTGGCGGTGGAGCACGACACGCGCACCCGCCAGATCAGCCTGAGCGGCGCCGCCACCAGCCTGGAAGCGCCCTACGACCTCGTGCGCAAGATGCGCGCTTCCGTGCTGGTGCTGGGCCCGCTGCTGGCCCGCTACGGCGAGGCGCGGGTCAGCCTGCCCGGCGGCTGCGCCATCGGCACGCGGCCGGTGGACCTACATCTGCGCGGGCTGGAACAGATGGGCGCCCGCATCAACCTCGACGGCGGCTATATCGGCGCCACGGTGTCGGGGCGGCTCAAGGGTGCGCGCATCCACTTCCCGCAGGTTTCCGTCGGCGCCACCGAGAACCTGCTGATGGCGGCCGCCCTGGCCGAGGGCACCACGGAGCTGCTGAACGCCGCGCGGGAGCCGGAGATCGGCGACCTCGCCGCCTGCCTCATCGCCATGGGCGCGCGGATCGAGGGCGTCGGCACCGACCGGCTGCTGGTGCACGGCGTGGACAGCCTGCACGGCGCCACGCATCCCGTGATCCCCGATCGCATCGAGGCCGGCACCTACGCCTGCGCCGCTGCCATCACCGGCGGCGAGGTGCTGCTGGAAGGCGCCAAGCTCGCCCATCTCGGCGCCTGCGCCCGCGTGCTGGCCGAAGCCGGGGTGGAGCTGGACGAGGTCCCCCAGGGCCTGCGCGTCCGCCGCGTCGACGGCCTGCGCGGCGTGGACATCATGACGGAGCCTTTCCCGGGCTTCGCCACGGACATGCAGGCACAGACCATGACGCTGATGTGCGTGGCCGAAGGCGCCTCGATGGTCACCGAGACCATCTTCGAGAACCGCTTCATGCACGTCCCCGAGCTGAACCGCATGGGCGCGCGCATCAACGTGCACGGCTCCTCCGCCATCGTGCGCGGCGTGGCCAGGCTGTCCGGCGCGCCTGTCATGGCCACCGACCTGCGCGCTTCCTTCTCGCTGGTGCTGGCCGGTTTGGCGGCGGCGGGGGACACGGTAGTGAACCGCGTCTACCACCTCGACCGCGGCTACGAGGGCGTGGAAGCCAAGCTCGCCGGCGTCGGCGCCGATATCGAGCGTTTGCGCGACTGACCGCGGGGGCTGCCGGACCTTTCCCATGGACCTTCCCATCCCCGACGCGTCCGCCGGTGCAGGCCCTGCTTCGCCCGCCGGCGCGGCGCCCGACCCGGCTGCGCTCCGCCCGGCCGAGAGCGGCCTGGTGCTGGCCCTGCCCAAGGGCCGCATCCTCAAGCAGCTCGGCCCGCTGCTGGCCCGTGCCGGCCTGGTGCCGGAGCCCGACTTCACCGACGAGGGCAGCCGCAAGCTGCGCTTTCGCACCAACCATCCCGGGCTGGACATCATCCGCGTCCGCTCCTTCGACGTGGCCACCTTCGTGGCCTTCGGCGCGGCGCAGATCGGCGTGTGCGGCGCCGACGTGCTGATGGAGTTCGACTACCCCGAGATCTACGCCCCCCTCGACCTGCGCATCGGCGCCTGCCGCGTCAGCGTGGCCGAGCCCGTCGAGCACGCCCGCCAGGACGACCCCGCGCGCTGGAGCACGGTGACGGTGGCCACCAAGTACCCGCGCATCGCCGCCCGCCACTTCGCCGCCCGCGGCGTGCAGGCCGAGATCGTCCACCTCAACGGCGCCATGGAGCTGGCCCCCGCCATGGGGCTGAGCCGGCTGATCGTGGACCTCGTGCAGACCGGCGCCACCCTGCAGGCCAACGGCTTGGTGGAAACGGAGGTCATCGCCCCCGTCACCTCCCGCCTGATCGTCAACCGCACCGCCCTGAAGACCGAACCCGAAGCGATCGGCGCCTGGATCGCCCGCCTGCGCGCGGCGCTGGACACTTGATGCGGCTGGGGCTGTCCGCTTCGGGCGCTGCGCTGGGCGACTCGCAGGGAGGGCTCTGCCCCCCTGCACCCCCCGCCAGGGAACTGAGTTCTCTGGACTTTCCATTCGTAAAAGAACGGCGCTGGTGGATGGGGTGTGCCCCACGACGCGGCTTCGCCGTCGTGGGGCACACCCCATCCACCAGCGCCAACTCACGGCGGGGTCCGGGGACCTACGAAGTCCCCGGCACGGGCAAAGGTGCAGCCTTTGCCTGGGGTGCAGGGGGCAGCGGCTCCTGCAGGCCCCGAGCGCCACGCCCAGACCGGAAAGCCCTCGCCGCATGAAGCGCCTCGACACACGCGATCCGGGCTTCGAGGCGGCCTTTGCGGCGCTGCTGGACGAGGCCCGGGATACCACGGCGCGGGTGGATGGGCCGGTGGCGGCGATCATCGCGCGGGTGCGGGCCGAGGGCGACGCGGCGCTGCTGGATCTGACGGCGCGCTTCGATCGCTGGACGCCGGGTGATGCCGGGGCCTTGCGGGTGGGGCCCGAGGAGATCGTGGCGGCGCGGGAGGCTTGCGCGCCGGAACTGCTGGCCGCGCTGGACACGGCGGCGCGGCGGATCGAGCGCTTCCACGCGGCACAGAAGCCGGCCGACCTCACTCTGCCCGAGGACGGGCTGACCCTGGGGATGCGCTGGGGGGCGGTGGATGCGGCGGGGCTGTATGTGCCCGGCGGCAAGGCGGCCTACCCCTCCTCCGTGCTGATGAACGCCATCCCCGCCCGGGTGGCGGGGGTGCCGCGGGTGGTGATGTGCGTGCCCACGCCGGACGGGCAGGTCGCGCCGCTGGTGCTGGCCGCCGCGGAGCGCGCGGGGGTGACGGAGATCTGGCGCATCGGCGGCGCGCAGGCAGTGGCGGCCCTGGCCTGGGGCACCGCCTCGATCGCGCCGGTGGACAAGATCGTGGGCCCCGGCAACGCCTTTGTCGCCGAGGCCAAGCGGCAGGTCTTCGGGCGGGTGGGGATCGATTCCATCGCCGGCCCTTCGGAGGTGGTGATCCTGGCCGACGCCGCGCAGGACCCGGCGCGGGTGGCGATGGACCTCCTCGCCCAGGCCGAGCACGATGAGGCGGCGCAGTCCATCCTGCTCACGGACAGCGTGGAACTGGCGGATGCCGTGGCCGCGGCGGTGGAGACGGCGCTACGGGACCTGCCCCGCGCCGCCATCGCCCGCGCTTCCTGGGACGCGCACGGCGCGGTGGTGCTGGTGCGCGACTGGGCGGAAGCGGCCGCCCTAACAGACCGCCTGGCGCCCGAGCATCTGGAATTGATGGTGGCCGACCCGGCCGCGCTGTTCGCCCGCATCCGCCACGCCGGCGCGGCCTTCCTGGGCCCCTGGTGCCCGGAAGCGCTGGGCGACTACGTGGCCGGGCCGAACCACGTGCTGCCGACGGGGCGCACCAGCCGCTTCGCTTCGGGGCTGAGCGTGTTCGACTTTCTCAAGCGCACCACCTGGGTCGCCGCGGAGGAAGCCGGGCTGCGGGCGATCGGCCCGGCGGCGGTGGCGCTGGCCGAAGCGGAAGGGCTGGGCGCGCACGCGCGTTCGGTGGCGATGCGACTGGAGGGGTGAGGCCCCGCTGCACCGTGGCCGAAGTCCTGGAAGGCTGGTGCCCGGGGAGGGATGCCACCCCTGCGCCGGGCTGACCTGTCGACGCCTTCGCTTGACCGGAACCAGCGCGGCGACCATGTTCCGGACGCTTTTACCCCCTAACCGGGGATGATCACGCACGCCCGCGGCGCTGCGCCTTCCTCCCCCCTGTGTAGATGAGGTTCCATGTCCAAAGAAGACATGATCGAGTTCAGCGGCCAAGTGACCGAGCTGCTGCCCAACGCAATGTTCCGGGTCAAGCTCGACAACGAGCACATGGTCCTGGCCCATACCAGCGGAAAAATGCGCAAGAACCGCATCCGCGTGCTGGCCGGCGACCGCGTCAACGTCGAGATGACGCCCTACGACCTGACCAAGGGCCGGATCACCTTCCGGTTCAAGTGACGCCTGCTTGCACGGGCCGGCTGTTATGACCGGCCCCGATGTGGATCGTCCGCCGCTGGTGCTGGCCAGTGCCAGTCCGCGCCGCCTGGAGATCCTCGCCCGCCTGGGCTTCGCGCCCGACCGGATCGACCCCGCCGACATCGATGAGACGCCCGCGGCCACCGAGCTGCCGCGCCTGCTCGCCGCCCGCCTGGCGCGGAGCAAGGCCGCCGCCGTGGCCGAACGTGCGCCCGAGGCGCTGGTGCTGTCCGCCGACACGGTGGTGGGGGTGGGCCGGCGCATCCTGGGCAAGCCCGCCGACGAAGCGGAGGCGCGCCGTTTCCTGCAGCTGCTCTCCGGCCGCCGCCACCGCGTTTATACGGGCGTGTGCCTGCTGGCCCCGGGCGGCGTGCGGCGCGAACGGCTGGTGACCACCATCCTGGCCTTTCAGCGCCTGACGGAAGACCAGATCACGGCCTATCTCGCCTCGGGCGAATGGCGCGGCTGCGCCGGCGGCTATTCCATCCAGGGCCGCGCGGAAGCCTTCGTGCGCAGCCTGTCGGGCAGCCACTCCAACGTCGTCGGCCTGCCGATGTTTGAAACGGCCCAGCTGCTGCGGGGCGTGGGATGGCTGCGGCCCTGAGCACGCGGATGTGGCGCGGGTGGCCGGCCGAGAGGGCAGCCTCCTCCTGCGGGCCAACCGGTGCCCCCTCCCCCGGCGTGGCGCCATGACCGGCAGCGTTCCGCAGATCCTGGTTTCCGTGTCGCCCGGCGAGCGCCGCACCGCGCTGCTGCGCGACGGCGTGCTGGAGGAAGCCTGGGTGGAACGGCCGGCGCGGCCGGACGGGGTGGGGGACCTGCATCTCGGCCGCGTCACGGCACGCGTGCCGGCCCTGTCGGGCGTGTTCGTGGCCCTGGCCGACGGCGAGAGCGGCTTTCTGCCGGACGCCCAGGGCGGCGCGGGCTTGTCGGAGGGCGACCACCGGCCGGTTCGGGTGCTGCGCGCGGCGCAGGGCGGCAAGGGGCCACGGCTGGACACCAAGGTGCCGGACGGGCTGCCGCGGGCCGGGCCGGTGCGGCTCCTGGCACGTGGGCCGACGGCGCCGCTGCGGCTGGCCCGCGCCTATCCGCAGGCCACCCTGCGCTGCGATGACGGGCGGGAGGTGGCAGCCCTGCGCGCCGCGCTGGACCCGTCCCGCCCGGTGCTGCTGCCCGGCCCGGCCTTCGACGACGCCACGGAAGCCGCCTTCGACGCCCTGGCCAGCCCGGAGGTGCCGCTGCCCGGCGGCGGCCGGCTGTTGATCCACCCCACCCCCGCGCTGGTGGCCATCGATGTGGATTCCGGCAGCGCCGCCGGACGCGGCGAGGGCGCGCATCGCCGCCTGAACGAGGCCGCCCTGGCCGAGGCGGCGCGCCAGATCCGCCTGCGCCGTCTGGCCGGGCCCATCCTGATCGACCTGGCCGGCATGGCGGCCACGGCGCGGGCGGGCTTCCTGCCGGCGCTGCGCGCGGCGGCCAGGCCGGACCCGCTGCTGCGCATCCTCGGCACCACGGCGCTGGGGTTGATCGAGACGGTGCGAACCCGCGTCCACCCGCCGCTGCACGAGGTGCTGGGCTTTCCCCCCTCCCCGCTCACGCAGGGGCTGGCTGCGCTGCGGCGGGCGGGGCGCGAGGCGGCGGCGCGCCCGGGTGCCCGTTTGGCGCTGCGGGCGCACCCCCATGTGCTGGCGGCGCTGCGCGCCCTGTCGGGCGCCCTGGAGGAAGCGGGCAACGCGCTGGCGCTGCGCCCCGACCCGGCGCTGGCCCCCGGACAAGAGGTGATCGAGGATGCCGCCTGACCCCCCGAAGCCCCGGCGCCCCGCCGCGCCGGCGGCCTGCCCCATCTGCGGCCGGCCCGTGGTGCCGCAGCACCGCCCCTTCTGCTCGCCGCGCTGCCGGCAGGTGGATTTAGGGCGCTGGTTGTCGGGGGACTACGCCATTCCCGGGGAACCCGTGGGCGCGCCGGACGAGGAAGACTGAGGGTTATTGCCGGAACGGGGCCCGGGCTGGGCAGGTGCTGGCTTGGCGACCTCGGCCCTTTGCGGAAACAAGCGCGCTGGCGGCAGTGGACAGGCCCGCCGGCACGGGCTATCTCCCCGCTCGCTTCTGCCGAGCCCAAGTGCCCAGGTAGCTCAGTTGGTAGAGCATGCGACTGAAAATCGCAGTGTCGGTGGTTCGATTCCGCCCCTGGGCACCACTTCCCAAACCGCTGAAATCCCACACGAATGACCCGACTAGGGGCAGCGCTGTCGTGCGTCAGAACTTCAGCGCTTAGCGGCTTGCGGACCCCTAGCGGACCCTTTTGCGTAGGGAGCGCAGGCATGCGCCCCTCCGCTACCTGTTCCAGTGCAGTCCAGTCCGGCGGATCTATGTCCGGCACCTACCCCGCCGATGCTGGCCTATCCGGGTCCGCCAACTCGCAGGGCACGGGGCCCCTCCATGGGTGCGAGGAATACGGGTGGCAACAGCGCGTCACTTCGCCAGCGTCAGGACGCGCAGGACATTTCCGAAATTGTGGCGCGCCCCGTCGGCCGGCCAACACGGCAGGCGCTAGCGGCAAAGTTACGCATGGCCCCGCTTTCGGAAACCGCTTCGGAAACACCCCTCCCCACGCCGGGGTGGGGCCCCTGACACTGTTTCCGAATACGGGTGGGCAATGCGCACGCGGTCCCCATCTCGCGGGGTGCAAAAGGGGTTTCCAGTTCGCACTTTCCACTTAAGCCGCTGTAATCGTTGGCAAGTGGATGCGAACAGGAGGTGCGAACGTTGGCAACCCCTGTTCGCACTGTTTCCACTTTGGGTTCGCAGTGTTTCCACTGGTGGAAACCCCGCCCCCGCCGCCATGCCGGTCCCCCGCGCTGGGGACCGGGGCAGGCCCCGCAGCTCAGGCGCCCGCGGCGCAGCTCCGCAGGTGCCCCACGTAGGCCCGCACCGCGGCCTCGGCGTCGAGCTGGCCGGCAGTCGCGGGGAGTGCGCCGCGCGCAGTCAAGCGGGCCACGGTGGCGGGCGTGACGCCCAGCAGCTCGGCCAGGCCGGCCGCGGTGGTGACAGCCGGGGCAGTGGTCGTGTCGGTGGTCATGGTGGCTAGATCCTTTCGTGAGGCTGCCCGAGGCCCGATGCCCCGGGGCGTCGTGGCCGGCGGGAGCCGGGCCGCGTCTCTATGCGGAGGGCTGCGGGGCCTGGGCCTGCCTGCCAGCGACGGCGGTGTGGCCGGACAGCGCGGCGCCGTCATCGAACGCCCCGCCAGCCCCTAGCTTCTCGGCTTCCCGGTCGGCCGAGGCGACGGCCTGCCGCTTCACGGCCGCCACAACCTCCGCTTCCGCCAGTTCGCTCAGGGCGTCGTGGATGTGGTCGGTAAGAACGGCCTGCACCTCCCGTGCGTCCGTCACGGTGGCGACCAGTGGCGCCGCGGCCGAGGGGATAGCGAGGAGGCGCGTGCGGGCGGCGCTGAGCATGCCGCCGACCACCCGCTCCATATCGTCGGAAGTGATCAGCCGGGCCTCTAGCCGCCCCACGATGGCCTCGCGCTGGCGAGCGGTGGCGGTCAGCAGGCGGACCCGGGCAGCTGTCACGTCGGAGGCGTCAGCACTGCGCCCGGCCGCCTGTTCCCGGAGGTGCCGGATGTAGGCCAGGCGGTAGGCGTCGAGGTTGGCGGACCCGCGCCGCAGCGGCGGGAATACCCCCCGCTTGCGCAGCTCCCGCACCGTTCGGTCGCTCAGGTCGAGGTGCGCGGCGACTTCGGCGTCCGTGGCCATCAACAGGAACTCCCTGGGCTCCGCTAGGATCTGGCTACCGCGGAAAATATCAACGTTAGCAATGGGTTATTTGGGGCCACCGAACCGGAAGCGGAACCCCCTTGCGATGCCTCGCACCTAGAGAACTGGCGAGCGTTGCCCACCCGTATTGCGCCGGATTATCGAGGGGCCCCCGGCACCGGCTGGACGAGGGACAGGGAGGCCGGTGCCGCTCGCCCCGCCGGCCGCTGCGCGTGCTGCCTCTCGCGTTCCTGCCGCCGGTCGATGTCGCTGCGCCCGTCCATCCGGCTGACGTGCTCGCCCTGCCCATGGCGCGCGTAGGCAATCAGGGTCTCGCTGATGACCTGCAGCGACGCAGCCACGTTGCGGTCAGGGAGACTGAGGAAGGCCGGAACGCGGGTAGTGAGCAGGTCGAGGTAGTCGGCTGCGGTAGGAGCCCAGACGATGCGGGAATCGTAGACGCAATCAAACGCCACCATCCAACCCCGCCTTTGGGTCAGTTCGCGGGATTCGACCTGCTGCACATGCTCCTCGCCGAAGACCGAATGGCCCATGCCCTCTCGGCTCGGCGCATCGCCCGTGAAGGAGGTAGCTAGCTCGAACGCCCACCACTCGGGGCGGGCTACCTCCTCAAAGCGGCCGTTGCTCCAGCGGATCACAGTCTCGTCAGTCATGTAATTTCTCCAGGGTTGCAGGTCTGCGGGCAGTGGTGCGCCGCGCGGTAGCCACGCAGCAGGCCGTCGCGCAGCGGATCGGTGGAGGCGGGCGAGTCGAGGCCAAGCCACTCGTCGAGGTCATCACGGGGCCGCGGAGCCGGCGGAGCTAGCTCTGTCGGGGCGGCGTAGTGCTCGGCCATCGCTGCGGCTTCAGCGGCGGCGGCCCGCATTTCCCGCGCGGTCAGCAGGTGGATGATCTCCGCCTTGTGCTGCCGGGCCTGCATCAGCAGCGCCGGGCTGGGCTGCGGGCCGCGGAGGCGCAGCAGATCGCCGTCTACCCAAGCGGTAACGCCGGCGGCCTCAAGCCGGGCGAGTGCGACTGCTGCACTCACAGCGCAGTTTCCCAAGATTCCGGCGTTGCTGCGGCGGTTGGCAGAGGCATAGGGGGCATAGGGGTCATAGGGGGCGGCGCAGAACGGCACTCAATGAAATCAGTGCTTTGCTGCCTATCGAAGGCCTCGGTGGCACCCCCTATGCCTACCCCTATGCCACCCCCTATGCCTCCATCTGCGGCGGGGGCCGGAGCAGAGGGAACCGGCCTAGCGGTGTCGCTCTGCCTGAGCGCGTAGGTGGCCACCGACCACTTCGCCTGGGTCTTCACCCGGGTCATCACCAGCCCGGCGATGCGAGCCCCGACCATCCGGCCCAGCTCGGCCGCCTGGAACTGCCGGCCGCGGTTCTGCGGGTCGAGGATAGCCCGCACGTCCTCGTGCAGATCCTTGCCCTGCATCGGCAGGTCATGGTGCTTCTGCCACCAGGTCGAGAACAGTTCCGCCATCTGTAGGCGTCCCTGATCCTGGGCCTTGGCCTCACCGATGCGCTCGGCGGGGTCCATGCAGCCCAGGGCGAGAAGAGGATCGCGAACCCAGCGCGCCCACTGGCCGAAGCTGCCCAGGGCCAGGCCGGGCTTGATGGCGTCGCCAGCCTGCCGTCCCCAGCGCCAGATGGTGAGCAGCGCGGCCAGGAGTTCCGCCCGGCGGGCGGCCACCTCCGCCAACAGGTCGCCCGTGAAGGCGCGCGCCTCGGGGTTCTCCGTGCGCGGGTCCAGCTGCACGGTGACGAACCGCCGCGCCAGATCCTCTACGGCGGTCAGGCCGTTGCCCGTCAGCACGATGAAGGCAGTCGCGTTGAGCGGCAGCATCTGCGACTTGCCCAGCAGCCGCACGCGGGCGGGGCGTTCCGTGATGGCGCTAGCGAGGAGATCCGAGGAAAAGGCCCGGTTGTTGAGGTTGTCGAGGAACAGCGCCGGCGCACCCTCCATCAGCTCGGCCGCGATTCGCTTCTCCAGCTCCTCGGCCGTGGCGCCGCCGGTGACGGCGTGAGGCGAGCGTCCAAAGGCGATGGTGCAGATCGCGCGGGCCAGCAGGCCCTTGCCGGCACCAGCGCCGCTCATAGGCGCCGCGCCCAACAGCAGCCCAGGGGCGAGGTGCAGGCTGGGCCGGCACGCCGCGGTCAGCAGGCCCACCAGAAAGCCGCTCTCGTCGGCGCCAGGCGGGACGGTGAGGTCCACCACGGGCGTCGATGCGTCGGCCTCCTGCACCAGCGCGGCATCGCCGAAGGGGAACGTTCGGAAGGTATGCCGCAGAAGCTGCAGCGCCGCCTGGGCCTGCTGCTGAGTGGGCTGGGCCGGCACCAGCGCCGACAGGTCCGGGACGTTCTCGCACCACATCCCGGAAGCCGCGTCGTAGCCGTCAGCGGCGTAGATCCTGCCGTCCTCGCGCAGCAGCGGCGCCGAGGCGATGCCGTTCAGCACCGGCAGCCGCCACTCACCGCGCCAGTCTAAGTACATTGTGGCCGTGGCACGCGGGAGGCGCGCGTTGGTCTCCTCCAACGCGCCCTCCGCAGTCTCGCGCATCACGAAGGGGCGGCAGGAGCGATGGGTCTCAAGCACCACCGAATCCGCCGTCATGGTCTGCGCCACCATGCCGCGCTGGATCTGATCGTAGGCCAAGCGCACCGGCACGCCGCGGTCGAACATCCGGCCGGTCTTGGCGAGGATGTCGCGCATCGCCGCGACGGTGCGGTCCGGGTTGTGCGGCTCCAGCAGGAGGCGTGGCTTGTCGTCGTCGCCCGGGCTGGCTGACATGCTGCGGTCATACAGGCGCTCCAGCTGGCGGCTGTCCACGCTCGCGGCCCAGGCCGCGGTGTCAGGGTGCTCCGCCACAGCGGCCAGCACGTCGGCCTGCCCAAAGCCGCAGCGCTTCAGGGAAGCGGCCAGGGCGAAGGCGAGGCCGCTGCCGCTGGTGTCGCGGACGCCGGTCCAATCGCCCTCCCAGCGCTGTTTCAGCCGGCGCTTAGCAGTGTTGAGCCGGTCCTCGCTGATCAGCGCCGCGATGCGTGCCGCGACGGGCTGTCCGGTGTCGCCGCGGGTCGCGCTCTCGGCCAGCTGCCGGCGCTCCCGCTTCTCCTGCCGGGCCGCACCCTTCGGCTCGGGGATGGTGGGCTTGCCGGACAGCTCGGGCCCGGCTTCCAGGGCCAGCCATTCGAAGAAGTCGAGGTCGAGCGTCCGCAGCGTGTCGGGCGTGGTGCCCACTCGCTGCTCGGTCCAGGCGAAATACCTGTTGCCCAGGTGAAGCTCGATCGCCGGCGGGTGGTCGCGCTGGCCCGGCTCGGCCCAGGTGAAGCCCCAGACCGGCGTGCCATCGGCCCGCGGCGGCAGCAGGGCACGGATCGCGTCGAGATCCGCGATGCTGGCCAGGAAGTAGAGCTTGGCGCCGGTGCCCGAGGGCGACACCTCGGCGTAGGTGTCGGCCAGCTGCAGCACGGCTTCAGCCCAGGTGGTCAGTGCGCCGCTGCTGGGATCGCGGCAGGTGTCGAGGTCGATCCCGCCCAGGAAGGTGCCGTCGCCCAGGTCGCCGAGTTCGATGCCGATGCCGCCAAGCTGGACCGGATCGCGCCGGCTGTCGGCGGCGACGGCTTCGGCGTGCGTGCCCCAGGTGGTGGAATCGTCTGCCTTCGCGCGCCGCCCGGTGCTGGGCGAGAAGGGCACCTTCGTGGGCTTGCCTGGGCTGCCGTCACGCTTCGGTCTGGCTTCTAGTCGCCAGATTACCCAGCGGGGGCGGCCGTGTAGCGTGGGCAGCGGCAGCATTAATGGTTCCCCTCCATCTGACGCTTGGCGGCGATCGCCGCAGCGACGGTGGCGAACACGTGCAGCGTCGGGCGGCGGGTCAGGGTGTGCGACGGCGGCACCAACAGTGCAGCGCGTGGCTCACCCGATGCGTCAGGTGCATCGGGCAGCAGGTGCAGCCGGATCGGGGCGGCGCAGTTCACGGAAGCGCTGTGCTGGCCGTGTGAGTCTCGAAGCATGGTCGGGCTCCACATCAGGAAGGGAGCCGCGAAAGGGGCTGGCGAAGCAGCGAGGGAAGCGCTATGTGCGGCTTGTCAGTGTCCGCGTAGCGTCGTGTTTGTGTCCCTCGCAGCCCGCCCGGTGGTAGCCCCGCCGCGGCGGGTTTGCTTTTTCAGGCGGTGCGCTGAGCCAGCTCGGCCGCGCGGTGCGGGAACGTGCGGCTCGCCAGCCACTCGTCGGTCTTGGTGGGATCGTAGAGAATGCGCCGCAGCCCAGCACGGATGTAGGGCGGGCCGTTTCCCTCCGCGCGCCATCGCTGCAGCGTGCGGCGCGACACTTCGATGCGCTGTGCTTCTGCGCCTTCGTCAAGATACCGCTTGGTGTCCGCGGTCATTGGTGGTCCCTTCGACTCGCGATGCGCCATGCATCGCCGGGACAGTCCAATAGCCGCACAGATCAGCCGCATGTAATGGGCAAACCTGTGGGGGTGGTTTCGCCAGGGCAGAACCTCCCCCCTCGGTTTTGCCCTGACGAAACCTACCCCTCTGGTTCTGCCACCTTGCCCGTCGCAAAATGCCGCCCCTCGCGAATGCGACGATTCATGCTGCGCTCGTCGGCGATCTTCGCCCGCTCCATGATGACTGCCAGAGCCTCGCTCGCCGACACGCCGCGTGCGCGCATAGCCTCGTAGGAACGGAATTCCTGCATTTTCTGGGTTGTTGCCTCGAACGAAGCAAAGGCGTTCCAGCCGTCGCGAGTTAGTCCTAACGCAGTGGGCACAAGCTTCATTGCGTCGGGCTGGGATATCCTCGAGGCGGCCACGTGCTCGTGCCACGCTGGCGACCCCAGAGCAGCCTTTTCGCTTTCGTACTGGTCGAAGTTGAATGGAGGCGCCTCTACCCGGAAGTCGATCCCCGCCGACAAGTCCACCATCTTCTCCGTGACTGCTACTAAGTACTCGGCGCACCATCCCGGTATCGCGAATTCGTCGCCGATAGGGCCGTCCAGCAACGAACCCAGTCTTGCGTGGAAAATCTGGTACAGCCCCCACCATACATACACCGGGTTGCGTGTCTGTCGGGCGAGTTGGTGGTAGCGCTCCAAGGAAGCCGCGAGGTCTTTCTGCTTGTCGCTGACTGGCTCCTCGGGAGATATCTCGTCGTGGCCCATGCATCACCTCTGCGGGTCGTTGCGCGACTGCGGTTTGCTGGCCCAGGTGCTCCGCCCGCATGGACGTAAGGCTGCCTGGCCACACTTTCCTGCCCATGAGCATACCGCCAAAGCTCGCCATTGTTCACTGTCCGTTCTCAGAAGTACGCAGAGCCCGCCACCCCACGGCAGCGGGCTCCGGCTACTGGGATGTGGACGCCTAGCTCAGCGCCAACTCGGGCTCGCCGCTCAGCTGGGCCACGTGCTGACGGGCGGCGTTCCTGGCCCGCTCCCTGGCGCCCTCGGCCCGTCGCTCCAGTCCCTTAAGCCCGCAGCGTTCGGCCTCGGCGTCCCAGCGCCCGCACGCCTCGCGCACGGCTGCCAGCACGGCTGCACGCTCGCCCTGGTGCTGGTAATCGAGGTCAAGGCGCCGCCACAGCTTCTTGGCGCTGTCGGGGCTGCTGGCATGGATTGGCACCGCAGCGCCGCCGGGCAGGGTGATGTGGCCCAGCGTCAGCCCGCGCGCGCCGATACGCTGCTCCAGTTCGGCACGGCCACGGCGGACGGCAGCCTGCAGGGCGTGCGCCTCGGCCTGGGCGGCCTGCCAGTCGGAAGGGGGAACCGTCGCGGTACCCCCCTGCGCCAAGGGAGGGGCCGTGGTGGCCTGCCCTTGGATGCTGGGCAGGCCGGTGATGGAGACGGTCACGGCGAGGCCGAGAGGAGGAAGTGCGCTGGCCATCAGAGCAGTCCTCCGAGGAGGAGGGCCAGGGTGGCCAGGGCCACCGTACTGCTGGGCAGCGTTGGGGGCGGCAGAGGCGGCCAGCTGTCTGTGGCCATGTAGGCCAGGGCGCGGTCGGTGTAGGTCACGCGGGGCGTAGGTGCGCCTCTTCTGTCCCGGACCCCGGATGTGGGGAGCGGGAGCGGTCTTCTGGGCGTGGGTGTGGTATGGGCGTGGGTAGCCATGGCTTGCTGACCTCCATCAGCGGGTTGTGGTCAGGCCGGGCGCGGGAGCTTCCACCTTCCCGCTCGGCCGCTTTCGTGTTAGCACCGAAGAATGGCTATGGCAATTCGTGTTTACACGAAAAAGCAGCGAGCAGCGCAGCCCGGCACACTGGTCGGTGTGCGCCTTCAGCCCGACGCTCTCGCCCGGGTCGACGCTTGGATTGCTCAGCAGCCCGACACGCCCACACGCCCCGAAGCTGTCCGTCGGCTCATGGAGGCGGGGCTGCGTCAGGCTGGCGCTTCGGACGCTTGATGCCCGACACTGAGGGCCGCCTCTCGGAGACGACGCACCAGGAAGCTATGGTTTCCCGTCCACCTGACGGCGACCAGGAGACTGATCTTGCCCGTCTTGGCCGTGAGTTGGACGAAGTTAAAGGACAGCTTTGGGAACTGCAGAAGAAGGAAAAGCAGTCCGAGAGAACGAGCGCTGAGCGTATTGCCACCTTGGAAAAGGATCTCAAGGCGGCGCGTGCTTACACGCTAGATGCTGGCCTGGCGCGGATCGAAGCTGAGGGAAAGCTTCGGGCGCTACGTGCCGCCATCATGGGCGTACCGGGCCTCAGCGGATGGCTGCTTCGGCGAGCCGCGCGAAAACTGGTGGACAGCGCACAATGACCCCTGAGCAGTGCCGCGAAGCGCGCAGGCTCCTCGGCTGGACCTACCAGCAGGCGGCAATAAAGTAGCCTGAGATAGATGGCAGCAGCGTGCCGGCCGGTCGACAAAGCACTACAAAAGGAATGAGGAGTATGGCCCAGCCACCAAACGGACGTGAACGGGACGTGCTGCGTCGCCTGTCGGGTGAGGAGTGGGAGCACTTGGCGCAGCTCTACGCGGGCGAGAAGACGATCAGCACCCTACTGGAACGTCAGTGGGTCGAAGAGCTTCCGTTGCTTCTCAGCGGTACACGCCGGCTGCGGATTACCCCGGCCGGGAAGGTAGCACTGACCATGCCGGCGCCTGAGAAGCCTAAGAGGGCCAAGCTGCCGATGCTGAAGCCTATAGTTCCTATTTTGCGTGACCGGTAAAGAAAGGAGGCTCCGCGCGTCTTCTCTATCCCACCACTCTGCGTTGCAACACTTATCGTTTTAGGGAGAATTCAAGAATGGCCTGGGTGGAATGTGGACGCTGCCACGTATTTCTTGAGATGGTCAGAGTGAGCCGAAATCAACTCCGAACCGTTTGGGACGATGAAGCTACTTTCGCCTGCCTAGAATTTAAAGAGCGCTTAGCTGCCGGAGAAGCAGTCCAGCCAGGCGAGTGCGAAGCTGCCAAAGAAGCAATGAAAGACGCCGTAAACGACGGCCGGCTTTAGCCTGGAAGGTTAGAAGGAAGCATTCTTGCGCAATGCATCCGATCACCATTCATGCTCATTATCTGCGCGCCGAAAAACAGGAGAGTGAGAATCGAGATCCATGGGATGGAACGCAAAGTTGCCCAAAGTGTCCTTGATCAAGGCATGGCCTGGCAGACGAATAGCCGCCACAAAGTCACCCACATTATCGTTTACAGTTGCGAGCTTGCTTGCATCTACGACAACCTCACCAAGCTTCGACCTATTCCCAGTATATAAATAGGGCAAAGTGTACTCAACAACCCAAATTAGAGGCGGAAGAGGCGAGTAGAGAGCAAGCTGTTGATCAGTCACTTTGCTAGCGTCGTGGCCAACAGAAGCCTTCAAATGCTCCATGTACTCTTCTCTGGTCAGCAAAACCGTCCGGAGAACGAAGTTTTGATGCTGCCGAGTGATGTAAGAAAACCATTGACCTTTGCCGAGTGGGGCAAAGTTTACAAGATTATTGGAGAGTGCTGCAGTCGCAATAGCTTCCGCGACATGTGGAGCTGTAGCAGGTGAGTGAGGCATCACCGCAATAATCCAGTGCGCTTTGACATCCGGATTAGAATCAAGCGCACGACTACTCAGCGTGAAATAGGGCCCAAAATTATCGTCGTGAATAAGATAATTACTAATCCACGCGCTGCTTGAATAGAACGGCGCCGAACTCGGCCCACCGTAGGCCGGTATCGCTTCTGGGTGCCATTGGTCGGAATTTCGGGTGTGGCCGTAAACAGTAACCACATGCTCTTCCGCACCAGCGGTAGTGAACACGAGGAGGCACATATAGCCCGACTCTAGTATGGAAGCGAGTGACGAAAGATAGACCGCATTCTCCAAGCCTGAGCAATTAATGATAACTGACTTTGCCGCGCCAGATGCATTGATCACATCATGGACCTGCTCAACGCTTAGCCCAGACAGCGGGGGACTAACATTCAGAAACTTGTTGATCCCAGCGCTTGTGAGAAATTGCTCAGGATTTCCAATAGTGTTTACTGCCATTCGTAAGCAGGCATGCGCACAAACATGCGTCTTAGAGTTTTGCTGGCAATAAAATATCCCTTTTACCGACAGTAGATGGCCTTCTACCTCACGCTCAAACGTATTTTCAGAATATACGTAATTATTCAGGAGGCGACGCCCATTCCCGTCAAGCGAAGGAGACTTAAACACAGCCTCCATGACATAACTACAGTCAAATTCCACAGCGCCAGGCTTGCGATAATTAATAAGGGTGACTTGGCCGAGGAAGCTTTCGTTTCCTACCTCAGTGAGATCTGATGGAAGATCAAGACAAGAAAAAAAAAGAGAGCGCGACAGCCTCAGCTGCGCCTCCTCCACCCTCAATCGCATCGAGGGCGTCCAACTCTTCTCGAACCTCTGGGCGCGCAAGAGCCGACTCGACCACAACATGGCGAACACCCTGCTTCCGAGCGAGGGTGCAAATACGTCGAAGCGGACGAGGCTCACACCCCTTCCACTTCCAGTACACGTCCACAAGGTCAAAATAGAAGGAGAAGGGTGGCCGACAGTCGAAGCGTTGCCCGACGGTTGAAATCTCGACCCAAGTGCTGACTGACAAGTCTCGATACCCTCAAATGCCGTCAGTCGGCACTACCATCCCTTAAGGCGCAGAGTTACTTCCTGGGCCCACCAACAACCGTCCGTAGATCCGAGTTCTGTGCGGATTCACGCAAACGATCGAAGTAGTCCTGCTGATCGCGCGTGAAGCCAGCAAGGGTCACAGTACCTACGGACGGGACTTCCGAACGGTCGGAAGCATCGCCCGGTCGGTGGCGCCGAGCGGCAGGCGCTTCGAGCGCTAGCTGAGTCATTAACCTTCTCCCCCGTGTCCAGACCTTGACAACAAACCACAGACCTTGAGTCGCTTGACCCCGATCGCGATTCGCACCCACCTGTCTGACTTAACTTGGCGGCATTAAGGGTCGATGCTTAGGCACACAAGCGTGATCTGCTCCTACTAAGAGGCAGTTTGTCGGAATATTATCCTATTGTCAAGTAGAAACAATGCGCTGCAGGTTTTGAGACTCCGCTTTGTTAACAGATATCACGATTTTGTGATTTTACGCACGCGACTTAGAGAGCGCTTGCGCGGTTTGCTTCTGCGCTGGGCCGCCCCCCCCATGCCCAGCAGCCCCTGAGAGGCATAGGGGGTGGCATAGGGGTCTGGCGCCGCGATCTAACTCATTGAAGTTAAAAGTAGATTTCTGGCCTACCCCCTATGACCCCTATGACCCCCTATGGTTTTAGCCGTCGAGTGAAATGGTCTGAGTTGCGGGAGAGCTACGGACAGCATTAGCCGCCCTGGGAGCTGCGCTTCCCGCTTCGAATGGGCACCACCTTGGAGAGCTCCGTCGCGCCCTGGGCCAGGGACAGCACGTGCCCCTCCCATGCCTTCAGGGCTTCCACCTTCTCCTTGTCCCAGCCGTGCCGCTGGTACACGCCCACGATGCCGGCCCGGCTGCCGCTGACGTGGTTCAACACCGCCTCCGTCACCTCCAGGCGCACCCCGAGGCGCTGTAGCCCGGTCGCGACCGTCCGGCGTATGTCGTGCAGGGTCCACGGCCGTAGGGGGCGCTTAGCCCGCTTGGCGGCCTCGGCCATCGCAGCGTCGAGGCGCTCCTTCACCTTGCCGAACCCGCTCGGGGCTGTCTGGCGAGCGCCCTCGAACACCAGCACCGCACCGCACCGATGGGGCACTGCCCGAATGAAGCCCAGGACGGTGGCGGGCAGCGGTAGGGAGTGCGGCCGGTGGTTCTTGGTCCGCTCTCCGGGCAGCGACCACAGGGCGGCGTCGAGGTCGAGCTCCGCCCATTGCATGCCGGCCACCTCGCCGCGGCGCTGGCCGGTCAGCAGCATGGTCAACACGATGGGCGTCCAGGGGTGCCCAAGGCTCTCCGCGGCCTTCCACAGATCTGCCACTTCGGCGTCGGCCAGCACCCGCTCCCGTGCGGTCTCCCGTGCCGGCCGGGGCGTCGCCTCCCAGGGGTTTGCCTCCAGCGCTCCGCGCTTCACCGCCCAGCCCCAGCAAGCACGGGCGACAGCACGGAGGCGGTTCGCCGCTATGGGCCCCCTGCCCGCCTTCACCTCGTCCAGCAGCTGCACCGCGTCGGCCTGGCGCAGGGAGGCCGCTGGCGCGGTTCGCCAGCTGTGCAGGGCATCTCGGAGGCTCTTGGGCGTGGCTTCACGGTAAGAGGCGGATCGCTCGGCCAAGTGGTGGGTGGTCCACTGCGCGATCAGCTTCTCAACCGTATAGGTGGAGGAAGCCGCCGCAGCGCGCGCCGCCGCCTCTGCCTCAACTGCTGCAGACCTGGCCGCTTTCCGCTCGGCAATCGGGTCCCGCTGGTCCCTCACCTGCCCCCGTAGCGTCTCGGCCTTCTTCCTGGCCTGGGCGGTCGTCAGCTCCTTGCCGAACGTCCCCAGCACCACCCTCTGGCTCAGGCCATCGCGCTTGTAGCGGAGGAAGAAGATGTGGCTGCCCTGGGCAGTCACGCGGACGCAGAAGCCCTTGAGGTCGCTATCCGCGTAGACGGCATCCTTCTGCCCCGGCGGGCAGATCAGGGCGGCCACCACCTTGTCTGACAGCTTTGCCCGCTCGCCCATCGGCCCGCCTTTCCATCCAGCGGACCCCTAGCGGACCCCTGGGCTTGAGCAGCCCTAGCGGGCCACGGCGGTCCATGTCGCAGTGTCGGCCAATGCAATCAACGCGCAAGCCTCTGTCTGGCGGCCAGCGGACCCCTTATGGCGGCCTGTGGCGGCGCACTCACCCTGACTGAAAATCGCAGTGTCGGTGGTTCGATTCCGCCCCTGGGCACCATTTCTTCTAGCGCAACATCGCCTGACAGCGTGTCTCGGGTGCCAACCGGCCCTGCCCGCGCCGTTCCCCTGCGCGTGATCGAAGCCTTCGACGCCGTCCCTGCCGGAACGCCGCGCTGGCGCCCCCGTCACTCCGAACTGGTCAGCCGCAGCCCAATCACGCCGCCCAGGATCAGCAGCGCGCTGGCGACCCGCCAGAAGCCCGATGGCTCGCCCAGCAGGAAGATCCCCACCAGGAAGGTGCCGAGGGCACCGATTCCCGTCCACACCGCGTAGGCGGTACCCAGCGGCAGGTTGCGCATGGCAAAGGTCAGCAACAGGAAGCTGGCCAGCGAGGTGACGATGGTGGCCGCACCCCAGCCCCAACGGCTGAAGCCCGCGGACTGCTTGGCGCTGTAGGACCAGACCATCTCCAGCAGACCTGCGGTGACCAACATCAACCAAGCCATACACCGACCCCCGTCCCCGGAGCCCTGTATGGACGCGCCGGACCGGTCGCGCCTAGGCGGGGCAAGGGTTCAGTGCCGATCCCTTCGGTCACGAAGCGGAGGGAGCATCGGAGGGCGGGCATCCCGCGCATGCGGCCTCACCCACGAGAAAGCCCACGCCCCCGATGAAGGGCGTGGGCAGCGCGGGCGGCGCATGGCCGCTCCCATCGGGCCTTCGGGCGGGGAAGGGCCGGTGTTCAGTTTCCGTGCGGCAGTGCCGGCAGGTTCGGGAACTCCTCGCGGTCCACGAGGATTCGGGCCGTCACCTGCGCGGCGACGAGGCCGGCCAGCACGAGCATGGAAGTCACAGCGAGCATTGACAGCATCCTTCTGCTGATCCTCCCCAAGCCCGGAGCCAATATGGTTGCTGCACTGCAGCATGACCAGCCCGTAATGCGCCGTGAGCGCAAGCTTTCAGCAATGCTGGTGCAGTCCAGCCACGAATTATGCTATTCTTTCGGCAATTGATTATGAAACATGCAGAACACCCCGACTCTGCCGCACAAGCCACCTTAGCTTCGTCTAAAAAACACGATAATGCGATGTAATACGGTTGCGATCGCATGATTTATGCGAGCGGGATACAACTTGGCGCCATGCTGGCAGCAGGTTCGTAGGGCAGCCCGCCGCATTTGCCTGTCACCACGGTGGGGAAGCAGGGACCGGCTGCAATCCGATCGCCACGGCGATGCGGAACCGCCCGAAATCCCGATGCGGAAATGCCAGAACGGCAAACCGGACGGGTTTGGTGCTCATCAAGGGAGTCCGGATCACGTCGATGACCCAATACGCGGCCGTTTCCGCGTCCCGCCTTGCCCCTGCGCCCAGCACAGCGAACCGCTGGCCGGAACCGGCACGGACCGATGACGCCGCAGCCCGCAGCCGCACGACGCGCGTCGCCGCCCCTGGGTTGTCAGTCCTGCTTCGCGGCCTGCGCTGGCTGCTGCTGCCCTGGTACGCCGGGCAGGTGCTGACGGGCCGCAAGGTGTTCTCCGGCAACCCCATCCTGGGCAGCGAGCGGCTGAACCGCCGCGGCCTGCACCTGTGGCGCGTCCGGCTGGCGGGGCGCCTGGCAGCCTGGCGGCGGAAACGGCTGGCCCACCTCGTTTCGCCGGAAGACCGCGCCGCTTTCGCCCGGGATGGCTTCGTGGAGGTGCCGGAGCTGCTGCCCCCCGCCGCCTTCGAGGCCCTGGCGCAGCACCTCGGCACCCTGGTGGCGGAAGCGCGGGAAATGCGCGAGGGCGGTGCCGTCACCCGGCGCATCCCGGTGACCCCCGCCCTGCTGCGCCGGGTGCCCGAGTTGCGGCCACTGCTGGACTCGCCGCGCTGGCGCGGGCTGACCCGCTACGTCGGCGCCTTCGACACCGAACCGGTGACCTATGTCCAGGCCATCCTCGCCAATGCCAGCGGCGAGGAGGACCCGCAGACCCAGCTGCACATGGACACCTTCCACCCCACCATGAAGGCCTGGTTCTTCCTGCATCCCGTGCCGGATTCCGAGGGCCCGCTGACCTATGTCGCCGGTTCGCACACGCTGGGCCGGCGCCGGCTGGCCTGGCAGCGCGCGCGCAGCGTGCTGGCCTGCCGGGGACCGAACAAGGGCGGCGCCTTCCGCCTGTCCGCGTCGGCACTGCCGCAGCTGGGCTGGGCGCCGCCGCGGCGCTTCGCGGTGGCGGGCAATACGCTGGTGGTCGCCGACACTTCGGGCTTCCACGCCCGTGCGGCCTCGCCCCGGCCCAGCCTGCGGGTGGAGATCTACGCCCTCAGCCGGCCCAACCCTTTCCTGCCCGTGCTGCGCCCGCCGCTGGACTGGTTCCCGGTGCTGGCCCGCCGGCAGGTGCCGCTGCAGTACTGGCTGCAGGACCGGCTGTCCCGCCTGGGCCTGATGCGCCCCGTGTGGCGCAAGGCCGGCGCCATTTCCCCCGCCGCGCCCGTATCGCGGGCCTTCGGCGATCCCGGCTGAACGGCGCGACTGACAGTTTTGCTCAACTGACCGAGGCCGAAGGGGCGCTGCCCCTGACCAGGGTCAGATCATCCCGGAACAACCGGCCCGACGAGGCTCGCGCCGGTGCGGGGCCTAACGGCCCACGGTCCGGAGATGCTCGTCCATTTCGGTGAAGCGGCTGGCAGCCTGGCGCAGCAGGCCGGAGGCGTGGCGCCAGAACACCACGTCCACCCAGTTCCCGTCGGCCACCAGTTGCCGCACCGCGGGCTCGTAGTCGGCATCGCCGGCCACCAGGGCCAGGCTGTCCGCTGGCGCGGCGCGGCGGTAGGCATCGCGGCACATCTGCACCACCAGGCTGGTGTCCACCCGCTTCTCGCCACCGCTGTAGCCGCGCTGCGGCACGATCACCTCGAAGCCTGCGGCAACGGCCGCCTGCCACACCGGCTCGTTGCCCAGCGTGCGGGAGCCGAACAGCACCATCCGGGCATGCGGCACCGTGCCGGCATCGGTGAGGAAGCCGGCCAGGGCGGGAAAGCTCAAGCGGTAGTCGTAATCGAAGATGCGGTCCTGGTCGGCCTCGCGGATGTCACGCGCCCAGCCACGTTCCACGGCACTGAGCTTCTGCCCTTCGATCCACAGGTTGCTGACATCCACGTAGATCCAGCGCGCCATCCCGCAACTCTCCCGCACCGGTGCGGGACGGCTTGCACCGGATCGCCGGCGCGCACCACCCCTCCGGCCCGGGGGCCGGCCGCCGCCAGTGCGGCGCAGCCGGCCCGGCGCGCGGCGATCAGGCTTCCGGCAGCGCCAGATCCGGCATGCGCTGCTCGGACATCCAGCACATCAGGCCGCCCAGGCACATGCCCAGCGTCACGCCCAGGGTGTTCTGGTGGATCACCAGCGTTGCCACCGTTCCCAGGGTCAGCACGGCCACGGTGACCCATTCATGCGCCGCGATCAGCCGCCACAACGGGTTGAACAATTTCCACACGGAACCCATCGGTCCACAACTCCCTGGTTCGTTTCCGGCGGGGCAGTGTTGCGCGTTCCGGCGAAGGCGGGGGTGACATCGACATTACGACGGTGCCACGCCGTCAGCGGCCGCGGCGCACCGCTTCCAGCGGCAGGCGCGCGGATTCCTTGAGCCGGTCGAGCACGATGGAGGAGCGCACGCGCGCCACGCTGGCATGCGGCAGCAAGACGTCGTTCACCAGCGCCGACAGTTCCCGCAGGTCCGGCACCACGGCCTTGAGCAGGTAGTCCGTGTCGCCGGTCATGGCGTAGGCCTCCTGCACCTCGTCCAGCCGCGCCACCAGGTCGCGGAAGCGGCGGGCGTTGTCGCCGCTGTGCGTGGCCAGCGTCACCTGCACGAAGACCAGGATGCGCAGCCCCAGCGGTTCCGCCGCCAGCTCGGCCCGGTAGCCGCGGATCAGCCCCGCCGCTTCCAGCGCCCCCCGCCGGCGCGAGCACTGCGAGGGCGACAGCCCGACCCGGGCGCCGAGCTGCTGATTGGTCAGCCGCCCTTCATCCTGCAGCGCGGCCAGCAGGCGGAAGTCGAGCTCGTCCAGATGGAGCATGTCGTGCATGGAAGCATCCTGGAACGCGCGGAGCGTGCGTTCCAGCGCCAAGGCGCGGCACTTCCGCGAACTCCGTGCGTGCCCGGCGTCCTAAGCTTCCCCGGTCCACGAAACCAGAGGAAGCCTCCCATGGGTCCCTTTCCGCACGATGCGCCCCGCGCGACGATCAGCGAGCATAACCCGATGGGCACGGACGGCTTCGGCTTCGTGGAATACGCCAGCCCGGAGCCGGAAAAGCTGCATGCCCTGTTCCGGCAGATGGGCTTCACCGCCGTGGCGCGGCACCGCACGCAGCGCAGCACCCTCTACCGCCAGGGCGACATCAACTACCTGCTGACCGAGGAGCCCGGCAGCCACGCTGCCCACTTCGCCGCCGCCCACGGCCCCAGCGTGCCGTCCATGGCCTTCCGCGTGGCCGATGCGGGGCACGCCTTCCGCCGCGCCCTGGAACTGGGCGCCGAGCCCGCCGATCCGGCCGGCGGCGCGCTGACCCTGGACATCCCGGCGATCAAGGGCATCGGCGGCAGCTTGCTCTACTTCATCGACCGGTACGGCGAGACCGGCTCCGTTTACGACGCCGAGTTCGAGTGGCTGGGCGAGCGCGAGCCCTATCCCACCGGCACCGGCCTCTTCTTCATCGACCACCTGACGCACAACGTTTACCGTGGCCGCATGGACGTCTGGTACGAGTTCTACCGCAAGCTCTTTAACTTCCGGCAGATCCGCTACTTCGACATCAAGGGTGAATACACCGGCCTCTTCTCCCGCGCCCTGACCAGCCCGGACGGCCGCATCCGCATCCCGCTGAATGAATCCGCCGACGACGAGAGCCAGATCGAGGAATACCTGCGCGAATACAAAGGCGAGGGCATCCAGCACATCGCCTGCGGCTGCTCCGACATCTATGGCACCATCGAGAGCCTGCGCGCCGGCGGGCTGAGCTTCATGCCCGCGCCTCCCGCCACCTATTACGAGCGCGTCGACAGCCGCCTGCCCGGCCACGGCGAGGACCTCGACCGGCTGCGCCGCAACGGCATCCTGGTGGATGGCGAGGGCGTGGTGGAAGACCGCAAGGCGCGCCTGCTGCTGCAGATCTTTTCCGGCAACGTCATCGGACCCGTGTTCTTCGAGTTCATCGAGCGCAAGGGCGATGACGGCTTCGGCGAGGGCAACTTCCGCGCCCTGTTCGAGAGCATCGAGGAAGACCAGCTCCGCCGCGGCGTCCTGTCCGGCGCAGCGGCCGCGGCCTGATCCCACACCGCCCACGCCCCTGCGCCTGTGTGGGCGGAGGACTGGCCCGGGTGGCTCAGGCGATCTGCAGCACGATGCGGCCGCGGGTGACGCGTCCTGCGGCCAGGCGGCGGTGCGCTTCGGCGATCTCGGCCAGGGGCAGCACGGCGGCGATCTGGGGTCGGAAGACCCCGGCCTCGGCCAGTTCCACCACCTGGCGCAGCCGCTCCGGCGTGTCCTGAATGGGGGCGCGTACCAGCCGCACGCCGTATTCGGCGGAGCGGTCCTCGATCGGCTCGGCGATCAGGTAGACCAGGCAACCGCCGCGGCGCAGCACGGGGTAGGAGCGGCGGTGGACCTCGCCGCCGATCAGGTCCAGCACCACGTCGAAATCGCGGCAGGTCTCGGAGAAGTCCTCGCGGTCGTAGGGCACGACGCGATGCGCGCCCAGCGCGGCCGCGTAGTCGGCATTCACCGCCCGGCAGGTCGCCGTCACCTCCGCCCCGAGATGCCGGGCGAGCTGGATCGCCGCCCCCCCGATGGCGCCCGCCCCGGCCTGCACCAGCAGCCGCGTGCCGGGGCCAACCGCCGCCACCTCTACCAGCGAGATCAGGGCGCAGACACCGGAATGCAGCAGCGCCGCCGCTTCGGTGAAGCCCAGGCCGGCGGGCTTGCGCACGACGTCGCCGGGCCGGCACAGCACCGCCTCGGCGCCGGTGCCGGAGGCCGTGGGCCCCAGCGTGACGCAGACCGCGTCGCCCGGCGCCACGCCCTCCACCCCCGGCCCGACGGCGTCCACCACGCCGGAGCCCTCGCGCCCGGGTATCTTGGGGAAGCCAGGGGTGAAGTGCTCGCGCAACAGGCCGGCGCGCAGTTTCCAGTCCAGCGGGATGGTGCCCGCGGCCTGCATCGCGACGCGGATCTCGCCCGGTCCGGGTTGCGGGGTCGGCAGTTCCTCCAGCCGCAGCACCTCCGGTCCGCCATAGCCGTGGTAGCGCACCGCCCTCATGGCAGCACCGCCAAGCCGCCAGGGCGTCGCCTCGCCCTCACCGCCGCACCGGCCCGCGGCAGCGCAGCGCCCTCACGGCAGCACCGGCGCGAAGAGGCGCAGGAGATGCGGCGTTGCCTCGAAGCCCACGCCGGGCGCCTCGCCCGCGAAGACGCGGCCGTCCCGCACGGCGATGCCCTCCGGGAAGCCGCCGAAGGGGCCGGCGGTGTCGGCCGCCGTTTCGAAGCGGCCCAGGCCGAAGCCCGCCACCGCATGCAGGGCCAGCAGGTGCCCGGCATGCGGCACGAAGCTCTGCCGCCCCCAGCCCTGGGCGGCTGCCATGTCCAGCATGCGCACGAACTCCGTGATGCCGTAGGAAAGGGAAATGTCGGGCTGCAGCAGGTCGCGGTCCGGCCGCAGCCCGGCATGGCGCAGCAGGTTGCGCAGGTCCTCGGTGGAGAAAAGGTTCTCGCCGGTGGCGATGGGGCCGGGCCAATGCGCCGCGACGGTCTGGTGCAGCAGGAAGTCCAGCGGCTCCACCGGCTCCTCCAGCCAAGCCGGTTCCAGCCCGGACAGGGCGCGCAGGTATTCCAGCAGCACCGCTTCCGACATGCCGCCATTGCCGTCCAACGCCAGCCGTCCGGGGCCGAGCAGTTCGTGCCCCGCCTCGATCCGCGCCATGTCGGCGGCCAGGGATGCCGCGCCGATCTTGATCTTGAAATGGTCGTGCCCGTTGTCGAGCGCGCGTCGCACGGCGTCGCGCAGCGATTCCAGGTCGCGCTCCGGCCGGTAATGCCCGCCGCTGGCATAGGTGGCGACGTGGCCATCCGTGTGCACGCCGAAGCGGTCGGCCAGCAGGCGCCAGAGCGGCCGCCCGTCCAGCTTGGCGGCGATGTCCCACAGGGCGGCGTCCAGCAGCCCGACCGCGCCGGGACGCTCGCCGTGGCCGCCGGGTTTCTCGTTGCGCATCAGCACCGCCCAGGCGCGCGCCGGGTCGATGCCGCCCGCCCCGTCGGCGTAGCTCTCGGGGTCCGCCGCCAGCAGGCGCGGGATGAAGCGTTCCCGCAGCAGACCGCCATGGCCGTAGCGGCCGACGGAGTCCAACGCCAGACCCAGCACCGGCCGCCCGTTCCGCACGGCGTCGGTGAAAACCACCACCACGCTGGCCGTCATCTCGTCGAAACTGATGGCGGCGGTGCGGTAGGGCGCGGGAATGGCGATCGTCGCGTCCCGCACGCTGGTGATGCGCATGGCAGCGCGCGCTAGCCGGCCTTCGCCTGCCGCCAGTCGTGCTCGGACACGTCGAAGACGATGCCGTTGGGGTCCTTGAACTTGCGCTCCGCGTCCACGCCGGGATAGCCGGAGGGCATCTGCAGGAAGAACTGGCCGCCCGCTTCCGTGATCTTCTCCTCGGTGGCCGCCGTGCTGTCCACGATGAAGCCGAAATGGTGCAGCCCCGCCCAGTCCGGGCCGTTGACGCCGCCGCGCGTGCCTTCGGGGAAGTGCAGCAGCGTCAGGTTCATCACGCCGTCGGACAGCGAGATGGCGTTGCCGATCGGGCTCTCCACCTTGCTCACCCGCTGCATCTCCAGCGCGGACTCATAGAAGGCGGCCGCCTTCTCGAGATCGGGCACCTGGAGCGCGACGTGCCGCAGCTTCGCCATCGGGAAATCCCTCCTGTGGTGGCCGCGCCGCCGGGCGGGCCAGGTGTTCGCGCCAGTGGCGCGCAAGGTGCGTGCGCCTGTGGTGCACAAGGTGCGCGCCACAGGCGCGCGGCTTACTCGGCCAGCGGCGCGCTAGTCCGGCGTGCCGCCGACCTGCCGCGTCAGCAGCGTGTAATGGACGTTGCCGCCCGCGAAGGGCGGGAACTGGTGGAAATCCGCGCGCATCGCCTTCAGCGCCGGCGACAGCAGCCCCGCGCTCAGCGCCTCGGGCGAGTCGAAGACCAGCTTGTTGCGTTGCATCATCTCCTCGCGCGCCCAGGGCAGGCCGCCGCACCAGTCGAGGCGCGAATAGATCTCGATCTCCCGCACATCCGGGAAATGCGCCATCAGCGCGGGGTGGTGCCGGATGTAGTGGCCCAGCCAGGCGTTCATGTCCTCGGCCGGGCCGGGATAGTGCACGAGGTAGGAACAGGGCAGCCCGCCCGACGCGGTGCGGATCGTGGCGTCCGGCACGGGAAAGGACCGCCGCACCATCGCCTGCTGCGTCACCGCCGTGCCGGGCGGCAGGGCATGCGCGGCATCGGCCAGGGCGCGCAGCGGCCCCTCCGCCGCGACGGCGGCTTCCAACGCCTCGATCGTGGCGAAGTCCAGCTGCAGCGCCAGCATCGGCGCCCGCTCGTCGCCCGGAAAGGGATGCGCCACCTGCCCCGGCGGCGGGGTGAAGACCAGCCCACGCCGCAGCGCCGGCACGCCGCGCAGGATTTCCAGCACCGCCCCCGCCGCGGCGTCGCCGAGATGCGCGGCCGGGTCGGGGTTGCGGGCAAAGGCGAACCAGGAAAAGCCGCTCACGGTGTCAGTTCCATCAGTTGCAGGGCGGTGCGGCCGACCCGCGAGGCGGGGTCGCCGAGGTCGCGCACGGCGGTGAAATGCGTGCGGCCGGCCAGCACCGCGGTATCCGCCAAGCGGCCGGCCTCGCGCAAGGCAGCGGCGAAGTCGCGGCTCTGGCGGGAAAACTCGGCGCTCTCGCTGTCGCCGCAATACACGGCCACGGGGCAGCGGATCTTGCCGAGGTGCCGCAGCGGGCTCAGCGCCGCCTCGCTTTCCGCCGTCAGCTTCACGTAGTCCTGGCGGGAGCTGAGCCGCACCGCCCGGAGGTCGTAAAGGCCGCTGACCAGCACGCCGCTGCGGATCAGCCCCGCCGGCAGGCCCTCCGCCGCCCAGTCCGTCGCCAGCAGGCAGGCGGCGAGATGCGCCCCCGAGGAATGGCCGCTGACGTGGATGCGTCCGGGGTCGCCGCCCAGCGCGCCGCGCGCTTCGCGATGGATCCAGCCCAGCGCGCGCCGCACCTGCGCCACCATGCCCGGCAGGTCGGTCTGCGGCAGCACGCTGAAATCCGGCGCCACGAAATGCGCCCCCGCTGCCACGAAGGCGGGTGCGGCGAAGCCACTGTCGTGCCGGCTCAGCGAGCGCCAGGCGCCGCCATGCAGGAAGACGTGGATCGGCGCCTCCGGCTGGGCGGCGGGATACAGGTCCAGCCAGTCCGTCTCGCCCTCGCCGTAGCGCAGGCTGCGGTGGTTGCCGAGCTGCGCCCGCGCCGCCGCCGTCTGCGCGGCATAGCCGGCCACGGTCTCGGGGCCGTTCGGGTCCCAGTGGCGCTGGTCGTATTGCCGGTCCAGTTCCGCCTGCCCGTAGTGCAGGAACACGGCGGCTGCCTCGGCCGCGGCGGAGGGCGGTGCGTCAGAGGGCGGGGTCGGCACGCTTCACCTCCATCGCCAGATAGGGGTTCCAGGCGGCGCCGGAGGCCGCCAGCGCGGCGCAGGCCCCGGCCTCCAGCATGGCGCGGGCGCGGGCCGGCGAGGTCACGCCGCCCACCGCCACGATCTCCAGCCCCAGCCGGTCGCGCCGCACGATGTCCACCGCGCGGCGGACGCAGTCCAGCGCGATGCCGTGCACCGCCCCGCCCATCAGCCCGGCACGTTCCCGCCCCGTGCCGAAGGCGGGCGCGCCCGACGCGTCCAGGATGACCCGGCTGGGCGCGTTGACCGCCGTCACGGCGTCGGCGCTGCCGGCCACCGCGCGCAGCAGCGCCGCCAGCGCCGCGTCATCCGCCCCGGCGCCGATCTTCAGCAGCACCGGCAGCCCGCCGGCACCCCGCCGCACGGCGCGGGCGATGCGCCCGGCCAGCGGCGCATTGAGGTAGGTCTCGCCCTCGCCGCGGCCGACATTAGGGCAGGACAGGTTGGCCTCCACCGCCTGCGCCCCGGCCTCGCGCACGGCGGCGGCCAGCTCCTCGAATTCCGCCACGAAGGCGTCCTCCCCCATGCCCTCGCGCGCCGTGCCCACCACGGACACCACCAGCACCTGGCCGGGGCGCAACAGGGCGCGGCAGCGGGCGATGTCCGGCCGCCACACCGCCGGGTCGCTGGAGGGCATGGCGATGGACCCCACCGCCGTGGCGGCCGCGGGATCGGCGGGGATCGCGGCCTCGGCGCGCAGCGGCGCCTCCGGGTCGGCGGCCCGCGCGTCGTCGGGCACGAAGAGCCAGTTCGGCATCGGCGCGGCCAGCTTGGGCCGCAGCCGCACCGTCTTGTAGGTGAGGATGTCGAAGCCGAGCCGCGCGTAGAGTTCCACCCAGGGCGCGCGCAGCCCCAGGCTGGCCGCCAGCCCGAAGCGGCTGCGCACGGGCAGGCCGAGGAAGCGCTTCTCCGGCGTGTCCGGCACCGGCGGGAAAGGCCCTTCGAAGCGCGGCCCGTTCTCCGCGTTCCACTCGAAGGAACGGTCGAGCCGATAGGTCGGCAGCGCCGGCCGCAGCGCCGCGGCCGGCCGCTCCCCCAACGCCGCGCCGCTCACGGCGGCACCGTGATCGGCCCGTGCCGGCCGTCGCAATCGAGGAGGTCCACGCGCTTCAGCACGATGCGGAACCCATCCTCCGCGCGCCGCAGCCGGTAGAAGCAGCGCCCGGCCAGCACGGATTTCCGGCCGTCCTGCACCTCCACCATCACCAGCGCTGCTTCCGCTTCCACCGTTCCCCCCGTTGCCGCGGAAACCTCGATGTTGCCCAGCAGGTGCAGGGTGCGCGGCATCGGCGTCATCACCAGGGCGCGGGCTTCCAGCAGCCGCTGCACGCGCATCGCCAGGATGCCGCGATCCTCGTGGATGATGGAGGGCAGGTTCAGCGCGTCCGTCTGACCGGGCTGGCTCGGCACCCAGTACAGGCCGTCCGGCGCGAAGAGCGCCAGCCATTCCGCGAAATGCCTGCCATCCAGCAGCCTGGCTTCGCGGCGCAGGAAGCCCGCCACCGCGCGCTCGATCTCCGCATCCACCGTGGCGGGCGGCGTCGCGCCCGCTGCATCGCCGGCCCCGCCGGGCAGCGCCGCGCCCGGTGGGTCGCCTGCCCCGGCGAGCGGCGCCGCGCTCACCGCATCGGCCGCGGCGTCCGGCATCGCCGCGCTCATGCCGCCGCCCGCATATGCTCGGCCCAGGCGGCGAACTGCGCCCGCATCGGCAGCTCGCTGGCCGTGCCCGTGAGGCGCCCGGCCGCGTCGCGCGCGTCGCTGTGCTGGCCGCGCTCGAAGTTCAGCCACAAGCCGGGATCGGCCGAAAGGCCTTCCTGGCAGCGCTCCAGCATCTCCACATCGTCGGAATAGATCATGGAAGCCGGCGAGCCGAGCGCGGTGAGGAAGCGCACGGCGCGGTGGAAGATCTCCTCCGGCGCGCCGCCCAGGCGGAAGCAGCTGATGCGGATCAGCGTGCGGTCCACTGCCAGCGGTAGCACCAGCCGCATCTGCTGGAATTGCGCGTTCAGGTTCAGGTTGGGGAAGATCAGGTTGTTGAAGCGGTTGACCGAGAGGATCTCCTCGGCCCGCTCCGCCCCGCGCGCGGCCGCCAGCGCCTCGCGGTAGCGCCGCGTCGCGTCGTCCACCGTTTGCTGCGCCAGCACGCCTTTGCGGTAGAAGCCGCCCATGAAGCTGTGCCCGCCGGGCAGGCCGGTCAGCTGGATGCCCTCCCACTGGCTGCGGCCGAAGCCGTTGGCCAGCATCATCTCCCGCGTCTGGTCGGCGTCCAGCGTGCAGGCGCCCTCCGGCGCGCTCATCGCCGTGCCGACGGAGGAGCTGTGCACGAAGCCGGGGTGGAAGATGTCCGCCGCGTTCTCGTTGTGGAACTTCCAGTTGCCGCGATACTCGATGGAGAAGCTCGCCGCCGCCAGCTCCACCTCGCCATTCGGAGCGCGGTCCACGAGGTTGTCGATCGCCGCCGCCATCTCGCCCAGGTGCTCCCGCAGGGGCGGCCCATCCTCGGCGAGGGAGGCGAAGACGAAGCCGCGGTAGCTGTCCACCCGCGGCACGCGGCGCAGCCGGTTGCCCTCCGCCTCCAGGTCGAAGCCCGGCGGGTAGCTTTCCGCGTGCGGCACGTTGGCCAGCGAGCCGTCGGGGCGGAACACCCAGGCGTGGTAGGGGCAGACGATGCGGCGCGCGTTGCCGCGGTCCGTCATGCACAGCCGCGCCCCGCGATGCGAGCAGCGGTTGTGCAGCACATGGATCGCGCCGTCATTGCCGCGGGTCACGATCACCTCGTGCCGCGCCAGCTGCGAGCGCACGAAGTCACCGGGACGGCGCAGCTGGCTCTCATGCGCCACGAAGAGCCAGAGCCGGCCGAAGAGCCGCTCCATTTCCAGCTCGAACACCGCCGGATCGGTGTACACGCGCCCGCTCACCCGGCCCTCGGCCACCAGTTCGCGCAGCGCGTCATCCGCCATGTTCCGCTGCCCTTCCGGCCAGGAACCCCGGCCGGCCTGGCGCCGGCCCCGAGGCCAATACCGAACGCTATTCCTTTTTCCGCGGCACCCGCAAGCCCGATTACGCCCCGCCTGCCCGTCCCCTGCGGTCGCCGGGGCCGGGCTTCTCGGCCATGATGCCGCGGTTCCGTGCGGAGTGTGGTGCTTGCCCCAGGTGAAGAAGCCCGAGTTGCAGGCGGCGATCCAGGCGGCCGCCTTCGCGCTGTTCGCACGGCAGGGCTACACGGCGACGTCGATGGCGCAGATCGCCCGGGCGGCCGGCACCACGGTGGCCAACCTTTACAGCTACTGCCCCAGCAAGCTCGCCCTGCTCTACGCCGTGTACCGGCCCTGGCTGGAAGCGCGGCTGGCGGCGCTGGAAGCGGAGCTCGGCCGCCACCGGACGCCGCGCCGGCGGCTGCAGCGCCTGTTCACCGGGCTGTGGGAGGAGATCCCCGCCGCCGACAACGGCTTCGCCAACACGCTGATCGAGGCGCTGGCCGCCGCCCCCGAGGACACGCAGAAGCCGGACGACCTGTTGCGCCACGCGGAAGCCTGGCTGGCGCGGCTGATCCGCGACGGCCTGCCGCCGGACCGGCGCGCCGCCATTCCCGCGCCGATGCTGGCGCATCTCGCCTGGATGGCGTTCGACGGCTTCGCCATCAACCGCCGCCTCGGCGATCTGCGCGACATCCCCGGCCTGGCGCGGCACTTCTCGGCGCTGCTGCTGGGCGATGCCGCGGCGGAAGCGGGCGGCACCCCGGCGGCCTGACGGGCTCCGGCGCGCCGCTGCCGCGCTCCGGTTGCCGCCGCCTCGCCGCGGCGGCAGAAACGCTCCCACCGCAGGGCGGCCTTCGCGTCCGGGGCCGCGCCAGGGCCTTCGCCCCCGGCACGGCGTCGCCGGGCCGCCCCGCCCACAGGAGCTGTTCCCCATGTCCCTCTTCGACGCCCTGCAACCCGCCACGCAGGACCCGATCCTGCTGTCCTTCCAGGACTTCATGGCCGATCCGCGGGCCGAGAAGACCAATCTCGGCGTCGGCATGTACTACGACGCCCAGGGCCGCATCCCCGTGATGCGCGCCGTGGCCGCGGCGGAGGAGCAGGTGATGCAGCGCCAGGCGCCCTGGGGCTACCTGATGTCCGAAGGCCTGCCCGGCCTGCGCGCGGGGGCCGAGAGCCTGCTGTTCGGCGACGCGCTGGCGGGCAGCCTGCGCGGCCGCGTCGCCACGCTGCAAACCCTGGGCGGCACCGGCGCGATCCGCCTGGGGGCGGAGGTGATCAACCGCCTGCAGCCCGGCGCGGTCGTGGCGATGAGCCGGCCGACCTGGCTGAACCACCCCAGCACCTTCCAGGCGGCGGGGCTGCAGGTGGCGGAATATCCCTATTACGACCGCGCCACCGGCGAGGTGGAATGGGCGGCGATGCGCGAGGCGGTGGCGGCGATGCCGGCCGGCACGGTGGTGCTGCTGCACGCCTGCTGCCACAACCCCACCGGCGCCGACCTGTCGCCCGGGCAATGGGCGGAGCTGGCCGACCTGCTGGCGGAACGCCGCCTCGTGCCCTTCCTGGACCTCGCCTATGGCGGCTTCGGCGACGGGCTGGAAGCGGACACGGCGCCGGTGCGGCTGCTGGCCGCCAAGGGGCTGCCGCTCTTCGTGGCGACCTCCTTCTCCAAATCCTTCGCGCTCTACGGCGAACGCGTCGGCGCGCTGAGCGTGGTGGCCGAGAGCGCCGAGCAGGCGACGATGCTGACCGAGACCATGAAGAGCATCACCCGCAACATCTACTCCACCCCGCCCACCCACGGCGCGTTGCTGGTGGCCACCGTGCTGGGCGACCCGGTGCTGCGCGCCGACTGGCGGGCGGAGCTGGAAAGCATGCGGCTGCGCATCGTGGGCACCCGGCAGGCGCTGCTGGACCGCGTGGGCCGCAACAGCGGCCATGATTTCGGCTTCCTGACCCGGCAGAAGGGGCTCTTCTCCTATTCCGGGCTGAGCGTCGCGCAGATGCAGCGCATGAAGGCGGAAGCCGCCGTGCACGCGGTGGAGGACGGGCGCATCTGCATGGCGGCGGTGAACGAGAGCAACATCGACCGCGTGGCCGCCGCCCTGCGCGCCGTGACACAGGAGGGCTGAGGCGGCCGCACCGCACCGTCGCGCCTCGTCCTGCACGAAGGGGAAGGAGGCGCGGCCAGGCTTCCGACCGGGGAAGCCGCCGCGCGAGAGGGATGGAGTGGCCTGGTGGGCGCGGTAGGGATTGAACCTACGACCCCCGCCGTGTGAAGGCGATGCTCTCCCGCTGAGCTACGCGCCCAGGCCGGGGCGTCGGATATCCCCCGGCGCCCGGGGTGTCAAGCGACGCAACCAGCCCCCGGCGCGGCCCGTTGCCGCCAGCGTGACGCCCTTGCCCCGCCCCCCCCTGCCCGCCCTGCTGCTCGCCCTCGGCACCGCCGGGTTATGCAGCACTCCCGCAGGGGCCGCGGCGTTGCAGGGCACCTACGAGGTGCGCGCCGCCGGGCTGATCGTGATGGAGGTCGAGGCCACCGTGGACCTCGACGACCCGCAGAACTACTCGCTGGAAACTCGCTCCCGCGTGCGCGGCGTGGCCTCGGTGTTTTCCAGCACGCGGATGACCACGCGCACCACCGGGCGCTGGAACGGCGACCGGGTGCAGCCGGCCCGCTACCTCGCCCAGGGCACCTGGCGCGGCGGCGAGCGCAGCACGGTGGTGGACTACGAGGGCGACATGCCGGTGCTGCGCCAGATGGTGCCGCCCCTGAGCGAGGAAGAGCGCGAGCCGGTGCCGCCCGAGGCGCAGCGCGGCACGATCGACTCGCTCTCGGCCGTGGCACAGCTGCTGCGCGAGGTGCGCCGCACCGGCCGCTGCGAGGCCCAGGCCGCCGTTTACGACGGCCGCCGCCGTACGGAGATGCGGGCGCAAACAGTGCGCTGGGAGGTGCTGCAGCCTTCCGGCAGCGCCTGGTCCGGCCGCGCCCTGCATTGCCGCTTCGAGGGACGGCAAACCGCCGGCTTCCGCCGGGGCGACGACGCCACCGACCGGCGCCCGCAGGAGGGCTCGGCCTGGCTGGCCGAGGTGCAGCCCGGTACCTCCCCGGTACCGGTGCGGCTGGAAGTGCCCAGCCCCTGGTTCGGCAATCTGGTGATCACCCTGGTTCGCGTCGGCCCGGCCCCGGCCGGGCGATAACGGCTGGGACTGGGTGTTCGGCCGTGGCCAAGGGGGCTCTGCCCCCTTGGAGCCCCCGCCAGGAGCTTAGGCTCCTGGACCTCATGAGTGCCTCCGGCGGGGGCGGGTTGGCCGACGATGCCCGCGATGACCGACGTGGGCCATCCCGCCCCCACCGGAGGCACTCAAAGTGGGGTCCGGGGAGTTTAAACTCCCCGGCGGGGGTCCAGGGGGCGGCGCCCCCTGGCCAACGCCCGAACACCCGGAACCACTCAACCCGGCGACCGAGGCCCGGTTCAGTGACCGAAGGGCTGTAGAGCCAGCGCTGCCAGGGCCAACAGCAGTGCCGGCGGCATCACGACCAAGCCCAGCCGCAGGAACTGGGCATCGCTGACCGCCAGCCCCTCGCGCCGGATCGCGGCCAGCCACAACAGCGTGGCCAGCGACCCCGTGACCGACAGGTTCGGGCCCAGATCCACCCCGATCAGTACCGCCCCCGCCAGCAGGGGCGAGGCCGGCCCGGCTTCCAGCACCGCCCCCGCCAGCAGCCCGGCCGGCAGGTTGTTGGTCAGGTTGGTGCCGAAGCCCACGGCCAGCCCCGCCGCCAGCGCACCCGGCACCTCGCTGTCGGCCAACAGCCCGGCCAGCGCATGCACCGCGCCCGTCGCCTCCAGCGCCGCCACCAGCACGAACAGCCCGGCCACCAGCGGCAGCACGCCCCAGGACACGCCCGCCAGCACGCCGCGCGGCCCTTGCCGCGTCACGAGCAGCACCAGCAGCGTCGTGGCGGCGCCGGCGAGAAAGGTCGGCCAGCCCAGTTCCAGCCCTGCCGCAGAGGCCCCCAGCAGCACCGCCGCCGTGAGCAGGATGCCGAGGCCCGCCGCCCGGCCGCCGCGCCCCAGCGCCACCGCCGTCACCCGCGTCTCGATCGGCCCCGCTAGGTCGCGGCGCTGGGTGAGGCGCAGCATCGCGAAGGTGGCGCCGATCGCCAGGATCGAGGGCAGGGTGAAATGCCGCAGCCATTCCCCCAGCGGCGGCAGGTGCGGCCCGAACACCACGAGGTTGGCGGGGTTGGAGATCGGCAGCACGAAGGAGGCGGCGTTGGCCACCAGGGCGCAGGCGAAGAGGTGCGGCAGCGGAGGCGCCCGGGCCGCGCGGGCGGCGGCATAGACCGCGGGCGTCAGCACCACCGCGGTGGCGTCGTTGCTGAGGAATACGGTGGTCACCACCCCCACCCCGTAGACCAGCAGCAGCAGCCGGGTGGCCGAGCCGCGCGCCGCGCGCACCGCGAAGCCGGCCAGCCAGTCGAACAACCCTTCGCGCCGCGCCACCTCCGCCAGCAGCATCATGCCCACCAGGAAGAGGTAGACGTCGGTGCCGCGCAGCACGCCCTCCCAGGCCGCGGCCGGCGGCAGCAGGCCGAAACCCACCAGCGTCGCGGCCCCCGCCAGCGCCCAGACCGCTTCCGGCCAGCGGAAGGGCCGCAGGATCACCCCGGCGGTCGCCAGGGCCACCACGGTCCAGACCGCCAGTGCCGGCTGCATCGGCGCCACCCCTAGGAGGCGGCCGCCGGGGCGGGCGTTCCTGCCGCCGGTGCGGCGGTGGTGGCGGGCTCACGGGTTTCGGGCATCAGCAGCAGGTAGCCCAGGAAACCCGCTGCCGCGATGGCGCCCAGGGTGAGAAAGGCCGCCGAATACCCCACCCTCACGATCACTGCCCCCGCCAGGCTGGCGCTGAGCGCCGCCCCCAGCCCCTGCGCCGTGGCCACCGCGCCCTGGCTGACGTTGAAGCGCCCGGTGCCGCGCGTCAGGTCGGCCACCACCACGGGAAACAGCGCCCCGAAGATGCCGGCGCCCACCCCGTCCAGCAGCTGCACGCCCAGCAGCCACCAGACGTCGTCGGACAGCACGTAGAGCAGCCCGCGCAGCGCCAGCACCCCGAAGGCCACCAGGAAGATCGGTTTGCGGCCCCACTGGTCCGCCCAGGCCCCCACCAGCATGGCCACCGGCACCATCGCGCATTGCGCCGCCACGATGCAGCCCGCGATCAGCGAGGTGGCGTAGTCCTGCCCCACCACCCGCGTCAGCAGCTGCCCAACCGTGGGCAGCATGGCGGCATTGGCCAGGTGGAAGCAGGCCATCAGCGCCGCGAAGACCAGCAGCGGCCGACAGGTGAGCAGGCTGCGCCAGGCCGAGGGCTCCTCGTGGCCGCCCGGCTCGCCCGTAGCACCCTCGGCCGCGCCAGCCTCGTCCAGGCCGCGCGCCAGGTCGTCGTCGATGGCCGAGGCCGGGATCAGCAACGTCGCCCCGATGCTGAGCGCCGCCAGCCCGGCCATGATCCAGAACACCACCCCCGGCCCGAACCACACCGCGGTGCCCGCCGCCAGCGCGGCGGACACCGCGTTGCCACCGTGGTTGAAGGCCTCGTTGCGCCCGATGCGGCGGGAAAACATCCTGGGCCCGACCACCCCCAGGGTGATCGCGGCCAGCGCCGGGGGAAACACCGCCCCTGCCACCGCCGCCACCGACTGCGTGGCCGCCACGGCGGTGAAGTCGCTGATGAAGGGCAGCGCCAGGCAGCTCGCCGTCACGGCCAGGGCGGCGGCGATCACGATGCCCCGCTTGTTGCGGCTGCGGTCGATCAGCGCGCCGGCCGGGGTCTGGGCCAGCAGCCCAACAATGCCGGCCAGGCTGACCACCAGCCCGATGGTGGCCTCGTTCCAGCCCTGGTTGGGCCCGCGCACCGCCAGCAGGTAGATCGCCAGGTAGGGCCCCAGCCCGTCCCGCACGTCGGCGAGAAAGAAGTTCAGCCCATCCAGCCCCCAACCGACCGAGCGAGCGGGTCGGCGCGCCTGCCCGAGGGCAGGGGATGCGGCAGCGGACATGCGGGGGGCTTTCCGGAAAGGATCACCCCCAACGCTTCTACCAGGGCCAGAGTTGATGATGCCCGTTTTGTTCGAGCCCGGGCCAAGGGGACCCTGCCCGCTTGGATCCCCCGCGAGGGGCTTTCAATCCCTCGGCCCCAGGGGTGCCTCCGCCGGGATCAGACAACCTCGCTCAGGCGGCATTGGCCTTCTGCTTCTCCTCCTCCATCGCCGTCTCGACGTGGCGGGAGAACACGTATTCGGCCTTGCGCTGCTTCGACAGGTCGATCTCCGGCGCCATCTCGCCCTCCGTGCGCGGGCCGCGGATGGCCAGGCCCAGCATCTTCCAGGGCTTGCGGAAGGCGTCGATGGCGGCGGTGGCCTCGAAGCCGGAATGCACCATGCAGTCGGCGCACTTCTCGTAGTTGCCCACGCCGTAGGAGTCCCAGTCGGTGGTTTCCATCAGCTCCTTGTAGGTCTTGGCGTAGCCCTCGCCCACGAGGTAGCAGGGCCGCTGCCAGCCGAACACGGTGCGGGTCGGGTTGCCCCAGGGGGTGCAGCCGTAAGACTGGTTGCCCGCCAGGAAGTCCATGAACAGCGGCGAGTTGCCGATCTGCCAGCGCCGCTTGCCCTTACGCTCCTTGCCGCGGTGCAGGATGCCGCGGAACAGCTCCTTGGTCTTGCGCCGGTTCAGGAAGTGCTGCTGATCGGGCGCGCGCTCATAGGCGTAGCCCGGCGAGGTCATGATGGCGTCCACGCCCATGGCGGTGACGTCGTCGAAGAACTTCGCCACCCGTTCGGGGTCGGCACCGTCGAACAGGGTGCAGTTGATGGCGGTCCGAAAACCCTTGTCGCGCGCCACCTTCAGCGCCGCCACGGCGCGGTCGTAGACGCCGTCCTTGCTGACGGCCTTGTCGTGCATCTCCCGGTCGCCATCCAGGTGGATATCCCAGGTGAAGGCCGGGTGCGGCTTGTAGTCGTCGATCTTCTTCTCGAGCAGCAGGGCGTTCGTGCACAGGATCACGAACTTGCCCTTCTGGAGGAAGCCCTCGACGATGCGGGGCATGTCCTTGTGCAGCAGCGGCTCGCCGCCGGCGATCGCCACCACGGGCGCGCCGCACTCGTCGATCGCCAGCATGGCGTCCTCGTAGGAGAGGCGCCGGTTCAGGATCGGGGCGGGATAGTCGATCTTGCCGCAGCCGGAGCAGGCGAGGTTGCAGCGGAACAACGGCTCCAGCATCAGCACCAGCGGGTAGCGCTTCCGTCCCAGGACGTGCTGCTTGAGGATATAGGCGCCGATCTTCAACTGCTGCGCCAGCGGAAGGCCCATCTCACATCGTCTCCTGCGCCGCGTCCGCCCGCCCCGGGGAAAGCCCCTGGGGAGAGCCGATCCGCTCGCCCAACTCGTGCGCCGCGCCCCAGGACCCCAGCGAAGGGGAGGCCGGCAAGGAAGAACCCGCGCGGTCCGGCGGGACCGCCCTGGGGGAACCGTCGCGCAGGGGCGCGCCGGGATCGTCGCGCGAGGGCGCGCCAGGATCGGCGTCCAGCAGAACTGCCGGCAGCCGGAACTGGACGTCCTCCACCAAGCCCGGAAGGGTTTCAACGCTGCGCGCGCCCAGGCGGCGCAACGCCTCCACCACCTCCTGCACCAGCACCTCCGGCGCCGAGGCCCCGGCGGTGACGCCCACCACCGAGGCGCCCGCCACCCAGGCCGGGTCCAGCGCCGCGGCGTCGGGGATCAGGAAGCAGGGCACCCCGCCCTCCGCCCCGATCTCGCGCAGCCGGTTGCTGTTGGAGGAGTTCGCCGCCCCCACCACCAGCACCACCTCCGCTTCCTCCGCCAAAGCCCGCACCGCCGCCTGCCGGTTCTGCGTGGCGTAGCAGATGTCGCGGGTATCGGGTCCCACCACGTCGCGGAAGCGGGCCCGGATCGCCGCGATGGTGGCCCGGGTGTCGTCCACCGACAGCGTGGTCTGCGTCACGTAGGCCACCGGGGCCTCCGGCGAAAGGGGCAGCGTCGCCACGCCCTCGGCATCGGCCACCAGATGCGCCCCGCCGGGGATCTGCCCCAGCGTGCCCTCCACCTCGGGATGGCCGCGATGGCCGATCAGGATCACCTGCCGCCCCTGGGCGGCGTAGCGGCGGCCCTCGCTGTGCACCTTGCCCACCAGCGGGCAGGTGGCGTCCAGCACGGACAGGCGCCGCGCCGCCGCGTGCCGCTCCACGCTGGGCGCCACGCCGTGGGCGCTGAACACCGCCACCGACCCTTCCGGCACCGCGTCCAGCTCCTCCACGAACACCGCCCCCTGGTCCCGCAGGGTATCCACCACGCGGCGGTTGTGGACGATCTCGTGCCGCACGAAGACCGGGGCGCCGTGCCGGGCCAGCGCCCGCTCCACGATCTCCACGGCCCGGACGACGCCGGCGCAGAAGCCACGCGGCTGCGCCAGGATGACCCTCATCGACACACTCCCGCGCCTGCGCGCCCCGGACCGCAGCCCAAGATGGGACCTCCCCCGCCATTGCGAAGAGCGGCCGAATCCCTCCCGTTTCCAGTTTGCACGACCCGCCCCTGGCGCCCAGCGCCTTCCCGCCGTTTGCGGCCGGCCCCGCAGCCCTGTGATCGCGGCGCGCCCATCCCGGAAGCCGGTCCGGCCCACGCAGCCCGGCCCGCTCGCCCGGGGTCCCGCTGCAGCGGCCCCCAGCCGCGACGGGTGCCATCGTCCCGCCTGCCCTTCCCCGGCCTGCTTGCCCGGCCGCCGCACCCGGCTTCCCCGCGCCGGACGCTCGGGGGGGTTGCGCCCGTCGCGCTTGAGCCTCGGCCCGCTTCCCGCCACATCGCGTCCCATCCGGGTGGGGAAACGCCGCGCCATGACCTTCGCGATCGCCATCGACCGGCTCGAGGCCATGCTGCGGGAGGACGCGCCCTTCGGCGACCTCACCACGGCGGCCCTGGGCTTGGCCGACACCCCGGCCCGCGCCGTGCTGCGCGCCGCCGGTCCCATGACCGTCTGCTGCGCCGAGGAAGCGGAAGCCCTGTTCCGCCTCGCCGGCTGCACCGAGGTCCGCCGCCTCAGCACTTCCGGCGCCCAGTTGGAAGCCGGCAGCACCATCCTGGCCGCCGAGGGGGCTGCCGCCCCCCTGCACGCTGCCGCCCGCGTCGCCCAGGCGCTGCTGGAAACCGCGTCCGGCGTCGCCACCCGGGCCGCCCGCCTCCGCACCCTAGCCCGCCAGATCCGGGCCGAGGTCGCGCTCGCCGTCGCACCCCGCCACCTGCCCGGCGCCCGCGACGTCCTCTTCAAGGCCGCCACCGCCGGCGGCTGCCCGCCGCTGCGCTTCGGCCTGTCCGACAGCCTGCTGGTTTGCGCCCTGCAGCGCGGCTTCCTGGGCCGCGAGCCCCCCCACCTCTGGGTGTCGCGCCTGCGCGCCGCCTCGCCCGGCCGCAGCCTGGCCGTGGAGGTCGGCGGCGTGGACGAGGCCGTGCAGCTCGCCCATGCCGGGGTCGACCTGCTGCAAGGCACCAACCTGTCCCCCGAGCAGATCGGCGAGGTCCGCCGCGCCCTGTCCGGCCATCCCCGCCCGCCCCTGCTGGCCGCCACCGGCGTGGACGAGGCCAACATCGCCGCCTTCACCCGTGCCGGCGCCGACCTGCTGATCACCGTCGCCCCCTTCGCCGCCCCGCCCCTGCCAGTGTCCATCACCCTCGACCGCCCCGCCCGCCGCACCGCCGAGCCGGACTGACCCGGCGACGGAGCCGCCCCTGGCTGGCGACCCGGAGCTTCCCGGCGCGGGTGGTTGCCGGTCGGGTCTGGATGTTCCGGCCGGGGCCAAGGGGGCTCTGCCCCCTTGGAGCCCCCGCGAGGAGCTTAGGCTCCTCGACCTCATGAGCGCTCCGCGAAGAGGGGCTTTGCGGAACCGTTCGTCCTCACGGGGCAGCCTGTCCCCAAGCCCCTCCTCGCGGAGCGCTCATCGTGGGGTCCGGGGAGTTTAAACTCCCCGGCGGGGCCCAGGGGCAGCGCCCCTGGCCGATGCCCGAACACCATGACCACCGGCAGCCACCCGCGCCGGAAAGCTCCGAGCACCAGCCAGGGATGACGCCGTCACGGGGACACGGTCGGCTGCCTTGGAGGCGGGGTGACGAGGCTCCTATGCTGCGGACCGGACGCAGGGAAAGGAACAGGAATGGCGGACACGGTGCTGCTCGCGCTGGACCAGGGCACCACCTCGACCCGCGCCATCGCCTTTGGCGCCGACCTGCGCCCGCGCGCCACGGCGCAGCGCGAGCTGCCGCAGCACTTCCCCGCCCCCGGCTGGGTGGAGCACGCGCCCGAGGACCTGCGCGACGGCTCGATCGCCTGCCTGCGCGAAGCCCTGGCCCGCGCGGGCGCCGAGGCCGCACAGGTGGCGGGCATCGGCATCACCAACCAGCGCGAAACCACCCTGCTGTGGGACCGCGACACCGGCCAGCCCCTGCACCGCGCGATCGTCTGGCAGGACCGCCGCACCGCCCCCCTTTGCGGCCAGCTGCGCGCCGAGGGGCTGGAGGAGTTGATCGCCGAACGCACCGGCCTCCTCCCCGACCCGTATTTCTCCGCCACCAAGCTCGCCTGGCTGCTGGACCACCTGCCCGGCGCACGGGACGCCGCCGCGCGCGGCCGGCTCTGCTTCGGCACGGTGGACAGCTTCCTGCTGTGGCAGCTCACCGGCGGCCGCGTCCACGCCACGGACGCCACCAACGCCGCCCGCACCATGCTGTTCGACATCCGCCGCGGCGCCTGGGACGACGACCTGCTCCGCCATCTCCGCATTCCCGCCGCCCTGATGCCGGAGGTGCGCGACTGCGCCGCCGAGTTCGGCACCACGGACCCCGCCATCCTCGGCACGGCCGTGCCGATCCGCGGCGTGGCGGGCGACCAGCACGCGGCCATGCTCGGCCAGGCCTGCTTCGCGCCGGGGATGCTGAAATCCACCTACGGCACCGGCTGCTTCGCGCTGCTCAACACCGGCGACACCCCCGTGCGCTCCCGCTACCGGCTGCTGACCACCCTGGCCTGGCAGCTGGGCGGCCAGCGTACCTATGCCCTGGAAGGCGCCATCTTCGTGGCTGGTGCCGCGGTGCAATGGCTGCGCGACGGCCTCGGCATCATCCGCCACGCCGCCGAGAGCGGCGAGCTCGCCGCCCGCGCCGACCCTGCCCAGCGCGTCCATTTCGTGCCCGCCTTCGTGGGCCTGGGCGCGCCGCACTGGGACGCCGCCGCCCGCGGTGCCCTGTTCGGCCTGACCCGCGGCACCGGCCCGGCCGAGATCGCCCGCGCCGCGCTGGAAAGCGTCGCCTGGCAGACCCGCGACCTGCTGGAAGCCATGCGCGCGGACTGGCCCGCCCTGGGCGACACCGTTCTCCGCGTCGATGGCGGCATGACCGCCAGCCACTGGACCATGCAGTTCCTGGCCGACGCCCTCGGCGCCCCCGTGGACGTGCCGGAACTGGGCGAAACCACCGCCCTCGGCGCCGCTTACCTCGCCGGCCTCCAGGCCGGCCTCTGCCCCGCCCCCGGTGCCGGCGCCCCCACCCACTGGCGCCTGGAACGCCGCTTCACCCCCCGCATGGACCCCACCGAAGCCGGCAGCCGCTACGCCGGCTGGCGCGACGCCGTCGGCCGCGTGCTGGTGCGCTGAGGCGGGCACCATCGGTCCTGGGGGCGGTCTGGGGTGTTGCGCTGAGTGCCCCACGAGGGGGCTCTGCCCCCTCGCACTCCCCCGCCAGGAAACTGAGTTTCCTGGACCTTCCGTTCGCAAAAGAATGGCCCTGGTGGATACGGGGTCACTTCGCGGGCGTAGCCGCCGCGAAGTGACCCCGTATCCACCAGGGCCAACTCACGGCGGGGTCCGGGGACCTACGAGCTCCCCGGCAAAGGCTCCGCCTCTGCCTGGCCCGTGGGGGCAGAGCCCCCACGGGCCACGAGCGCGACCCCCGCCCCTTTCAGGCCGACAGCCCCATCTCGCGCTCCCAGCGCGCGGTGCGCTCGAAGGCTTCGGTCAGGCGGGCGTGGCGGGTGTCCACGGCGCTGCGGGGGGCGCTGTGGGTGAAGATGAAGAATTCGCGGTCGCGCAAGCCGCGCAGCAGGCGCTGACCGACCAGCTCGGGCGACAACCCGCCCTCGATCTCACCGCCCAGGAAGTGGTTCTCTGCGCGCTGATAGGCACCGCCGAGGCGCTCGGGGCGGGTGCGGCCGGACAGGTGCAGCTGCGTGGCCACGGCGGCGGGGCACAGCACGGACACGCCGACCGGCGTGCCGGCCAGGTCCTGCTCCAGCGCCTCCGAGATGGAGACCACGGCCGCCTTGGTCATGGAATACGCGCCGGTGTGCCAGCCCGGCCGCACCTGGAAGCCGCCGATGGAGGCGGTGTTCACCAGCCAGCCCTCGCCGCCATGCGCGCGGATGCGCGGCAGGAAACTCTGCATCCCGTGCAGCACGCCGCCGATGTTGACGCCGATCACCCAGTCCCATTCCGCCGGGCTCAGCTCCGCGATGGGGCGGCCGTGCATGGCGATGCCGGCATTGTTCACGGCGATGTCGATGCGCCCCAGCGCCCGCTCCGCTTCCGCCGCGGCGCGCTCCACCGCGGCGCGGTCGGACACGTCGGCCAGGATCGGCACGGCGCGGCCGCCGCGCGCTTCCACCTGCCGCACCGTGTTCTCCAGCCCTTCGGGGCGGATGTCGAGCACGGCCACTGCGGCGCCGGCCCCGGCAAAGGCCAGCGCGATTCCCTGGCCGATGCCGGAACCCGCGCCGGTGATCACCGCACATTTTCCCTGGAAATCCCGCATGGACGCCTCGCTCCCCTGCCGCGCTTCCACCACGAACGGCGGCGCGGGCCTGTTCGAGCGGGGATGATGGGATAGGCTTCCGGCGACGCGCAATCGAACCCGCGCGCCATCACGGACGGCGCGCGACGCAGCCGCAACGCTGCACGCGCCGCGCAGGAGGAAACATGCAGATCCGCGTGGACACCGGCATGACGCCGCATCTCGAGGACACGGACGACCTGAAGCGGTTCAAGCTGGTGATGGAAGCGCCGCGCACCGCGCTGCCGCAACTGCGCGACGCGCTGGATGGCGTGCTGCGCCTGCAGGACGACGCCGTCGCCTGGGTGTCGCGCGACTGGCTGCTGCGCAACGCGCCGCGCGCCAACGATCCTGCCTGGCAGGAAGGCTGGAACGGCATGCTCGCGGTGGCGCAGAAATACGGTTGGATTGAGGCGGACACGGGCGACATCCGCGCCCACATCGAATGGACCGCGCCGAGCTGAGGCGCGACTGCTTCCGGCCGGTGCGGAAACACCGGCCGGTCAACGCGCCGGCGATCAGGCCGGCACGGCTTCCAGGGCGCGCGAGGTGCGGATTTCGTGCGCCTGCAGGATCGGCAGGACTTCCTTCGCGAAGCGCCGGATCTGGTTCATGAACATGTCATGCGGCATCACGCCGCGGTTGAGGCTGACCAGCACGGTGTTGGCGCCGGCATGCTCGGCGGATTCGATCAGCTTGGCCGCCACCTCGTCCGCGCTGCCCCAGGGCATGGCCTGCGCCTGCTTCTCCATCACCTCCTGCGTCAGCCCGCGGTAGTCCTGGCGGGACCGCGCCGCTTCCCCGAGGTTCTCCGGCCGGATGTAGTCGTTGGAATTCTGGCTGACATAGCCGCCGGCGCGCTGCAGGTTGGTCTCGGTGATGTTGCCGTGGGAGAACAGCGTGCGGTTGAAGTACAGGTAGTGCGGCCCGGTTTCGCGGATCGCCTGTTCCTTGCTGTCCGCGACATAGACGTTGGCCGGGATGCTCAGGTGGTCGGGCGTGATCTGGTGCCCGTTCTGCGCCAGGCACTGCGCATACAGGCGGATCACGTCCTCCCGCAAACCGCGCGACGCCACGCCGGGGGTGATGGGGATGTTGTGCCGGCCGGCAAACTCGATGCTCTCGCGCGAACCGGTAATGGGCATCCAGATCGGCGGGTGCGGCTGCTGGAAAGGCCGCGGCCAGATCGAGACGTCCTTGTACTGCCAGAACTTGCCCTCGTAGGAGAAGATCTCCTCCTGCCAGGCGCGCAGCAGGATCTCGTGCGCTTCCTCGAAGCGCGCGCGACTGTCGGGCAGCGGCACGTTGTGCACCTGGTATTCCCGCGGGATGCCGCGCGCGAAGCCGGAGATCAGGCGGCCCTGGCTCATGCAGTCCAGCATGGCCAGCTCTTCCGCCAGGCGCAGCGGCTCGTGCAGCGGCAGCAGGTTGCCGTAGATCAGCAGCTTCAGCCGCTTGGTGCGCTGCGTCGCCGCCGCCGCCAGCAGGTTGGGCGAGTTCATCAGCCCGTAGGGCGAGCAGTGGTGCTCGTTGAAGCCGACGCCGTCATAGCCCAGGCGGTCCAGCTCCTCCCAGGCTTCCAGGTGCTCCTCGTAGGTGGTGGCGGCCACCGTCGGGTCGAAATGCTTGCCGGAAAGCGGATAGGGCAGTTCCTGCCCGTCCTTCAGGTGCTCCAGATTGGCCGAGTAGGGCACCAGATCGAACACGAAGACCTTCATCGGCAACTTCTCCCTGCCACATCCCCGGACGTGAGGCGATCTAGAGCCGGCACAGCCCCGACGCAATAGGGGCTGTGCCTCCTAATCCTACTGGATGCGGATGCCGGTCTCGTCCACGATCTGCTGCCACAGGGCGCGCTGCTCGCCGAGATAGGCGTTGAACTCGGACGGCGTGTTGCCGACCGGCTCGGCGCCGATGTCGCGGAACAGCCGGACGAGCTCGGGCTGGCGGACGGCATGCGCCACGGCGCGGCCCCAGTATTCCAGGATCGGCGCGGGGGTGCCGGCGGGGGCGAACATGCCCTGCCAGATCGCCACCTCCAGGCCGGGAACGCCCTGCTCGGACAAGGTGGGCACCTCGGGCAGGGCTTCCGACCGCGCGGCGCCGCTGACCGCCAGGGGCCGCAGCATCCGGTCGCGCAGCATCTCGCGCGCCGAGCCGATATCGGACACGCCGCAGCAGATGTGCCCGGCCAGCATGTCGCGGATCAGCGGCGGGCTGCTCTGGAACGGCACGGTCTGCCATTGCAGCCCGCCGGCGCGCTTGGCGATCATCTCGCTGATCAGGTGGCTCGACGAGCCGTAGCCGAAATTGCCCATGTTGAACTGCCCGGGCGCGCCGCGCACCAGCGCCGCGAACTCCGCCAGCGTGCGCGCCGGGGTGGCGTTGGTCACCATCAGCACCACTGCCGTCCGGTGGAACTGCGACACGGCGGCGAGATCCCGCCCGGCATCATAGGGCAGGCTGCGGTCGATCAGCGGCCCCAGCAGCACCCCCGACACCGCGGCCAGCAGCGTCAGGCCGTCCGGGCGGGCGCGGGCGGCGGACAGGATGCCCACCACCCCGCCGCCGCCGGCCTGGTTCTCCACCACGATCGTCGCGCGGGTGAATTCCGCCATGCGCTGCGCCACGGCGCGCGCCGCGGTGTCGGCGCCGCTGCCCGGCGCCCCCGGCACGATCACGCGCACCGGCCGGTCCGGCGCCCAGCCACCCGGCGCAGCCTGCGCGGGGGCGGCCTGGGCTGGCGTGGGCTGGGCCGGTGCCTGGGCCGCCGCCGGCAGCGCCAGGGCGGAAAGCAGCAGCAACGCGCCCAGGGCAGTCCTGCGGCGGAATCGCGTGGTCATGGCCTTTTCGTGTCCCCTCCCGAGAACCGGCGCCTGGCCGGCTCGAACCATCCGGGCCCGCGGGAGAGGCGGCGCGACCGGGGCTGCCGAGCGCCGGCCCGCGGCCGCCCCGACGAACTCCACCGCCTCCCCGAAGACCGCTGGCCGCCACCGGGAAAACCCCGCGGCCGCCGCGGCCCCGAGCCTAGGAGCTACACCACCTTTCCGGCAAGCCGCCCAAGCCCCGGCGGTGGACGCGGGCGACCCGAGCGGGCATCAATCCCCGGCCGGGGCGGGCGGCCGCCCGCCGAACCAGGACCTTGCGTGGCGAAAGCCCCTTCCCCGCCCTCCGCCGAGCCGGAGGAGTTGATCCACCCGCTCAGCGACAAGCCCGGCCACCTCATGCGCCGGGCCATGCAGCGCTCCAGTGCCGCCTACAGCGAGGAAGCGCGCGAGTTCGGCATCACCGGGCCGCAGCACGTCATCCTGGTGGCGCTGGCCCACAACCCCGGCGTGGACCAGAACACCCTGGCCGAGCTGGTGGACCTGGACCGCTGGACCACCGGCGACATCGTGGCCCGCCTGGAACGCGCGGGGCTGGTGGTGCGCGAGGTCAACCCGCGCGACCGCCGCGGCCGCCTGCTGTTCCTGCCCCCCGCCGGCCGCCGCCTGGTGCGCGACATGGCCCCCGCCGTGGTCCGCACCCAGCAGCGCTTCCTGGCGCCCTTGTCGGCGGAGGAACAGCGCCAGTTCCTCCATCTCCTGCGCAAGCTCGTCGGGCTGGAACCGCCGGCCTAGCGGGCCGGGGTCGCTCTTGGCGTTCGAGCCTGGGCCAGAGGGGCTCTGCCCCTCTGGACACCCCGCGAGGAGCTTGGGCTCCTCGACCTCATGAGTGCCTCCGGCGGGGGCGGGCCGGACAGCGCTGTCCATCATGGCTGCCGTCGGCCATCCCGCCCCCGCCGGAGGCACTCAACGTGGGGTCCGGGGAGCCTAAGCTCCCCGGCGGGGTCCAGGGGCAGCGCCCCTGGCCGACGCCAGAACATCCCGAACTCACCCCCGCCCGCGCGCCGCGCGGGTCGGCGCCACGAGGTGGCGGAGGAAGTTGCGCAGCTCCGCCTGCCGCAGGACGGGGTCGGTCACCTGCCGGTCCAGGCCGAGGCGCCAAGCGAGGTCACGGCGCTCCGGCTCGCGGTCCAGCGCCTCGATCAGTTCGGCCTGGGCGCCGACGGTGGCGCGGTCGTGCACCAGCCCGCCTTCCACCAGGCTCCCGGCCTGCCGGCGCAGCGCCTTGGCCACCTCGAACAGCGTCAGCTCCGGATGGTACTGCACACCCCAGAACACGCCCTCGCCGGAACGGATCTCGGCCGCCTGCACCCGCGTCACCCCGTTGGAGGCCAGCAGGGTGGCGCCCTCGGGCAGTTCCTCCACCTCGTCGGAATGGATGGCGGGCGCGTCGAAGGCCGGGGGGCGGCCGGACAGCAGGGGATGCGCGGCGCCCTCGGGCGTGGGGGTGATGCGGCGGGCGAAGCCGGCCTCGTGGCCGCGGGCATTGGGGCGCACCGAGCCGCCCGCTGCCACCGTGGCCACCTGCAGCCCGGCGCAGGAGCCGAAGGCCGGCGTGCCGGACGCAAAGACGGCGCGCATGAATTCCACCTGCCGGCGGACCTCGGGCGAGTCCTCGTAAAGGTGCAGGGGCGAGCCGCACAGGAACACGGCGTCGAAGCGGCGCAGTACCTCCGGCTCCTGCCGCGGCGAATTCTCCTCGGCCGGCTTCAGCTGCTCGACCCGGGCGCCCGGCACCAGGGCGCGCAGCGTGTCGGCATAGGTTTCGCCGGAACTGCGGCCCACGCTCTCGCGCCGCGCTTCACGGTCCTCGGGCAACTCGCTCTCGGCCACGAGGAAACGGTAGTCCTGTGTCATGGATCATCCTGGAAGGCCCGGCCGGTGGCGGCCGTTGTTCCGGGAAGATGGGCACGGGGCGCGGCACGGGACCCGCCCCGGGCGTGCACGAAACCGTCAGGCGGCGGCCGACGCCGGCCCGGCGCTGTGGGTGGCCAGCACCGCCTCGGTGGCGCTGTCCACCTCCTGCAGCCGCACCTCGTAGCCCCAGAGCGTCGCGAGGTGGCGCAGCGTGGCCTCCGCGTCACGCCCATGCAGCAGCCGGCCGGGGCGGGTGCGGTGCTGCAGCCGCAGCTGGCGGTCACCGGTCAGGTCGGCATCCACCACCTGCACGTCGGCGTCGTTCTCCCCGGGGTCGTAGGAGCGCGCGAGCGAGCGGCGGATGGCGCGGTAGCCGTCAGCGTCGTGGATGGCATCCACCAGCAGCGTCGGGTCGGTGGTGTCGTCCAGCAGCCGGAACATGCGGAACTGCCGCATCACGGCGGGCGAGAGGAACTGCAGCACGAAGCTCTCGTCGCGGAAATTGGCCCAGGCGAAGCGCAGCGTGCCCAGCGGGTCCCCGTTGCCGGCAATGTCGGGGAACCATTGCCGGTCCTCGGCCGTGGGCTCGCGGCAGATGCGCTCGATGTCGCACATCATGGCGTAGCCCAACGCGTAGGGGTTGAACTCCGGCCCGACATGCTCGAAGCCGTGCTGCGTCACCACGTTGGTGGTGGAATGCAGCACCTCCAGGAAGGCGGCGTCGTCGATCTGCCCGGTCTCGTGCAGCCGCGTCATGATGCGCTGGTGCACCCAGGTGGCGCAGCCCTCGTTCATCAGCTTGGCCTGCGGCTGCGGGTAGAAATACTGGGCGATGAGGCGGACGATGCGGATCACCTCGCGTTCCCAGGATTGCAGCCGGGGCGAGGTCTTTTCCAGGAAGTAGAGCAGGTTCTCCTCGGGCAGCCCCAGCCGCCGGCGCCGCTCCGCCGCGGCATCCGTTCCCGGCGCGGCGCGGCCGGCCGGCACGGTGCGCCACAGGTCGTTGAACACCCGCTCGTCGTATTCGCGCCGCTCGCGCTCGCGCTTCTGCTCGGCGGCCAAGTCCAGCGGGCGGGAACCGCCGTGGCGGTGCACCCCGTGCCGCGACAGCGCATGCGCCGCGTCCAGGATGCGCTCCACCGCGGCGATGCCGTAGCGGTCCTCGCAGCGGCCGATAAAGGTGCGGGCGAATTCCAGGTAATCGAGGATCGCCGAGGCTTCCGTCCATTGCCGGAACAGGTGGTTGTTCTTGAAGAAGTGGTTGTGGCCGAAGGCGGCGTGGGCAATCACCAGCGCCTGCATGGTCGCGGTGTTGCTCTCCATCAGGTAGGAGATGCAGGGCGAGGAGTTGATCACCACCTCGTAGGCGAGGTTGGAGAAGCCGCGCCGGTAGGACGCCTCGTGCTGCAGGAAGTGCTTGCCGTAGCTCCAGTGCCGGTAGGTCAGCGGCATGCCGTGGGCGGTGTAGATGTCCAGCATCTGCTCCGCCGTGATCACCTCGATGCGGTTGGGAAAGGTGTCCAGCCCCAGCTCCGCCTCGGCGATCCGTTCCACCGCGTCGAAGGAGCGGCGCAGGACGTCGAAGTTCCATTCCGTGCCGGTGTAGAGCAGGGTCATCGCGCTTCACCCCAGCGCCGGCTGGCGGCGGCCGAACAGGTCGCGGAACACCGGGAAGATCTCGCCCCGTTCGCTGACCCGGCGCAGCGCCAGGTGCGACACCCGCTCGCCTAGCGGCGCGTAGCCGCGCCACAGGTCCGTCTCGCCCCGGATCACCGCGCCCGAGTAGGAGGCGACCTCCAGATAGGCGAAGTACTGGCACAGCGGCAGGATCTCGTTCTCCAGCATCGCCACCGCCTTGGCCGTGTCGCCGGAGGAATTGTCGCCGTCCGAGGCCTGCGCCGCGTAGATGTTCCAGCTATCCGCCGGGTAGCGCTCGCGCTGGATGCGCAGCAGCTCCGTCAGCGCGGTGGAGACCACCGTGCCGCCGGTGCGCGGGTCGGTGAAGAAGGTCTGCTCGTCCACCTCCTCCGCGTGCTCGGTGTGGCGGATGAACACGATGTCCAGCTTCTTATAGCGTCGCTCCAGGAAGACGTGCAGCAGGAGGAAGAAGCGCTTGGCCAGGTCCTTCATGCTCTCCGTCATGGAGCCCGACACGTCCATCAGGCAGAACATCACCGCCCGCGCAGTGGGCTTGGGCGTGGGCGTGAAGCGGCGGTAGCGCAGATCCACCGGGTCCACCCAGGGCACCCGCCGCAGCCGGCGCAGCGCCACCTCCAACTCGCCGCGCAGGGCGGCCAGCCGCGCCGGGTCCTCGCCCGAGGCGTCCAGCCGGGCGATCTCCGCCTCCATCTCTTGCACCGCCGAGGGCTTGGGCCGGCGCAGCCCGATCCGCCGCGCCATGGATTGGCGCATGGTGCGGGCCATGTCGATCTGCGACGGCGAGCCGTCCACGCTGATCCCGGCCCGCGAGGGCGCGCTGGTCTCGACCTCCACCATCTGCCGCTTCACGAGGTCGGGCAGTTCCAGATCCTCGAAGAACAGGTCCAGGAACTCGTCGCGGGTGAGCACGAAGCGGAACTCGTCCTCCCCCTCGCCCGAACCGCTGCCCTCCCCCGATCCGCCGCCCCCGCCACCACCGCCGCCCGGTGGCCGCTTCAGCCGGTCGCCGACCGAAAACTCCTTGTTGCCCGGCAGCACGATCTCCCGCGCCCCGCCGGAAAAGACGGTGTGGAAGGAGGGTTCGTGCAAAAGGTCGGCGGGAATGGTCACCGCCTTGCCCTGGCCGATCTCGCGGATGGTGCCGTCGGCCACGGCCTCGCGCACCGCCCGCGTCACCGCGAAACGCGCGCGGGCGAGAACGCGGCGCCGGTTCTCCAGGTTCTTGCCGTGCGGGTTGGAGCGCCGGTCGATGATGTCCAATCGGAACTGTCCTGCGGCCGTTCAGGCCGACTGCTTGACGCGCATGTACCACTCCACCAGCCGGCGCACCTGGCGTTCCGTGTAGCCGCGCGACACCATGCGCTCCACGAAGTCGCTGTGCTTCTTCTCCGTTTCCCCATCCTTCTTGGAGCCGAAGGAGATCACCGGCAGCAGGTCCTCCACCTGCGAGAACATCCGCTTCTCGATCACCTCGCGGATCTTCTCGTAGGAGGTCCAGGAGGGGTTCTTGCCGTTGTTGGAAGCCCGCGTGCGCAGCGCGAACTTCACCACCTCGTTGCGGAAGTCCTTGGGGTTGGCGATGCCCGCGGGCTTCTCGATCTTGGTCAGCTCGGCGTTCAGCAACTCCCGGTTCATCATCTGCCCGGTGTCAGGGTCCTTGAAGTCCTGGTCCTCGATCCAGGCATCGGCATAATCGAGGTAGCGGTCGAACAGGTTCTGGCCGTAGTCGTGGTAGCTTTCCAGATAGGCCTTCTGGATCTCGTTGCCGATGAACTCGGCGTAGCGCGAGGCCAGTTCCGACTTGATGGTGGCGAGGTACTGCGCCTCCGTGTCGGCTGGAAACTGCTCGCGCTTGATCGACTGTTCCAGCACGTACATCAGGTGCACGGGATCGGCCGCGACCTCGGTGGGGTCGTGGTTGAAGGTGGCGGAGAGCACCTTGTAGGCGAAGCGGGTGGAGATGCCGTCCATCCCCTCGTCCACGCCGGCCGCGTCGCGGTATTCCTGCATGGTCTTCACCTTGGGATCGGTCTCGCGGAGGTTCTCCCCGTCATAGACCCGCATCTTGGTGAAGGGCCGCGAATTGGCGTGCGGCTTGAGGCGGCTGAGCACGGCGAAGCGGGCCAGCATCTCCAGCGTGTGCGGCGCGCAGGGCGCGTCCGACAGGGCGGAGCCGCGGATCAGCTTCTCGTAGATCTTGCCCTCTTCCGTTACCCGTAGGCAGTAGGGAACCTTGACCACGCTGACGCGGTCCAGGAAGGCCTCGTTGGTGCGGTTGTTGCGGAAAGACTGCCACTCCGCCTCGTTGGAATGCGCCAGGATGATGCCTTGGAACGGGATGGCGCCGATATTCTCAGTGCCGACGTAGTTGCCCTCCTGCGTCGCCGTCAGCAGCGGGTGCAGCATCTTGATCGGCGCCTTGAACATCTCGACGAATTCGAGAAGCCCCTGGTTGGCGCGGTTCAAGCCGCCGGAGAAGCCGTAGGCATCCGGGTCGGCCTGGGAGAAATCCTCCAGCTTGCGGATGTCCACCTTGCCGACGAGGGCGGAGATGTCCTGGTTGTTGTCGTCGCCCGGCTCGGTCTTGGCGATGGCGATCTGCTTGCGCCGCGACGGGTAGAGCTTCACCACCGTGAAGCGCTGCAGGTCGCCGTCGAATTCCTCCAGCCGCTTCAGCGCCCAGGGGGAGGCGATGCCGGTCAGCACGCGGCGGGGGATGTGGTACTGCTCTTCCAGGGCCCCGGCCATGCGGTCGGGGTCGAAGAGGCCGAGCGGGCTCTCGAAGACCGGGCTCAGCTCGCCCCGCGCCTTGAGGACGTAGATGGGCTCCTGCTCCATCAGCGCCTTGAGCCGCTCACCGAGCGAGGACTTGCCGCCGCCCACCGGGCCCAGCAGGTAGAGGATCTGCTTGCGCTCCTCCAGGCCCTGCGCCGCGTGCCGGAAGAAGCCCACGATCCGCTCGATCGTGTCCTCCATGCCGTGGAACTCGGAAAAAGCGGGGTAGACGCGAATGGTGCGGTTCAGGAACAGCCGGCCCAGCCGGGGATCGCGGGCGGTGTCGACCGTCTCGGGGGTGCCGATGGCGCGCAGCATGCGCTCCGCGGGGCCAGCGTAGCAGGAGGGGTCCTCGCGGCAGGCTTCCAGGTACTCGGCCAGGCTCATCTCGACGCTGCGCTGCCCGTCACGCATCGCGCTGTGCAGAGAGAAAACATCCCCGAGAGGTGACATGAATGCTCCTTCTTCGCGACGACTCTCACACGGAGGTAACTGGGTGGTCTTCCCGGTATCGCAGCCCATAATTGGAAAAAATCGTAGTGAACCGGCCAGCCTGTGGCAGGGAAATGGCAATGGCGTGATGGAAACGCCGCCAAGTAACATTGCAGCAATAAAGGCCGGCGCGTGTCGGCGGACTTGTCCGGCATGCCGGAGTCGAATCGGTTACAATCGCGGTGCGCGCCTGCATTCCGAGAGGAAGCGTAGGTCACTCCCGCAATGCCGTTCAACTCTTTCCTGCATGTGTTCGGCCTGCGTGGCACGGCCATTGCCGCACCGCCATCCACGGCCCGCCAGCGCACTGCCGTCGCGGTGCGTGTGGGTCGGGTGTTCCTGGGTGTTCGAGGGGCGCTGCCCCTGGACTCTCAGGGCAAAGGCGGAGCCTTTGGCCGAGCCGGGAGTTACGAACTCCCCGGCCCCCACGTTGAGTGCCTTCGGCGGGGGCGGGTTGGACAACGCTGTCCATAACGACTGCCGTCAGCCATCCCGCCCCCGCCGGAGGCACTCATGAGACACGAGGAGCCTAAGCTCCTCGCGGGGTGTCCAGAGGGGCAGAGCCCCTCTGGCCCAGGCCCCAACACCCAGAACCACCCGGCCCACCGCACGGCGGCAGGCCGGCAGTCACGGCGTGGCCCGTGTTCAGCCCAGGCCGCCGAGGAGGCAGTACTTGATCTCCAGGTAGTCCTCGATGCCGTACTTGGAGCCTTCGCGACCCAGGCCGCTCTGCTTCACGCCGCCGAAGGGCGCGACTTCGGAGGAGATGATGCCCTCGTTGATGCCGACGATGCCGGCTTCCAGCGCCTCGGCCACGCGGAAGATGCGGCCGACGTCGCGGGCGTAGAAATAGGCGGCCAGGCCGAACTCGCTGTTGTTGGCCAGCGCGATCCCCTCCTCCTCCGTGCGGAAGCGGAACAGGGGGGCAACGGGGCCGAAGGTTTCCTCGCGGAAGATCAGCGCGCCCTGCGGCACCTCGGTCAGGACCGTGGGCTCGAAGAAGTTGCCGCCGCGGCTGTGGCGCACCCCGCCGGTCAGGACCCGGGCGCCCTGGCCGGTGGCGTCGGCAATGTGCTCCTCCACCTTGGCCACGGCATCGGCGTTGATCAGCGGCCCCTGGGTGACGCCGGGCTCGGTGCCGGGGCCGACCTTCAGGGCTTCCACCGCCACCTTCAGCTTGGCGGCAAAGGCGTCGTAGACGCCGTCCTGCACCAGGATGCGGTTGGCGCAGACGCAGGTCTGGCCGGTGTTGCGGTACTTGGAGGCCATCAGCCCCTGCACCGCCGCGTCCAGGTCGGCATCGTCGAACACCAGGAAGGGCGCGTTGCCGCCCAACTCCATGGAGGTCTTCTTGATCGTGCCGGCGCACTGCTCCAGCAGCTTGCGCCCGACCTCGGTGGAGCCGGTGAAGGAGAACTTGCGGATGATCGGGTTGGTGGTCAGTTCCAGGCCGCTCTCGGCCGCGGGGCCGGTGACCACGTTGCACACGCCCGGCGGCATCCCCGCGCGCTCGGCCAGGGCGGCGATGGCCAGGGCCGAGAAGGGCGTCTGCGAGGCCGGGCGGATCACCCCCGTGCAGCCGGCGGCCCAGCCGGGCCCGGCCTTGCGGGTGATCATGGCGGCGGGGAAGTTCCAGGGCGTGATGGCGGCGAAGACGCCGATCGGCTGCTTCATCGCCAGGATGCGGCTGCCCGGCTTGAAGGTCGGGATGACGTCGCCGTAGACGCGCTTCCCTTCCTCGGCGAACCATTCGAAGAAGCTGGCGGCATAGGCGACCTCGCCCTTGGCCTCGGCCAGCGGCTTGCCCTGCTCGGCCGTCATGATGGCGGCCAGGTCGTCGGCATTCGCCATCATCAGCTCGAACAACCGGCGCAGGATCGCGGCGCGTTCCTTGGCCAGCATCGCGCGCCAGGCCGGCAGGGCGGCCTCGGCGGCTTCCACCGCGCCGCGCACCTCCTCCCGCGACAGGGACGGCACGGTGCCGATCACCTCGCCGCTGGCGGGGTCGCGCACCGCGATGGTCTTGCCGGAGGCGGCCTGCACCCAGGCGCCGCCGATGCGGTTGGTCTGCCGGAACAGGTCCGGGTCCTTCAGCACGAGCTTCTGGACGGTGTCGAGCATGGCGCGGGTCCCCCGGGGTTGCTGCCGGAACACATGGCGAAGCGGCACCGGCCTGTCATCACCGGCCGGGCTCCCCCGCCCCCCCCATGAGGCGCAGGGGAGCGGGGCTCGGGGCCGAGGCCGGGCGACCGCCGGGAAGCCGGTGGAGCCGGCGCGCCCGGAACGGCCGGTGCTCCCGGGCGGCTAGTGCGGCGCCCGCGCGGCCATCAGCGCCTCGATCCGCTCGATCAGCTGCACACCCTCGATGGGCTTGCGCAGGAGGGAATAGCTCCCGGACAGCGCACCGCTGATGGCCATGGAGGCGCCGTCGCCCGCGTAGCCCGTCAGCAGCACCGCCGGCAGGGAAGGCCGCCGCGCCTGCGCCGCATCGATCAGGGCAAGGCCCCCCATGCCCGGCATGGACAGGTCGGTGACCAGGATGTCCACCGCCTCCCCCGCATCCAGCAGGTCGAGCGCTTCCTGGCCGCCGGGCGCGAGCAGCGTGGCGTAGCCCGCATCCTCCAGCAGCCCCGCCAGCACCTCGCGCACCGTCGGCTCGTCGTCCACCACCAGCACGCGGCGCCGCACCGCACCGTCATCCGCGGCGCCCCGCCCGTCGGCGGGTCCGCCGGGCGATCCCGCGGCCGCCTGCGGCGCCAGCGGCAGCCAGAGGGACACCACAGTTCCCCGGCCGCGCTGGCTCTCGACCACCAGGGCGCCGCCGGATTGTTCGGCGAAGCCCTTGGCCATGGACAGGCCGAGCCCCGTGCCGGCGCCCTGCGGCTTGGTGGTGAAGAAGGGCTCGCCGGCGCGGGCGATCGTGGCGGCATCCATGCCGGTGCCCGTGTCCGATACGCTGATCCGGACATAGCGGCCCGGCTCGAGCCGCACCGGACCGGACGCGCCGTCCAGGACCACCTCCTCGGCGGCCATGGTCAGGGTGCCGCCGTCCGGCATCGCGTCGCGGGCGTTGCTGGCAAGGTTCACCAGCACGGTTTCGAGCTGCCCCTTGTCGGCGAGCAGGGGCCGCGTGCCGGGCGCCACCGCGTGGTGGCAGGCGATCGCGGCGCCCAGCGTGTGCGACAGGACCTCGCTCAGCCCGGACAACAGGGGCTCCACCGCGACCGGCTCGGCCCGCAGCTCGTCGCGGCGGGCAAAGGACAGCAGCCGCCGCGTCACCGTTCCCCCTCGCCCCGAGGCATCCAGGATCATGCGGGCCAGGCGGAGGATCCCCGCCACGTCGCCGGGGCGCCGCTCGATCAGCGCGGCGGCGCCCTGCACCGCCTGCAGCACGTTGTTGAAGTCGTGCGCGATGCCGCCCGCGAGCTGCCCCAGCGCCTGCATCCGCTCGGCATGCGCCGCCCGGGTCTGCGCGGCCTGCCGGGCGGCGACCTCCTCCTGCACCCGCGCTTCGAGTTCCGCGTTCAGGCGACGCAGCTTCTCCGCCGCGGCGCGCTCCTCCGTCACGTCCCGGACCACCCCGACCAGCCGGCGCGCGCGCCCATCCGGGTCACGCCACACCTCCGCCCGGCAGGCCAGCAGCCGCACCGCGCCGTCCGAGGGCCGGATGATGCGGAACTCCGTCTCGTAGCCGGAGCCGCCCGCTTCCAGCGCCGCCCGCACCGTGGCCATGTGCCCCGCGCGGTCGTCCGGGTGGATGCGGGCCAGGGCCGCCTCGTGGGTGTCGGTGGTGACGCCTTCCGGCAGGCCCGAGATGATGGCGTATTCGGGCGTCACCACCGCCACCGGGTCGTCCACCTGCAGGTCGAAGCTGCCGATGCGGGCGACCTGGTGCGCCAGCCGCAGCCGGTCCTTGCCCAGGCGGCGCAGCTCGGCCTCGCGCGCGCGCACCTCGGCCGCGGCCCGCGACAGGGCGGCGGCCACGCCGTCCACCTCCGCCACGCCGTGCGGCACGGCGAGGGTTTCGCCCCGCCCGGTCGCCTCGGCAGCGCGGGCAAGCGCGGTGATGCGCAGGCCGAGCCTCCGGCCGAGCAGCACCGCCGCGCCCAGCGCCGCCGTCAGCGCGAGCAGGCCGAGCCAGGCCGCGCGCCGGACCGCGCGCCAGGCTTCGATGCCGATGGCCTCCCGGGGCAGCGACACCACCGCCGTCCAGGGCGCCACGGACAGGCGGCGCAGGGCCGCATCCATCGGTTGCCCGGTGACGCGGGCGACCGCCACCATCGCGTTCGAGCCGGGCGGCGCGGCCTGGGCGATGCGGGTCACTTCCGGAGGGGCCACTGCCGCGGTGCGGTCACCTTCCGGGACGGGGGTATGCGCGACGAAGCTGCCGGTCTTGCTGACCACGGCGCCGAGCGCCCCCGGCGGCAGCACCGCCTCGATCGTCGACTGGAACTGCTGGGCGCGGATGCCGATGCCGACGGCCCAGCCGGGCGCGCCGGATTCGGGGATCGGCGCGCGAACCGTGACCAGCGGCACCTTCGCGATGCGCCCGGGAAACGGGTCCGACACGGTGGGAACGACCGCGCCGGATTCCCGGCTGACCAGGGGGGCCGGTCCTTCCGGCAAGGCCCCGCCGGGAGGAACCAGCGTGTTCAGGGCCTGGGTGGCATCGGGCCGGACCAGCACCAGATTCAGCCAGGACGGATTTCGCGCCAGCAGCGCCTGGAAGCGGGAGCGGAGCCGCTCGGGATCGGCCAGGTCCTCCGGCGCGATGGCCAGGGCGATGGCCTCGGTGGCCTTCAGCGTTCCGGCGACTTCCAGGTCCACGGCCGCGGCCAGGGCCTGGGCCTGGTTCTCCAGGTTGCGCAGCTCGGCGTGCCACCGCTCCTGGGCCTGCTGGATCAGCAGCCCGCTGCCCACCATCAAGGGCGGGATGGTCAGGGACGCGACCAGCAGCGCGAGGTAGGTGCGGAAGCGCATGGGCCAACTGTCCCCTGGCGGTGTTGAAACAACGCGAATGCCGCGCCCCGGGCATCCCCGGGTGGGCGGCGGCGCCGGGTGCCGGGCCGCTCGGCCAGCCGCCGGGAGTGCCGAGGACGGCCACGATCCGCGGGCCGCCGCATCGGGGTTTCCGGTTCAGCGCGGCGGCGCGTGCCGGGTCAGCCCAGGCGGGTGACACAGGGGGGCCGGGGGTGTGGCAGACCCGGCCGGAGCGGACGCCTGTTGTCTTCGACGGGTCCCGCATCGGGGAACCAGCCGGCCTGGACGGCGGCAAGCGTGGCTTTGTTTCCGATGCCGATGACCGCCGCGCTATTCCACCGTGACGGCCTTGGCGAGATTGCGCGGCTGGTCCACGTCCGTGCCCTTCAGCACGGCCACGTGGTAGGCCAGCATCTGCACGGGAATGGCGTGCAGGATGGGCGCCACGAAGGGGTCCACCGCCGGCAGCTCCACCACGGTGCGGCTGAAGCGGCGCAGGGCGGGGGCGCCGGCGGCGTCGGTGAAGGCGATGATGCGCCCGCCGCGCGCCGCGGCCTCCTGCAGGTTGGAGGCCGTCTTCTCGAACAACGGTCCCGACGGGCACAGCGCGATCACCGGCACGGCCGGGTCGATCAGCGCGATGGGGCCGTGCTTCATCTCGCCGGCGGCATAGCCCTCGGCGTGGATGTAGCTCAGCTCCTTGAGCTTCAGCGCGCCTTCCATGGCGATGGGGAACAGCGACCCGCGCGCGAGGTAGAGCACGTCCCGCGCGCCGACGATCTCCGCCGCCACCGCCTCGATCGCGGCGCTGGCATCCAGCAGGCGGGCGGCATGTTCGGGCACTTCCAGCAGGGCGGCGGTCAGGCGCGCCTCGGCCGCGGCGTCCAGCGTGCCGCGGGCGCGGGCGAAGCCGATCGCCAGGCAGGCCAGCACGCTCAGCTGCGCGGTGAAGGCCTTGGTGGAGGCCACGCCGATCTCCGGCCCCGCCACGGTCAGCAGGCTGGCATCGGCCTCGCGCGACATGCTGCTCTCGGCCACATTCACCACGGCCAGGCTGTTCTGCCCGCCGGCGCGCAGCAGCCGCATCGCCGCCAGCGTGTCGGCCGTCTCGCCGGACTGGGACACGAACAGCGCCGCCCCGCCGGGCACCAGCGGCGGGTCGCGGTAGCGCAGCTCGCTGGCCACGTCGGAATCCACCGGCAGCCGCGCCAGGGACTCGATCCAGTAGCGCCCGACCTGCGCCGCCAGATAGGCGGAGCCGCAGCCCGAGAGCGTGAGGCGCGGCACCGTGGCGGGGTCGAAGGGCAGCGCCGGCAGGGACACGGCGCGCGAGCCGGGATCGACGTATTGCCGCAGCGTGTCGCCGATCACCGCCGGGTGCTCGTGCAGCTCCTTTTCCATGAAGTGGCGGTAGTTGCCCTTGCCCACCGCGGCGCCGGACACGGAGGCCAGCTTCACCGCGCGCTCCACCTCCCGGCCGGACGCGTCGTGGAAGGTGGCGCCGCGGTCGGTGACGGTGGCCCAGTCGCCTTCCTCCAGATAGGCGATGCGGCGGGTCAGCGGCGCCAGCGCCAGCGCGTCGGAACCCACGAACATCTCGCCCTCGCCGAAGCCCACCGCCAGCGGCGCGCCCTGCCGGGCGGCCAGCAAGGTGCGGGGGTGGCCGGCGAACACCGCGGCCAGGGCGAAGGCGCCGTGCACGCGCTTCAGCGCGCCGGCAAAGGCGGTCTCGGGGTCCTGCCCTTCCGCCAGGTGGCGGTCCAGCAGCCGGGCGAAGGTCTCGGTGTCCGTCTCGGTCTCGAACTCGGCGCCGCCGGCTTCCAGCTCGGCGCGCAGCTCGGCGTGGTTCTCGATGATGCCGTTGTGCACCACGGACACCCGGGCGGTGCCGTGCGGGTGGGCGTTGCGCTCGGTGGGGGCGCCGTGCGTGGCCCAGCGGGTGTGGCCGATGCCGGTCTGGCCGGGGAGCGGGTCGCGCGCCAGGACCTCGGCCAGGTGGATCAGCTTGCCCTCGGCGCGGCGGCGCTCGATGTGGCCGTTCACCAGGGTGGCGATGCCGGCGCTGTCGTAGCCGCGGTATTCCAGCCGCCGCAGCGCTTCCAGCAGCCGCGGCGCCGCGTCCTGCTGCCCGACCACGCCCACGATGCCGCACATCTCAGCGCTTCTCCTTGCGGCGGGCGGCGCGGAAGGCCGCGGCGCGCCCGGGTTTGCTGTCCTGCCGTGCCCGGCCGAAGGCCATGGCATCGGCGGGAACGTCGTCGGTGATCGTGCTGCCGGCGGCGACGAAGCTGTTCTCGCCCAGCACCACCGGAGCCACCAGCGTGGCATTGGAACCCACGAAGCTGCCGGCCCCGATCGCGGTGCGGTGCTTGCTGAAGCCGTCGTAGTTGCAGGTGACCGTGCCGGCGCCGATGTTGGCCCCCGCGCCGATCGAGGTGTCGCCGAGATAGCTGAGGTGGTTGGCCTTGGCCCCTTCCCCCAGCACGGCGTTCTTCAGCTCCACGAAATTGCCGACATGGGCACGGGCTTCCACCACCGCCCCCGGCCGCAGCCGCGCGAAGGGCCCGATCACCGCGCCCCGCCGCACCGTGCAGCCTTCCAGGTGCGAGAAGGCGCGGATTTCCACGCCGTCCTCCACACTCACCCCGGGGCCGAACACCACGTCGGGGCCCACGGTGACGTCCTGGCCCAGCCTCGTGTCGTGGCTGAAGGTCACGCTTTCCGGCCGGATCAGCGTGGCGCCGCCGGCCATCGCAGCCTCGCGCAGCCCGGCCTGTACCGCGGCCTCGGCAGCGGCCAGCTCGGCGCGGGTGTTGATGCCGCGGCATTCCGCTTCCGGTGCTTCCACCGCCACGGCGCGCTGCCCGTCGCCCCGGCACAGCGCCACCACGTCCGTCAGGTAGTATTCGCCCGAAGCGTTGCGGTTTTCCACGCGCCGCAGCCAGCCGAACAAGGCCGAAGCCTCGGCGCAGATGACGCCCATGTTGCACAGCGGCTCGGCCCGCTCCGCTTCCGTGGCGTCCTTCCATTCCACCACCCGGGCGATGCCGCCATCGGCGTGCGGCAGGACGCGGCCGTAGCGGGCGGGATCGGCGGGGCGCATCGCCAGCAACGCCAGCCCGGCCTCGCGCCGCGCGTCCAGCAGCCGGCGCATGGTGTCGGGGCGGATCAGCGGGTTGTCGGCGTAGAGCACGGCCACGTCGCCGTCGAAGCCGTCCAGCACCGCGGCCGCCTGCAGCGCGGCATGGGCGGTGCCCAGGCGCTCCTCCTGCACCACGCAGGGGTAGGGGGCGGCGGCGTCTTCCAGCGCCGGCATGTCGGGGCCGACCACCACGACGACATGGTCGAAGACCTCCTCCACCGCGGCGAGGAGATGGGCGAGCATCGGCCGCCCGGCCAGCGGGTGCAGCCCCTTGGGCAGGGCGGAGCGCATCCGTGTCCCGAGACCGGCGGCGAGAAGGATGGCGGCAGGCATGCATCCCGCCTAGCGCGCCGCGCCCTCCGGCGTCCAGCGCGGCGCCTTCAAGTCATGTTGCCGGCTGCCACGATGGGCCGGAGAGCCGGCCAGGGCCCAGGGGCAGCGTCCTCTCCGGCCACACCCTGGTCCACCTGCAGCCCCCACGGCCCGGCAGCCCCACGGCCCGCGTGGCCCCGGGTACTGGGCTGCCCGAGCAACCCGGCCGTGCAACGCCGCAGGCCCCTCGGCCGTTCTGCCCTCCATCCGACAGGAGGCGGCGCCATGCCGGACACCGACCCGGCGGAGGCCATCCTCCCCGTCGCCGAAGAAGTGCTGCACGTGTCCAAGCGGCAGGTGGAAACCGGGCGCGTCCGCGTGTCCCTGACCACCGAGGCCGTGGAGGAGCTGGTCCGCGACACCCTGCGCCGGCGGCGCGTGGAGGTGGAGCGGGTCGCCGTGAACCGGCGCGTGGAGCAGCCCCCCCAGGTCCGCGAGGAGGACGGCGTGCTCGTGATCCCCGTGGTGGAGGAGGTGCTCGTGGTCGAGAAGCGCCTCATGCTGAAGGAGGAGATCCGGCTGCGCTTCCTGGACACGCAGGAAGCCGTCGAACTTCCCCAAACGCGCCGCGTTCAACATGCGGCGGTCGAACGTGTCGGGCCGACGCCGGACGAGCCCGCCGAGGCACCATCCCCCGCCCCGTAACACCTCCCCCTCTCCGCCCCCCTTCCCCAGGAGCCCCGCCATGACGCGAACCATCACCGGTCTTTTCGACAGCCGCGACGAAGCCAACGAGGTCGTGGAGCACCTGCTGCAGCACGACGGCATCGAGCGCAGCCACATCCGCATCCACGCCACCGACGCCACGACCGCCGGCGCCGCGAGCACCGCCGACGACAAGGGCTTCTGGGCCTCGCTGAAGGACCTCTTCATTCCCGACGAGGACCGCTACGCCTATTCCGAGGGCATCCGCCGCGGCGGCGTCGTGGTCTCGGCCGAGGTGCCGGACAACCTGGTGGAGCATGCCGCCGACGTGTTCGAGCAGCACGGCGCCGTGGACCTCGACACGCGCGAGGCGCAGTGGCGCAGCGAAGGCTGGAGTTCCTATGCCGGCGATGCCGTGGTGGGCGGCAGCATGACCCCCGCGGGCGGCACCGTCACCGCGGGCAACACCGCGATCGGCGCCTCCACGGCGGGCTCCACCCTCGGCACCGGCTCGGTCGGGACCAGCACCGCCGCCAGGGCGCCGATGGCCACCGGCACGGCCGGCCTGGGCCAGTCCACGGCCGCCCACCTGACCGGCACGGCCGCGACGGCTTCTGGCACCACCGGCACCGCGGCGCGCACGGGCGGTGAGGAGGTGATCCCCATCGTCGAAGAGCAGATCCGCATCGGCAAGCGCGAAACCAACCACGGCCGGGTGCGCGTCCGCTCCTACGTGGTGGAAACCCCGGTCAATGAGCAGGTGATGCTGCGCGAGGAGCGGGTGAACGTCGAGCGCCGCGCGGTGGACCTGCCGGTGACCGCGGCGGACGACGTGTTCCGCGAACGCACCATCGAGGCGGTGGAGCACGCCGAGGAAGCCGTGGTGGCCAAGGAGGCCCGCGTGGTGGAGGAGGTGGTGATCCGCAAGGACGCCACCGAGCGCACCGAAACCGTGCACGACACCGTGCGCCGCACGGAAGTGCAGGTGGAGGACGACCGCACGGCCGCCGGCACCACCACCCCGGTGCCCCCGAACAATCGGGGCTGAGCCGGCGTTCCCCGGCCGGCACACCGGCCGGGAGGCAAAGAACCTGGAACGGCGGCAGCGCAAGTTGCCGCCGTTTTCGTTCGTGCCGCCCCCGACCATCGGCCGGTGTCCTGGGCCGCGGGCCGGACGGGCCACCAGTCCCGGACGTTCCGTCGGGCAGGCAGGCGCGCCGGAACACGGAAGTGTTGACAAATGCTGTTCGCTTATGGCGAATGAAGTTCCGCGCAGCACCCCTCCGGGCCGGCGCGAACCCATTCAGCACGCGGCCTTCCGGCGGGAACGGCCCGACGGCAGGAGCGCGCAACCATGGCCAGCAGAACCCGCCCCCGCGTCCTCATCGCCGGCGGCGGCCTGGGCGGCCTGACCGCGGCCCTGTCGCTGCTGCGGCGCGGCATCGACGTGGAGGTGTTCGAACAGGCGCCGGAACTGCGCGAGGTCGGCGCCGGCGTGCAGATCAGCGCCAACGGCTCCCGCGCCCTGTTCGAGTTGGGGATCGGCGAGGCGGTGGCGGAGCGCTCCACCGTGGCCTCGGGCAAGGAGATCCGCCTCTGGAGCACGGGGCAGATCTGGAAGCTGTTCGACCTCGGCGCGACCTCGGTGGAGCGCTACGGCTTTCCCTACCTGACCGTGTACCGGCCGGACCTGCTGGACGCGCTGGTGCAGGGCGTCCAGCGCGAGAAGCCGGACGCCATCCATCTCGGCTCCAAGGTCGCGGGCTTCGCCCGCCGCGGCGACGCGGTGGAGCTGCGTCTGGAGGATGGCCGCACGGTGGAGGGCGACGTGCTGGTGGGCGCCGACGGCATCCATTCCCGCATCCGCCACGGGTTGTTCGGCGAGGACCACCCGACCTTCACGGGCCTGATGGCCTGGCGCGGGCTGATCCCGATGGAGAAGCTGCCGCCGCACCTGGCGCGTCCCGTGGGCACCAACTGGGTCGGCCCGGGCAAGCACATCGTGCACTACCCGCTACGGCGGGGCGAGCTGATGAACTTCGTCGGCATGGTGGAGCGCGACGACTGGAAGGTGGAATCCTGGACGGCGCGCGGCACCACGGCCGAGCTGGCCAACGACTTCGCCGGCTGGCACGAGGACGTGCAGACCATGATCCAGAACATCGCCGAGCCCTACAAATGGGCGATGATGCTGCGCCAGCCGCTGCCGCGCTGGACGGAGGGCCGGGTGACGCTGCTGGGCGATGCCTGCCACCCCACCCTGCCGATGCTGGCGCAGGGCGCGGTGCAGGCGATCGAGGACGGCTTCATCCTGGGCCGCGCCCTGGCCGAGCATCCCGGCGACCTGGAGGACGCGCTGCGCCGCTACGAGGAAGCGCGGCGCGAGCGCACCACGCGGATGGTGCTGGGCTCGGCCGAGAACGCCAAGCGCTTCCACAATCCCAGCTTGGCCGACCCCGAGGGCGCCGCGGCCTACGTCAACCGCGAATGGGCCGAGGAGCGCGTGCAGGAGCGCTACGACTGGCTGTTCCGCTACCAGGTGGACACCGTACCGGTGTGACCCTCGCCGCGGGCGCCAACTCCCGAAAAGAAGATGGGGGTCCGGGGGAATTCCTTCCCCCGGCCTTCCCTTCTACTGGGCGCGTGCGGCCTTGAACTGCTCCCATTCCCGCAGCTTCTCGTGTGCCTCGCTGGCGGCATGTTCCAGGAAGCCGGGCTCCTCCGTGCGCACGGTGATCTCCAGCCGCAGCCCATTGGGGTCGAAGAAGTAGATCGAGTGGATGAACTCGTGATCCACCAGCCCCTTCACCTCCACGCCCGCGGCTTCCAGCTTCGCCTTCATGTCCAGCACGTGCTGCTCGGTCGGCACTTCCATGGCGAAGTGCTGCACCCAGGAGGGGGTGTTGGGGGAAGGCTGCGGCATCTCGCCCCGGCCGAGGTCGAAGAAGGCCACGTAGGAGCCGTCGGCCATCTCGAAGAAGATATGCGCGTAGGGGCCGGGATCGCCGGAGGAGGGCACGGATTCCACCTGCATGCAGTGCACCAGCGGCAGGCCCAGCAGGTCCTCGTAGAAGGCCCGGGTTTCCTCCGCGTCGCGGCAGGGATAGGCGAAGTGGTAGAGACCCTTGATGTCGGTGTTGGCGGGCATGGTTCCTCCTCCGGTCGCGGCGATGCGTCGCCGGCGCAGCATAGCATCGCCGCGGCGGCGCGGCTGTCCCCGCCGGAGGGGGACAGCGGGTCGCCGTGGCGGCGCGACCGGCACCGTGCCGCGGGCCGGGGCGGCGCCGGCGCGGCGCCGGCAGGGACGGCCCGCGGCGTGACCGGAACCCGGGTGGCGCCGTGATGCGGCCGGCCACCCTGGCAGGGGGCGACCTCCCCGTCGCGTCCCCCTCCGGCCGGGTCGCGCCCGGCCCGGGCTTTCCCGTTCCGCCCTCCCCCGGCCTGGCCGGCGCCGTGCTGGCCCTGGGCGAGAGCGGTTTCGCCGCGCGGTTCCTGGACGCGCTGGACGCGGTGGCGCCGGCCGACATGTTCTCCGCTTTCGCCCTGGAAGGGCCGGGGGTGCTGCGGCTGCTCTGCGCCGGCGGCGGGCAGGGCTGCGCCCCAGATTTCCCCCGCACCGCCTCGCAGCACTACGCCGGCGGCTACTGGCGCCACGACCCCGCCATGGCGGCAGCGGTGGTGGCGGGCGGCCCGGCCGCGGCGCCGCTGCTGCGCCACCAGCGGCGCGAGCGCATCCCGCGCTCACACTACCGCACCCTGTGCTACGAGGAGCCGCGGGTGCTGGACCGGCTGTCCGTGCTGGCGCCGGCGGGAGAAGGCCGCCCCATCCTGTTCAGCCTGTACCGCACGCAGGAGGCCGGCTGCTTTTCCGCCGCCGACGCGGCGCGGCTGTCGGCCGCGGGGGCGGTGCTGGCGGCGCTGCTGGGCAAGCACGACGCGCTGCGCCGGTTCGCACAGCCGCCGCGGATGGCCGCCGCCCTGGCGACCCGGCTGCAACGCGCCTGCCCCGAACTGAGTCCGCGGGAAGCGGCGGTGTGCGGCGGGCTGGCGGCCGGGCAGGCGCTGAAGGAGATCGCGCGCGAGGCGGGGCTGGGGCTGAGCAGCATCGTCACCTACCGCAAGCGCGCCTACGCCAAGTTGGGCGTGGGCGACCGCCGCGGCCTGCTGCGCCGCATCGAGGAGGCGCCGGACTGAGCGCGACCCGCGCCCTGTCCTCCGCCGCGGGGGACAGACACCGCCCTGGCGGCGCGCCATCGATCCGCCTACCACCACCACGCAGACCACGCCCCTGCCACGCCGCGGGGCCACCACAGGAGGAAGCCTCCCCGCATGTCCGACACCGCCGCCACCAAGGCCAGCTGGGACCGCATCCCCGTGATCCTTCGCTTCGAAGAGAAGCTGAAGATGACGGAAACCTACGGCTTCACCGGCGCCCAGGGCTTCACCGTGCTGGAAGGGCAGCGGCTGCTGCCGCGCGACCGGCCTTCGGACACGGTGTTCCTGTTTATGCACCCGACCTCGACGCTGCAGCTGCTGCCGATGCCCACCGCGCTAGCAGATGCCGGGCTGCATGTGCTCTGCGCCGGCAGCCGCTACGCCAAGAACGATAGCGCGCTGATCATGGAAAAGGTCGCCCGCGACCTGGGCGAGTACATCCGCCACGCGCGCGAGGTGCTGGGCTACCGCAAGGTGGTGCTGATCGGCTGGTCCGGCGGCGGCTCGCTGTCGCTGTTCTACCAGGGCCAGGCGGAGCAGCCCTCCATCACCCACACCCCCGCGGGCGACCCCTACGACCTGACGCAGGCCAACCTGCCGCGGGCCGACGGTATCATCTTCATCGCCGCCCATCTCAGCCGCGCGGAAACGATGACGGAATGGATGGACCCCTCCGTCCGCAACGAGCTGGACCCGGACGACCGCAACCCGGAATTCGACATCTACGCCCCCGATGCGGTGCACAAGCCGCCCTTCGACGCGGGTTTCGTGGCGCGCTTCCGCGACGCGCAGCGCGCGCGCAACCGCCGCATCACCGACTGGGCGCTGGAAATGCTGGAAACCCTCAAGCGCCGCGACAATGGCGAGATGGAGCGCGCCTTCGTGGTGCACCGCACCATGTGCGACCCGCGCTGGATCGACCCGACGCTGGACCCCAACGGGCGCAAGCCGAACTGGACCTACCTGGGCGATCCCCGCACGGTGAATTCTGGCCCCGCCGGACTGGCGCGCTTCACCACCCTGCGCTCCTGGCTGTCGCAGTGGAGCTACGACCTGAGCAACGCCAAGGGCCCGACCAACGCCGCGCGCATCCGCGAAACCCCCGTGCTGCAGATCGAGAACGAGGCGGACGACGCGGTGCCCGCCACGCACAACCCCGCGGTGCGCGCCGCCCTGGCCACGCCGGACAAGGAGTTCGTGCAGATCAAGGGCGCCACGCACTACTACCTCGGCCAGCCCGCGCAGTTGGCGGAATGCATCGGCGCCGTGCTGGACTGGTCGCGGCGCAAGGGCTTCGCGAACTAGCGAGAAGCCGGGGGGAAGTATCCCCCCGGACCCCCTTCTATTTCCGGGAGTTTTTCGGGCGCACCAGTGGCCAGTGGCGTTCTTCAAACTCCTGAAAAAATTCCGCACCCTGGACCTGACCGCGCCGCGCTACGGCTTCCGCGGCGCCTACGTGGCGGAGTTCTGGAGCGAGGTCTGGGAACGCATTCAGACCCTGCTCGTGGTCAGCTGAGCAGCGCTCCGCCGGCTACTGCAGCTGCAGGCCCAGGCGCTGGGCCATCTCGCGCTCTTCCTCGTACTGGCGGCGGGCGAAGGCGTCGTAGTCGGCGCTGTTCATGTACAGCATCGGCATGTCCAGCCGTTCCAGCGTGGACACGTGCTGCGGGTCGTACATCGCCGCCTTGAAGCCGTCGTGCAGCTTCTGCACCACGGCCGGGTCCATGCCGGGCGGGCCGATGATGCCGTAGGGCGAGGTGGCCACGAAATCCGTGCCCGTTTCGCGCAGTGTCGGCACGTTCGGGAAGTTGGGCGAGCGCGCTGGCCCCCAGGTGACCAGCAGCCGCAGCGCCCCTTCCTGCACCATCTGTGCCCAGGAGGAACTGTCCGCGCTGGCATCGATCTGCCCGCCCAGCAGCGCCTGGGTGCTTTCCGCCCCGCCGCGATAGGGCACATGCGTCCACTGGATGCCCAGCAGGTCGGCCAGCCGCGTCATGGCGACGTTGCCCGTGCTGGTCACGCCGGTGGAGCCATAGGTGATCTTGCCTGGGTTTTCGCGGGCATAGGCGACGAACTGATTCCAGTCGCGCCAGGGCGCGTCCGGCCGCACCACCACGCCCAGCAGGTAGCCGCCGACATGGATGATGCGGGTGTTGTCGGCGATGGGATCGAAGCCGGGGCGGCGGGTGATCAGCGTTTGCCGCACCGCGGGCACGCCCATATGCGCCACGGTGTAGCCGTCCGGCCGCGCGTCCTTGACTGTCAGCGGCGCCATGGAGCCGCCGGCGCCGGCCTTGTTCTCCACCACCACGGGCTGGCCGAACTGCTTCGAGGCGGTTTCCGCCAGCACGCGCAGCGCCACGTCGCTGGTGCCTCCGGGGGCGAAGCCGACGATCAGCCGGATCGGCCGGCTGGGAAACGGCGCCTGAGCCAGGGCGGGATGCGCCAGCCCGGCCGTGCCCGCGCCGGCCACCACGCCGGCTGCGCCTGCCCGCAGTCCGGCTGCCCAGCCGGCGGCCAACCGCAGGGTGGCGCGGCGCGTCGGCGCGGGATGCGGCGGGACGGACGGCCCTGGCGGCGCGGCGGGATCGGACATGGCTTGTTTCCTCCGGGAAGAACTGCGCCCCTCAGCGCGAGGCCAGCACCGTGGTCGCGAGATTGGCGGCCAGCACGGCGGCGCCGGGCGGCGTGGGGCGGGTGCTGCGCAGGTGTTCCTTGATCGCCCGCACCGCTTCCACAGGATAGGCCAGGATGGTGTCGGTCAGCTTGTTCGCCGCCGCTTCCAGCTCGGCCGCCGGCACCACCTGCCCCACCAGCCCGCAGGCCAGGGCCTCGGCGGCGGAAATCTCCTCCCGCGCCAGGGCGAGATGCGCGGTGGCTTTGGCCGTCACGCGGCCGAGAAAGGCGGTCATCACCAGCAGCGGCGGGATGCCGCGCTCCATCTCGGGGACGCAGAAGCGCGCGGCATCCGAGGCGATGGCCAGGTCGCTCGCCGCCACCAGCGCGGCGCCGTAGCCGTGGGCTGCGCCGTCCACCACGGCCAGCACCGGCACCGGGCACAGGCGCAGCGCCTCGTAGACGCGCAGCGGCGGCTCGGCCACGGCGCGGCGCAGGTTGCTGGGGCGCACGGCAGCCCCCGCGGGCGGGGTGGGCGACACCCGGCCGCGGCAGAAGTCGCGCCCTTCCGCGCGCAGCCGCACCAGCTTCACCTCCTCGTCCAGCGAGCCCAGCGCGGCGGCGATGGAATCCCCCGCGGCGTTGGACACGAGGTTGCCGGTGTCGCCGGCCGCCAGCACGATCTCGAACAGCCCATCCCGCCGTTCCATCCGCAGCGCGTCGCTCATCGCATCTCCTCCCGGCCCGCGGCCGTGTTTTCCGGCATCACGCCGACGTCCCGGCCAGCCCGCGCGGTCACGCCGCGGCCCCGGCCGGAACGCGTGCCGGGCCATCCGCCCGCGCCGCGGCGATGGCGGCCCAGACGCGCTGCGGCGTGGCGGGCATCTCCACATGCTCCACGCCCAGCCCCGCCAGCGCGTCCACCACGGCGTTGATGGTGGCGGCGGTGGCGGGGGTGATGCCGCTCTCGCCGCCGCCCTTGACGCGCAGCGGGTTGCCGCCCGTGGGGTCCTCGGTCAGCGACACGTCGAAGAGCGGGAAGTCGCTGGCGCGCGGCATGCCGTAATCCATGAAGGAGCCGGCGACCTGCCCGCTCTCCACGTCCACGATCGGGTTCTCGATCAGCGCCTGGCCGACGCCCTGCACGATGCCGCCATGCACCTGTCCGTCCACGATCATCGGGTTGATCGCCTGGCCCACATCGTCCAGCGAGGTGTAGCGCGACACCGACACGGCGCCGGTGTCCGGCTCCACCTCCACCTCGCAGATCGCGCAGCCGGTGGGATAGGCGGGGATGCGCCCCGAGAACTCGGCGCTGCTTTCCAGCACCCCGTCGGGGGTCGCGGCCGCCAGTTCGTACAGCGTCAGCGTCTGGTTGCTGCCGGGATGGCGGAACACGCCGTCCTCCAGCGCCACCCCGTCCACGCCGACGCCCAGCCGCGCCGCCGCCAGTTCCCGCGCGCGGTCCAGCAACTCGGCGCTGGCCTGCACCATCAGCGTGCCGGCCAGCCGCATGGAACGGTCGGAATGCGAGCCGCCGCCCACGGTGATGCGGCGGCTGTCGCCGGTGACCAGCGACACCTGCTCCATCGGCAGGTCCAGCCGTTCCGCCACCACCTGGGTGAAGGTGGTCTCGTGCCCCTGGCCGGTGGACTGGGTGCCGGCCAGCACCTCCACCCGCTGCTCGCGGCCGAGCACGCGCAGGATGACCTTCTCGCGCGGCGCGCCCACCGGACTCTCGACGTAGTTGGCCACGCCGATGCCGCGCAGCCGCCCTTCGCGCTCGCTGGCGGCGCGGCGGGCGGCGAAGCCGGCCCAGTCCGCCTGCGCGAGCGCGGCTTCCATGTTGTGGCGGAAATCGCCGGAATCGTACTGCAGGCCGAAGGGGTTGCGGTACGGCAGGGCGTCGCGCGGCACCAGGTTGCGCCGCCGCAGCTCCACCCGGTCCAGCCCGAGGCGCCGCGCCGCCATGTCCAGCAGCCGCTCCATCACGAAGGTGGCTTCCGGCCGCCCGGCGCCGCGGAAGGGACCGGTGGGGGTGGTGTTGGTCATCACCGCCCGGACGCGCGCATGCGCCACCGGCACGCGATAGGCCGTGGTGGAGATGCGGTAGCCGTTGTTCAGCGGCACGAAGCTCACGGTCTGCGCGCCGATGTTGCCCAGCAGGTCGGTGCGGAAGCCGAGGATACGCCCTTCCGTGTCCAGCGCCAGCGCCGCGCGCGTCACCAGGTCGCGCGCCTGGTAGTCGGTGAGGAAGGCCTCCGACCGGTCGGAGGTCCAGCGCACCGGCCGGTTCAGCCGCTTGGCCGCCCAGCAGGCCAGCACCGCCTCCGGGTGCAGGTTGGTGCGGGAGCCGAAGCCGCCGCCGGTGTCGGGGCAGATCACCTCCACCTGCGAGGCCGGCACGCCCAGCACATGGGCCAGGTCCATGCGCTGCCGCACCGCGCCCTGGCTGCCCGCCACCAGCGTGGTGACGTCGCGCGCCGCGTCGTAGCTGGCGAAGACCGAGCGCGGCTCCATGTGGCAGGTGACAATGCGCTGGTTGGTGAACGCGTGCTCCACCACGATCGCGGCGTCGGCGAAGGCCGCCGCGGTGGCCGCGGCGTCGCCGAATTCCTGGTCCAGGCACACGTTGTTGGGTGCGCCGTCCCAGAGCAGCGGCGCGCCCTCGGCGATGGCGTCGAGCGGCGTCACCACCGCCGGCAGCGGCTCGTCCTCCACCTCCACCAGCTCGGCGGCGTCGCGCGCCTGGGCGGCGGTTTCGGCGATCACCAGGGCGACGCCCTCGCCGACGTGGCGCACGCGGTCCCCCGCCAGCGGCGGGTGACCGCTGTCGAACAGGATCGCGGCATCGGGGGCGGCGAAGGCCGGCATCTTGGCGTCCACCGCGTCCGCCGGCACGGGGGTGTGCTTCAGCGGCTTCAGCCCGTCGGCGATGTAGTCCTGCGCCGTCAGCACCGCCAGCACGCCGGGCGCCGCCTTCGCCGCCTCCGTGTTCACGCGGTGGATGCGCGCATGCGCGTGCGGCGTGCGCACCATCGCGGCGAAGCAGGCGTCGCGGGTGGGCAGGTCGTCGGTGTAGCGGCCGCCGCCGGACAGGAGGCGCCGGTCCTCGACGCGTCGGACCGGCTTGCCGATGAGCTTGGGCATGGTGTTGTTCCGTGCGACCCGTTGCGTGGCCGGTCGCTGGGGCCGGTTTTCAGTTGCCTGTCGTGGTGACCGCCGGCAGGGTGTAGCGGCCCTGGGCATCGCGCCCCAGGCCGCGCGGCCGTAACCCGTCCAGCACGCGCACGATCTCGCGCCCGTCGCGGCTGCCGGTGGCGGCCATCAGCTCCTCGAAGAATTTCGGCCCGTCCGCCAGCGCGGCCTCGATGCTGGGGAAGCGGCGGCCGGCGTAGCGCGGCGGCTCGGGGATGCCCTTCTCGAAGCCGTCGCCGGTGCCGAAGGGCCAGGTCAGGTCGAAGCCCGCCTTGGCGCCGACCCGGCCGCCTTCCAAGGAGGGGTCCAGCGGCAGGGCGCGCAGCCCACCCTCCACCATCAGGTCGCGCGTGGCCTGGAAGCGCGTGGCCAGCGCCCAGTCCATCTGGGCGTCGGAGAAGATGTCGATGTCGGGGTCCACCACGAAGACGTGCTTGACGTTGGCCAGGGACCCGAAGGCCGCCATGATGGCGTTGCGCCCTTCGCCCGGCACCCGCTGGCGCAGCGAGATGCGGACGTTGAACATCCCGCCGCTCGACCCCGTGGCGTAGACGCCCAGCGGCTCGCGCACCGCACCCTCCAGCGCGCGCCACACCATCACCTCCGTGCGCAAACCGCTGAGCTGGGCAGTGTCGGTGCGGGCCATGTGGCGGCCGCCGATGGTGCAGGTCTGGAACACCGGGTCGCGCCGGTGGGTGATGGCGGTCAGGTGGAACACGGGGTTGCGCTTGACGCCGCCGTAATAGCCCAGGAACTCGCCGTAGGGCCCCTCGGGCTCCACGTGGCCGGCGGGGTCCAGGAAGCCTTCCAGGATGTATTCCGCATCCGCCGGCACCATCACGTCGTTGGTGACGCATTTCACCACCGGCAGCGGCGCGTCGCGCAGCGAGGCCATCACGCCCAGCTCGTCCACCGGCAGGCGCATGGTGGCGGCGACGTGGTCCACGGGATGCGTGCCCACGGCGAAGGCCACCGGCAGCGGCTTCCCGGCCGCCGCACTCGCCTCGTAGACCATGCGCAGGTCGGAGGGCGAGACGAGGTCGATCCCCGCCTCCCGCGGGCCGCGCAGCATCAGCCGGCGGATGCCCACGTTCTGCCAGCCGCGCGACACGTCGGGCGCGAAGTCGATGGAGGCGGAGATATAGGGCGCGCCGTCGCGGCCGTGCTGCAGGTGCACGGGCAGCTTCAGCAGGTCCGCCTCCTCGCCCAGCAGCACCACCTGCTGCACGGGGGCGGCCTCGCGCGGCAGGGTCACCGTGCCGGGGGCGGTGCGCAGGCGGCGCATCACCTCCGGCAGCAGCTTCTCCACCGGCACGCCGAAGGCGAGCGCCAGGCGGGAGCGGCTGGCCGCGACATTGCCCACCAGCGTCGCACCTTCCGGCCCGACCTGGGTCGCCAGCACGGCGCGGTCATTGCCCTCCATGCGGTCCGGCAGGTCGGCGAGGTCGATCGCCCCTTCCACCGTGTCCAGCTCGCCGGCATCGCGCAGCAGGTCGAGGAAGTTGCGCAGTCGGTAGCGCTCGCAATCCGTGTTGTGCCCCGCGGCCGGTGCGGTTGTGCCGTCCATGGCAGTGCCCTCCCCAGAACCGGCAGCGCGCGCTCCGCGAACCGCACGGAATTTGCATATAGCGAATTAGGTTCACCGGATATCACCGCCCCGCGCCGGGCGTCAATCGCGCGAAGGGACGGGCGGCGGACGCCCCTGGCCCGCAACGGCTGACCGGCAGCCTCCCGCCGGGCTAGAGGGAAACGCATGGACCGAATTTGCCTGCTCGACCTCGACGGCACGCTGCTGGACAGCGCCCCCGACCTGCATGCCGCGCTGGACCGGCTGATGGCCCGCCGCGGCCTGCCCGGCTTTTCCCGGCCGGAGGTGCACGCGATGATCGGCGACGGCGTGCGGGTGCTGGTGGAACGCGCCCTCGCCGCCCGCGGCCGCGCCTTCGACCCCGCCGCGGCCACGGAGTTCCTGACCGACTACGAGGCGCATGCCGCCGACGCCACCCGCCCCTTTCCCGGCATCCCCGAGGCGCTGGCGGCGCTGCGCGCGGCGGGCTGGCGCCTGGCGGTCTGCACTAACAAGCCCGAACACCCGGCGCGGCTGGTGCTGGCCGCCACCGGGCTGCTGCCGCTGCTGGACGCGGTGGCCGGTGGCGACACCTTTCCCACCCGCAAGCCCGATCCCGGCCACCTGCTCGGCACGCTGGGTCGTATGGGCGTCGCGGAGGTGGCGGGCGCGGTAATGCTGGGCGACCACGGCAACGACGTGCGCGCGGCCCGCGCCGCCGGCATCGTGCCGCTTTTCGCCGAATGGGGCTACGGCAACCCGGCGATGGCGGAAGGCGCCCGCGGCGTGCGCGAACCGGCCGAGCTGCCGGCCATCCTGGCGGCCCGGCCCGGGTAAGCACCGCGAACACTCCCGCCGTCGCACGGCATGTTCCCCCAGGCGCGATGGCGCCCGGCGGCGCTGCGGACGCGCCGGGCAGCGCTGCGGGCGGGCTTGGTCACGGTCACGGCAACACTCTCGCCGATGTGCGGGATGCCTCGCCGGCACCGCCAAAACCTTGATGGACACGGCAAGTTCTCGGAACCATGCCGCAGCGCCGGCCGGCACGCCGGGCACTTCCCGGTCCAGCGGCGCGGCGGCGAAAGGCAGGGTGGCCATCCGTGCGGCGTGGGTCAGCCGCGATCGCCGCAGACCCCGGGCACGCGGCCGGGGCAGAATCCCCGGCCACCCCGCCCCGGTCGGCGACGCGAAGGGTGAAGGAACAGCGTTCATGCGATTCATCAGCACGGGCACGCACGGGGCCCTGGACTACATCGTCGGGCTGATCCTGATGGGGATGCCCTGGGTGCTCGGCTTCACCACGGGCGGACCGGAACAATGGGTGCCCTTCGTGCTGGGGGCCGGCACGATCGTCTACAGCCTGGTTACCCAGTACGAGCTAAGCCTTGTCGCCCTGCTGCCGATGCCCGTGCACCTCGCCCTGGACGCGCTGGGGGGCGTGTTCCTGATCGCCTCGCCCTGGCTGTTCGGCTTCGCCGATCGCGTGTTCTGGCCCTTCGTGGCCATCGGCATCTTCGAGATCCTGGCCAGCCTCACCACCCGCACGGTGGCGGAACGCACCCGCCCGGCCAGCTTGCGGCCCTGAATGGGGGACGTTGCGGCATCCTTGGGATAGGGTCGGGGCGTTTCTTGGCGATCGCCGCCCGGGCACACCTGGCGGGCGGCGGGTTCCAGTGAACGCGAGGAGAAGGCCGGAGATGAGCGAGAGCCTGCAACGGCAGCCGGCCGAGGCATCCGGCAAGGTCCGCATCTTTCCCGCCGCGGCGGATGCGCGCGACGCCGCCCCGCCCGCCCCCGCACCGCGGCGGCCGCGCGTGGTGATCGTGGGCGCGGGCTTCGGCGGGCTGGAAGTGGCGCGCGCCCTGCGCCGCAGCGAGGCCGAGGTCACGCTGGTGGACCGCCGCAACCACCACCTGTTCCAGCCCCTGCTCTACCAGGTCGCCACCGCCGCCCTGTCGCCCGGCGACATCGCCTGGCCGGTGCGTTCGGTGTTTCGCGGGCAGCAGAACGTCACCGTGCTGATGACCGAGGTCAACGGCGTGGACCTCGCGGCCCGGGTGGTGCGGGACGGGACGGTGGAGCTGCCCTTCGACTTCCTGGTGCTCGCCACCGGCTCCAACCATTCCTATTTCGGCCACGACGAATGGGAACGCTTCGCGCCCGGGCTGAAAAGCATCGAGGACGCCACCAGCCTGCGCCAGCGCCTGCTGTCCGCCTTTGAGCGCGCCGAGCTGGCCACCGATCCGGCGGAGCAGCGCCGGCTGCTGACCTTCGTGGTGATCGGCGGCGGCCCCACAGGGGTGGAGATGGCCGGCGCCATCTCGGAACTCGCGCACCGCGCCCTGCCGGCCGAGTTCCGCCGCGTCGATCCCGGCACCGCCCGGGTGGTGCTGGTGGAAGCCGGGCCGCGCATCCTGCCCAGCTTTCCCGAGGAACTGGCCGACACCGCCCGGCGCTCGCTGGAAGGCATGCAGGTGGAGGTCCGCACCGCCGCCCGCGTCACGCGCTGCGACGAGCGCGGCGTGACGCTGGGCGACACCGAGCGGCTGGAAGCCGGCACCGTGGTCTGGGCCGCCGGCGTGGTGGCCTCCCCCGCCGCGGCCTGGATCGGCGCGGAGCATGACCGGGCGGGCCGCGCGGTGGTCGGGCCCGACCTGTCCATCCCCGGCCACCCCGAGGTTTTCGTGATCGGCGACACCGCCGCCGCCCGCGACAACACCGACCGCCCGGTGCCGGGCATTGCCCCCGCGGCCAAGCAGATGGGCCAGTATGTCGGCAAGCTGATCGCGGCACGCATCGCTGGCCGCCCGGACCCGGCGCCCTTCAGCTATCGCCACCACGGCGACCTCGCGACGATCGGGCGGAAGTCGGCGGTGGTGTCGCTGGGCCGGATGCGGCTGACCGGCTTCCCCGGCTGGCTGTTCTGGTGCCTCGCCCATGTCTGGTACCTGATCGGCTTCCGCAGCCGCGTGGTGGTCGCCTTCGACTGGCTCTGGAGCTACGTCACCGCGCAGCGCGGCGCCCGGCTGATCACCGGCCGCCGGCCGTGAGGCGCCGCGCCCCGGTCCGGCCGGAAGGCCAGCCCGGCGCGCGCATGATTGAACCTACCGTGATGACCGCCCGCACAACTGCGCCGGGCGGCCCGCCGTTCCCGTTGCCGTAGCCCGGCCCAGCGGCAGGGGCTCCACGGAGAATGCCCATGCTTGAACGTCGCAGCCTCGGCCTCGTGCTGGCCGGCCTGTCCCTTGCCGGTTGCGCCACCTCGGCAGTGCCCAATGCCTCCTCCCCGCAGGCCCTGGCCGGCGCGCCGCCGCCCGCCCTGCGCCTGACCGCGCTGCAGGGCGGCACCTTCCTGCTGCAAACCGCGCAGCTGGGCGCCACCAAGGCGCAGCGCCCGGAACTGCAGCGCTTCTCCGAATTCGAGGCGAGCGAGCAGCAGGGCATCATGCAGGCGATGGCCCTGGCCGGCCACAGCGTCGCCCCGCCGCCGCTGCCTCCGGAAAAGGCCGCCATGCTGCAGCAGCTGCAGGCGGCCGGGCCGGGCGATTTCGACCGCCTGTTCATTGCGGCGCAGACCCAGGGGCACCAGGAAGCGCTGCCGGTCTACACGGCCATCGCGCAGAGCACCGCCAGCCCGGCGGCGGATCGCAGCATCGCCCTGCTGGCCGCCGACCGCATCCGCGAGCACATCGCGATCCTGGAGTTCTTCGCGTCCATGCCCGCGCAGCAGCCGGAGCCTGCCCCGACGGGGCGGAGCCGCCGCCGCGCCGGCTAGCGCCGGGGGTTTCCCGTCCCGGGCCGGGCGTCAGCCCGTCCCGGGCGGGGCGCTTGGCCGGACTTCCGCATCGCCGCTCCCGCGAAACACGCGGGCCCCGGGGAACCTTGCGGCTCGCCGACCCCATCCGCTCACCGTCGGGTAAGGCCCTGGCGGCTATTCCTCCCTACCAGGGAGGGTTCATGGAAGGCTCCTGCTGCGGGCGATGACGGCGCCCAAGCCTCGGCCCAGCCGCTTCGCGCGGATCGCGGATTCCCACTGGTCGTGGCTTTTCCTCGAAGTCGCCGGCTCGGCGCTGCCGCCGCTGCTGGTGCTCGGCCTCATGCTCGTCGCGCTCACCGGGTTGCCGTTGCTGATCGTGTTCAGGATCCGCCCCACGGCGATCGCCGTGGTGGTGTCCGCAATAATGACCTGCGCCCTCGTGCTCCTGCTCCTGCTCGTCGCCTTCGGCAGCGCCCGGAGCTACTGAGCCCGCCGGAGGCGGCGGGCGCGCCGATCCCGGATCGTGCCGGGGCGCGGCAAGGGGCCAGGGTGCGGCCCGGCGTCACGGAAACCGCGGGATCAGCTCCGGTACGCGCCGTTGATGTCGATGTAGCCGTGCGTCAGGTCGCAGGTCCACACGGTGGCAGACCCGCGCCCGAGGTCGAGGTCCACCGCGATGTTGATCTCGCGCCCCTTCATGTGCGCCACCACCGGGCCCTCGTCGTAGCCCGGCACCAGACCGCCATCCTTGGCCATCCAGGTGCCGCCCACCGCCACGGACAGCCGGTCGCGGTCGGCAGGCTCGCCCGCCTTGCCCACCGCCATCACGATGCGGCCCCAGTTGGCGTCCTCGCCGGCAATGGCCGTCTTCACCAGCGGCGAGTTGGCGACGGCCATGGCGACGCGATGGGCGGAACGCTGCGACACCGCCCCCGTCACCTCGATGCGCACCAGCTTCTGCGCGCCCTCGCCGTCGCGCACCACCTGCAGCGCCAGATCCAGCAGCAGGTCGCACAGCGCCGACTGGAAGTCGCGCAGCATGGAGCCGGACAGCAGCGGCACCCAGGGGTGCTGCGCCTGCCCCGTGGCGAACAGCAGCACCGTGTCCGAGGTGGAGGTGTCGCTGTCCACCGTGGTGCGGTTGAAGGAGGCGTTGACCGCGCGCCGCAGGCTGGACTGCAGCAGCGCCGCCGGCAGCTTGGCGTCGGTGGCCACGAAGCACAGCATGGTCGCCATATCAGGGGCGATCATGCCCGACCCCTTGGCGATGCCGGTGATGGTCACCGTTTCGCCCCCGATGCGGGCGGTGCGGGTGGCGCCCTTGGGAAAGGTGTCGGTGGTCATGATGCCGCGCGCCGCCGCGGCCCAGTTGTCCGCCGCCAGGCTGCCGCGCAGAGCCGGCAGCGCCGCCGTCAGCTTGGCATGCGGCAGCGCCTCGCCGATCACGCCGGTGGAGGCCAGCATCACCTCCGTCGGCTCGCAGCCCACCAGCGCGGCCGCCGCCTCGGCGGTGGCGCGGGTGGCCTCCACCCCGGCGCGGCCGGTGAAGACGTTGGCATTGCCGGCATTGACCACCAGCGCCCGGGCGCGGCCGCCGCGCAGCGCGGAGCGGCACCAGTCCACCGGCGCGCCGGGGCACTTGTTGCTGGTGAAGACGCCCGCCGCGGCCGTGCCGGGGGCGAGCTCCATCATCATCAGGTCGTCGCGGCCCTGGTAGCGGATGCCCGCCGCGGCCGTGCCCAGGCGCAGCCCGGCCAGGGGCGGCAGCACCGGCAAGGGCACCGCCAGGGGGGAGAGGGGAAGACCCTTGCCGCCGGCCACGCGATCAGCGCCGCGGGGCCGGGGTGGCGGGGGGCGGCGGGGCGGCGCCGTCCAGGGCCGAGGGCGCGCGGACCGGCGAGCCGTCGAGGTTGAAGCGCTCGATCTTGGCGGCGGCGCGGACGCGTTCCACCGCGCCGCTCACCGCCTCCTCGAAGGCGGCCTGGCGCAGGGACTCCCGCTCCTCCTCGAAACTCTTGGCCGGCGCCGCGCGGCGCTCCTCCACCTTGATGATGTGCCAGCCGAAGGAGGTGTGCACGGGCTCGCTGATCTGGCCCGGCTGCAGGGCAAAGGCGGCCTCGGCGAATTCCGGGATCATGTCGGTCTTCTTGAAGAAGCCGAGGTCGCCGCCCTGCTGCGACCCGGGCCCCGTGGACCGGCGGGCGGCGATGGCCGCGAAGTCGGCGCCGGGGCGGCGCACTTCCTCCAGCGCGGCGCGCGCATCCGCCTCGGAGGACACCAGGATGTGCCGGGCGTGCACCTCCTCCTCGGCCGGGCGGTTGGCGCCCTGGGCCGCGAAGCGGCGGCGCAGCGCTTCCTCCGTCAGGGCCGGGGCGACCTCGCGCCGCAGGATGGCCTGCTGCAGCTCCTGCTCCTCGGCGCGGTCGATGCGGCGGCGGACCTCCGGGTCGCGCTCCAGCCCCTGGGCGCGGGCGGCGGTCACCAGCGCCTTCTGCGCCACCAACTGGTCCAGGATCAGCGGGTACACCATCGCCGGGGGCGCCGAGCGCACCTCGTCGGGCAGCTGCGCCGCGGCGTCGCGCACGTCGCTCAGCCGGATCTCCTGGCCGTCCACGCGCGCCACCACGGGGTCGGCGGCCGGGGGTTGCGGCAGCCCCGGCGGCGCGGCCGGCGTCGGCGAAGCCGCCGGGGCCGGCGGCGCGGGCTGCGCCGTCAGGGGCGTGCCCAGCAGGCAGAGCGACAGCGAAAGGGCGGAAAGACGCATGGGGGCAGGTGGCCTGAACAGAGATGGTCCGAAGATGACCCGCGCCCGAAAGCCCCACAACCCCCGCCCCTCCACCCGGAGCCCGCCCAACCCGGCGCCACGACCGCCGGTCCACGCCGGGGGCCAGTCCGGGTGGGGCGGTTGTTCCGGGGAGCACTGGCCGTGGCCAGGGGCGCTGCCCCGGGTGTCGGTACCCGGTCGGGCGTAACGCCCGTTTACCGACCCGCCCGGCGAGGCCCGCCCCGGTTGCAACGCCGGACACCGTTTCGTTGACCCACCCCCCGCCGCCCCCTATCTGTCCGGTTGCACGTCCAACGGGGGGTTTCTCCGCCGCCCGTGCTCGTTGCCGCGCCCGCGGGACCGCTTCTCCCCCGGGCACTCCCGGAGAGCCTCGCCGCACCATGTTCGCCCGCCTCGCCCGCGCCATCCTCGGCACCTCGAACGACCGCGCCCTCAAGCGCTACCAGGCGCGCGTGCCCGCCATCAACGCACTGGAGCCGGCGATCGCCGCCCTGGACGACAACGCCCTGCGTGGCAAGACCGCCGAGTTCCGCGCCCGGGTCGAGAAGGGCGAGAGCCTGGACGACCTGCTGCCGGAAGCCTTCGCGGTGTGCCGGGAAGCCTCCAAGCGCGCCCTGGGGATGCGGCACTTCGACGTGCAGCTGATCGGCGGCATGGTGCTGCACGACGGCCGCATCGCCGAGATGAAGACCGGCGAGGGCAAGACCCTGGTGGCCACCCTGGCCGTGTATCTCAACGCCCTGTCGGGCAAGGGCGTGCACGTGGTCACGGTGAACGACTACCTGGCGTCCCGCGACGCCGACGACATGGGCAGGCTCTACGGCTTCCTGGGCCTGTCCACCGGCAAGATCGTCTACGGCCTGACCGACCCGGAGCGCCGCGACGCCTACCATTGCGACATCACCTACGGCACCAACAACGAGTTCGGCTTCGACTACCTGCGCGACAACATGAAGCACTCGCTGGGTGAGATGGTGCAGCGCGACTTCAACTTCGCCATCGTGGACGAGGTGGACTCGATCCTGGTGGACGAGGCCCGCACGCCGCTGATCATCTCCGGCCCTTCCGACGAGAGTTCCGACCTCTACGGCCAGGTCAACGCCGTGGTCCGCGACCTCGTGCGCGACAAGACCAGCTTCGAGAAGGACGAGAAGCAGCGCACGGTCACCCTGACCGAGACCGGCACCGAGGCGGTGGAACAGGCGCTGACCGCCGCCGGCCTGCTGGAGGAAGGCGGCCTCTACGACTTCCAGAACGTCACCCTGGTGCACCACGTCAACCAGAGCCTGCGGGCGCACACGCTCTTCGCCCGCGACGTCGACTACATGGTCCGCCAGGACAAGATCGTGATCATCGACGAGTTCACCGGCCGCGCCATGGAAGGCCGCCGCTACTCCGATGGCCTGCACCAGGCGCTGGAAGCCAAGGAAGGCGTCACCGTCCAGCCCGAGAACCAGACGCTGGCCTCCATCACCTTCCAGAACTACTTCCGCCTCTTCCCGAAGCTGGCGGGCATGACCGGCACCGCGGCCACCGAGGCCGACGAGTTCGCCGAGATCTACAAGCTCGAGGTGGTGGAGATCCCCACCAACGTCCCCGTCGCCCGCATCGACAGCGACGACGAGGTCTACCGCACCGCGGCCGAGAAGTACGAGGCGGTGGCCAACCTGATCGCGGAATGCCGCGAGCGCGGCCAGCCCGCCCTGGTCGGCACCACCTCCATCGAGAAGTCCGAGCTGCTCAGCGCCCTGCTCAACGCCAAGAAGGTGCCGCACCAGGTCCTCAACGCCCGCTACCACGAGCAGGAAGCGGCGATCATCTCCCAGGCCGGCCGCCCCGGCGCCGTCACCATCGCCACCAACATGGCCGGCCGTGGCACCGACATCAAACTGGGCGGCAACGCCGAGGCCCTGGCCCGCGCTTCCTTTGCCGGCGAGCCCGATGGCCCCGAGTTCGAGGCCCGGCTGGGCGAGATGCGGCGCGAGGTCGAGGCCGCGGCGCAGCGCGTGAAGCAGGCCGGCGGCCTCTTCGTGATCGGCACCGAGCGGCACGAGAGCCGCCGCATCGACAACCAGCTGCGCGGCCGCTCCGGCCGCCAGGGCGACCCCGGCGCGTCGCGCTTCTTCCTGAGCCTGGAAGACGACCTGATGCGCATCTTCGGCTCCGACCGCATGGGCGGCATGCTGCAGAAGCTCGGGCTCAAGGACGGCGAGGCGATCGTCCACCCCTGGATCAACAAGGCGCTGGAAAAGGCCCAGAAGAAGGTCGAGGCCCGCAACTTCGACACCCGCAAGAACCTGCTCAAGTACGACGACGTCATGAACGACCAGCGCAAGGAGGTGTATTCCCAGCGCCGTTCCTTCATGCAGGCCGCCGACGTCTCCGAAACGGTGGCGGAGATGCGGCGCGAGGTGGTGTCCGACATCGTGTCCCGCGCCATCCCCGAGAACGCCTACCCCGAGCAGTGGGACCTCGCCGGGCTGGACGAGCGCGTGCATTCCCTGCTCGGCCTCGACCTGCCGGTGGCCGACTGGGCGCGCGAGGAAGGCATCGACGAGACCGCCGTGCGCGAGCGCCTGCAGGAGGCCGCCGACCACGCCTTCGCGGCGCGCGCCGCCAATATCGGCCCCGAGCAGATGCGCGACATCGAGAAGCGCCTGCTGCTGTGGGTCTTCGACGAGGTGTGGAAGGACCACCTGCTCAGCCTGGACCACCTGCGCCAGGGCATCGGGCTACGCGCCTACGGCCAGCGCGACCCGCTGAACGAGTACAAGTCCGAGGCCTTCGCGCTGTTCAACGGCATGCTGGCCGAGATGCGCGAGAAGGTGACCCGCTGGCTGATGAACGTGCAGATCGGCCCCGAGCAGCCCCTGCCCTCGCCCGAGCCGATCCAGGTCACCGACCTGCGCCACCCCGCCCCGGGCTCGGACATCTTCGACGCCGGCCTGCCGCCGGACTACGGCGCCGCCGCGGTGGCCGCGGCCTCCCGCTCCCTGGACGGGGTGGACCCTGCCGACCCCACCACCTGGGCCGCCACGCCGCGCAACGCCCCCTGCCCCTGCGGGTCGGGCAAGAAGTTCAAGCACTGCCACGGGCGCACCGCCTGATGGGACGCCCTGCCCGGACCCTGGGCTGCACCCTGCACTACCAGGTGGGGCAGCCCGGGGCGGGCGGGGACGCCGCGGCCGGGGGGGATGCCGGGGCCGGCGGGACCGCCACCTTTCTCTTCGCCGTGCAGCCCAGCGACCACCCCGCGGCGCGCCAGCAGGTGCTGCGGGAGGAGCTGAGCTTCTCCACCGGCCAGCAGCCGGAAGCCTGGCGCGGCCCGGACGGCACGCGCTGGCTGCGCCTTCTCGCCGCCCCCGGCCCCCTCACCCTGCGCTACGAGGCCGAGGTGCAGGGCGATCCGCTGGTGCACGATCCCGCCGCCGTGTCCGAAATCCCGGTGGAACGGCTGCCGCAGGCGGCGCTGCCCTTCCTGCTGCCCTCCCGCTACTGCGAGAACGACCGGCTGGAAGGCTTCGCCGCCGCCGAGTTCGGCCGCCTGCCGCCCGGCCATGCCCGCGTCACCGCCGTGTGCGACTTCATCCACCGCCGCACCGCCTACCAGCGCGGCGCCACGGATGTCCGCACCACCGCCCTGGACACGCTGACCGACGCGCGCGGCGTGTGCCGCGACTTCGCCCATCTCGGCATCGCCCTGACCCGCGCCATCGGCGTCCCCGCGCGCTTCCTGGCCGCCTACGCCCCGCACCTCGTCCCCCCCGACTTCCACGCGATCTTCGAGGCGCTGCTGCTGGGGCCGGACGGCCCCCGCTGGTACGTCTTCGACGCCACCCGGCAAACCGCCCTGGACGGCGTGGCGCGCATCGCCGTCGGCCAGGACGCTTCCCAGGTCGCCTTCGCCTCCATCTGGGGCGCCGCCACCCCCGGCCCCATGCAGTTGCGCTGCGACCCCGAGCCCGGCGCCCCGGCCGAATGGACCACAGCCGCGGTGTCCGTCTCGGACAGCTGATCCGAACCTCGCCGGATCGTCGGCTCGTGTGCCGGGTCGCAGGTCCTCGTGGTGGGGGTGTTCCGGGTGGCCTGAGCCGTGGCCAGGGGCGCTGCCCCTGGACCCCAGGGCAAAGGCGAAGCCTTTGTCCCGAGCCGGGGAGTTACGAACTCCCCGGACCCCGCGTTGAGTGCCTCCGGCGGGGGCGGGATGGCTGACGGTAGTCATTGAGGACCGCGTTGTCCGACCCGCCCCCGCCGGAGGCACTCATGAGGTCGAGGAGCCTAAGCTCCTCGCGGGGTGTCCAGAGGGGCAGAGCCCCTCTGGCCCCAGCCCGAACACCCGGGAACACCCCCAACCACGAGCACCCGCCACCGCGACACCGGCCCGACGCCCGGTCGGGTTTCGTACCAGTTGACCCGAGACGGCCGTCGCGCTGCGTTCCCTCGGCGGGGCGGGATTGGTAGCCTGGGGGATGGGAACGAAACGCCGTGATCTACTCGCTGCGGCCGCGCTCGCACCGGTGGCGACGCGCCTGGCCGCCGGGGTGAGTCCTGCCCTGGCGCAGCCGCCCGAGGCCTTGCCGCCCGTGCTGTTCCTGCACGGCAATGGTGACCACTCGGCGCTGTGGCTGACCACCGTGTGGCGCTTCGAATCCAACGGCTGGCCGCCCGAGCGGCTGCGGACGCTGGACATGCCCGACCCGCTGGCGCGCGACGACGACGCGGTGCCGCAGCCGCAGCGGTCCTCCAGCGCCGACCAGACGCGCGCGGCCGCGGCGGCGGTCGAGGCGCTGCTGGCCGACACCGGCGCGCCGCGCCTGGCGATGGTGGGCAACAGCCGCGGCGGCTATCCGATCCGCGACTACGTCGTGTGGCAGGGGGGCGGGCCGCGGGTGTCGCATGCGGTGCTCTGCGGCACTCCCAACCACGGCGTCTACGACTGGGACAGCAATCCCGGGCGCGAGTTCAACGGCCGCGGCCCCTTTCTGCGCCGGCTGAACGGCGGCGACACGGATGTGGTGCCCGGCACCGCCTTCCTGACGCTGCGCTCGGACGGCAACGACCTGTATGCCCAGCCGGACGGGCGCTTTTCCGGCCGCCCCGGCGTGCCCACCGGGGTGGATGCGGCGGGGCCGGAGCTGCGGGGGGCGAGCAACCTCGTGCTGCCCGGGGTGGACCATCGCGAAACCGCCTATTCCCCCCGCGCCTTCCGCGAAATCTTCCGCTTCCTCGCCGGGCGGGAGCCGGAGCGGCTGGACATCCTGCCGGAAGCGCGCCCCACGCTGAACGGCCGCGTCACTGGCACCCCCGGTGGCGTGCCCACCAACCGCCCCGTGGCCAACGCGACGGTGGAGGTGTTCCGCCTGGACCCCGCCACCGCCGCGCGCCAGGGCGAGGCCCTCCACCGCCGCACCACCGGCGAGGACGGCGCCTGGGGCCCCGTTTCCGTGGCCCCCGACTGGCCGCTGGAGATCGTGGTGGCGGCGCCCGGCCACCCCGTCACCCATTTCTACCGCTCGCCCTTTCCGCGCTCCTCCGCGGTGGTGCATCTCCGCCCCGCCCGGCCGCTGAGCGAGGCCGACCGCGCCGCCGGCGGCGTGGTCCTGTTCACCCGCCCGCGCGGCTATTTCGGCATCCCGCGCGACGTGGTGCTGCTGGACGGCCGCGTGCCGCCGAACATCGCCACCGGCGTGCCCGCCAACGCCACCGCCACGCTGCGCCTGCCCGCCGAACGCCTCGGCCAGCCAGTGGCGGGGCTGTTCAACGGCGAACGCCTCCTCGGCCGCGCCTGGCCAGTGGCCGAGAACCGCATCGCGGTGCTGGAACTGACGGGTTGAGCGAAGCCCGCGCCCCCGCACCGCGCATCGCCTTCTGCATCTCCGGCCAGATCAGGGACGAGCACCTGAGCTTTCCCGAAGGCGCGCGGTGAGCGAGGGCGGCCGCGCCGCCACCCTGGCCGGGGCGCCGCTGGACGCGGTGAAGCTGGCCGCCGCGGCGCTGATGCTGCTGGACCATGTCAACACGGTGCTGCTGCAGGGCGGGGCGATGTGGATGTGGCGCCTGGGGCGGATCGCCTTTCCGCTGTTTGCCCTGGTGCTGGCCTGCCATCTCGCGCGCGGGGCCGACCCGCGCCGGGCCGCCCTGACACTGCTGCTGTTCGGCATCCCCACCCAGCCGATCTTCGCCCTGGCCTTTCCCTTCGGCACGGCGGAAGCGAGCATCCTGTTCACCCTGGCGGCCGGGGCGGCGCTGGCGGGCTGGGTGGCCGCCGCACCCCGCTGGCGGCAGTTCACCCTGGGCGCCGGGCTGCTGGGGGCGGTGCTGCTGCCGCGGATCGCGCATACCGGGGTGGATTTCGGCCTGGCCGGGATGCTGCTACCGGCCGCCCTGCTGCTGATGCTCACCGGGCCGCGGCCGGAGGGTTTCGCCTGGGCGATGCTGGCCATCCTCGCGCTCAATGCCGACACCTGGACGCCGCCCGGGGAAAGCTGGCCGGAAAAGCTGGTGCTGGACGCGCTGGCGGCGGGGCTGGGCGGCGCCGCGGTGGTGGCCGCGGCCGCCACGCTGCGGGGCCGGCCGCGCTTCCTGCCGCGCTACGCGCTGCACCTGTTCTACCCGGGCCACCTGCTGGCGCTGGCCGGGCTGCGGGCGGCCGGGCTGGGGGTCGGGTAAGGCCGGGGGAGTGAACTCCCCCGGACCCCCTCCTTCTTCCGGGAGTTAAGAGGACGGGCGGCCACCGGCGCACCCCAAACTCCCGAAAATAGAAGGGGGCCCGGGGGGATACTTCCCCCCGGCTTGCTGTCCCCCCTCAGACGCCGCCGGACAACGGCCGACGCCACCCGGCCAGAGCCAGCAGCGCCCAGCCCAGCATCAGCAGCACGCCCCCGGCCGGCGCCACCCCGCCCAGGGAGCGGCCCGTCAGCGCCACATTCCACACGGCGCCGCAGAACAGCACCGTGCCCAGCGCGAAGCCGGCCGCCGCCAGCTGGGCCAGCGCCCCCGGGCGCCGTTCCGCCAGCAGCCCGGCCAGCACCAGCGCCAGCGCGTGCCAGCCCTGCATGGTCAGCGCCTGCCCCAGCAGCCGGGCCGTGTCGGGCGCCGCCGCCGCGGGGGCATGCGCCGCCCAGGCCGAGAGCGCCACCGCCACCAGCCCGAACAGCGCTCCCAGCGCGATCCAGCCGCGGCCAGCGCCGTCCGGGCGCCCCCCTGCCCCCGGCACGGCGCTCAACGCCCGCCGAACCAGCGGCGCAGCTGCGCCCACCAGCCCGGCGCGCCCGGCCGGCTGGGCGTGCCGCGCTGCGCCACGTGCGGCCGGCGCGAGGGCGGCGGCAGGGCGGAAGCGACGCTGTGCCGCCCGTCGTCGCGCGCCGCGATCAGCCGCGCTTCCAGCGCCAGCACCTGCGCCGCGGCCTCGGGCGGGGCATCGGCCGCCGCGGCCCGGGCGGAAGCGCCGGCATCGTCCCAGGCGCGGGCGCGGCGCAGCGCGTCCACCACGCGCACGGTCTGCTCGTGGTCCAGCGGCGGGCCGGCGCGCCACAGCGCCACGGCCTCGCGCCGCCACAGGCTGGCCAGCTCCGGCTGGTTCTCGTCATCGGCCACCCAGGCGGCCTGCAGCGTGGCCTCGGCGGCGGCATGCAGCGCGCCGCTTTCCTCCAGCACATGGGCCCAGCCCAGGAAGCGCCGCGCCAGGGCGGGGTGGCTGGTGTCGTTCACCAGGGCCCGGAAGGGCGCGGCCGCCACCGCCTGCGCCACCGCCGGGTGGACGCGGGAAATATCCGGCGCGGCGTAGCCGCAATGTGGGCACTGCTGCAGCCAGGTGGCCATGGTGGAGCGCAGCGGCTCGCCCGGCCGCAGGTCCAGGTCGGGCGCCTGTTCGGGCGGCTGCGCCCGCGGGCGGGACTGGCGGCTCTCGGTGCCGCACACGGCGCAGCGGATCGTGCCGGGCGCCCGGCTGCCCGCCGCGCCGTCGCGCCCGGCCTGGGCACGCCGGGAGCGGCCGTCCCAGGGGGTGCGGGTGGGGGAAGGTTCGGCCATCCCCTCAAGGTAGGCGCGATGCGGCTTTTGTCGAAGGGGGCAGGCCCCGTTGCGCACCGATGTCGTCGCGGCTGATTGCGCTGGCGGGCCGCTTCGGGCGACAAAGCCCCCGATGCCGCGCGGCGACCTTTTCCCCGATATTTCCCCCTACGAGACCGGGCTGCTGCCGCTGACCCCGCCCAGCGCCGTGTCGGCGGGCGGCCCCGGCCACGTCATGTACTGGGAACAGGTGGGCAATCCGCGCGGGCAGCCCGTGCTGTTCCTCCATGGCGGGCCCGGCGCCGGGGCGGGGGCGGTGCACCGGCGCTTCTTCGACCCCTACCACTGGCGGGTGGTGATCTTCGACCAGCGCGGCGCCGGCCGCTCCCGCCCGCTGGGCGAGCTGCGCGACAACTCCACCCCTCACCTGGTGGAGGACATCGAGACGCTGCGCCGCTTCCTGGGCATCGAGCGCTGGCTGCTGTTCGGCGGCTCCTGGGGCTCCACCCTGGCTCTGGCCTATGCCCAGGCGCATCCCGAGCGCGTGCTGGGCTGCGTGCTGCGCGGCATCTTCCTGGGCCGCGCCGAGGAGGTGGACTGGTTTCTGTACGGGCTGCGCCGCATCTTCCCCGACGCCTGGGCCAATTTCGCCGAGCACATCCCGCCCGAGGAACGCCACGACCTGCTGGCGGCCTATCTGCGCCGCCTCTGCGACCCCGACCCGGCCGTGCACCTGGGCGCCGCCCGGTCCTGGAGCAACTACGAGGGGCTCTGCTCCACCCTGCTGCCCTCGCCCGAAACCGTGGCCTCCTTCGCGCAGGACCGTTCCGCCCTGGGGCTGGCGCGGATCGAGGCGCACTACTTCGCCCATGACCTGTTCCTGCCCCCCGGCGGCCTGCTGGGCGGCATGAGCCGCCTGGCCGGCATCCCCGCCGAGATCGTGCAGGGCCGCTACGACATGGTCTGCCCCCCCGCCAGCGCCTTCGAGCTGCTGGAGAACTGGCCGCGGGCACGCCTGACCGTGGTGCCCGATGCCGGCCATTCCGCGTTGGAGCCCGGCGTGCGCACGGCGCTGGTGGCGGCGGTGGAACGCTTCCGCCGGCGCGGCGGCTGACGCGCGAGGGCCCTGGCCGCGGCAGGCGGGAATGCTATGCTGCGCGCGGCGTCTCCGTAGCTCAGCCGGATAGAGCACCAGATTCCTAATCTGGGGGCCGTGGGTTCGAATCCCGCCGGGGACACCACCCTTCCCCGCGCCGCGCCCGGACCGCGCGCTGCCCCTTCCGGCACCGCTCCCATCCCGGGGCACGTTCCGGCCCCGCGCGCCCGGTGCCCCACCGGCCGCTTTCCCCACCCGCCGCGACGGAGCGCGCCCTTCCCGCCATGGACACCATCGCCCCGTTCCGCATCGGCGTGTGCGGCATCGAGGAACTCACCGGCCACTGCGACACCGGCGTGTCCCACGTGCTGTCCATCCTCGACCCGGACTGGCCGGTGCCCGAGGCCTTCGGCACCTTCGGCGAGCATCGCAAGCTGGAGCTCCGCTTCCATGACGTGATCGAGCCCGACCAGCCCGACCGGCAGCCCCCGCGGGAAGCGGACGTGACCGCCATCCTCGCCTTCGGCCGCGACCTGCAGGCCGAACCGCGGCCCGCGGCGCACCTGCTGGTGCACTGCCATGCCGGCATCTCCCGTTCCACCGCCGCCCTGCTGCTGGTCCTGGCGCAGGCCCTGCCCGACCGCCCCGCGCCCGAGATCCTGGCCGAGATCGCCCGCATCCGCCCCAAGGCCTGGCCCAACCTGCGCATGGTCGAGATGGGCGATGCCCTGCTGGGCCGCGGCGGCGCGATCACCGCCGCCCTGCCGCCGCTCTACCGCGCGCAGCTGGCGATCCGGCCGCACCTCGCCCCCCTGATGCGCGAAGCCGGGCGCGGGCGCGAAGTCGACGCCGCCGAGCGCGCCTGACCCCGCCCGAAACGCCGCGCCATGCCCGATGCCAACTTCGCCGCCGGCCTGTCCCCCGCCTTGGTGGCACTCGGCCTGTTCATGGTGTTCGGCGCCGGGCTGATCCGCGGCTTCACCGGCTTCGGCTTCGCCCTGGCGGCCGTGCCGCTGCTCAGCCTGATCCTGCCGCCGGCGCAGGCCGTGCCCCTGGTGCTGGTGCTGCAGGCCCTGGTGGGGCTCAGCGGCGTGCGCCGGGCGCTGTACCTGTGCGACTGGCGCTCGCTGCGGCTGCTGCTGCTCGGCGCCCTGCTGGCCACGCCGCCGGGCCTCTGGGCGCTGACCGTGCTGCCGGCCGGGCTGCTGCGCCTGCTGATCGCCGCGGCGGTGCTGGCGGCGGTGGGGGTGCTGGCCGGCGGCCTGCGCCTGCCCGGCCGCGCCCGCCCCTGGCACGCCCTGCCCTTCGGCGTGCTGGCCGGGCTGTTCAACGGCACCACCGGCATGCCGGGGCCGCCGGTGATCGCCTTCTTTCTCGCCTCCCCCAACAGCACCGCCGTGGCGCGCGCTTCCATGGTGGTGTTCTTTCTGGCCACCTCGGGCATGGCGCTGCTGCCCCTCGCCCTGGGCGGGGTGGTGACCGGGCCCGTGGTGGGCGCCGCCGCCCTGACCTTTCCCGCCGTATGGGCGGGCTCCTGGCTGGGGGACCGGCTGTACCGTGCCAGCCCGGGCGGGCACTACCGGCCGGTGGCGCTGGGGCTGATGGTCGCCACCGCCGCCCTGGCCGCCCTGCGCGCCCTGCTGGGCGAAGGCGGCTGAACGCCGCCGCCCGCCCCGTGCACGCGGGGCACCCCGACCGCTGGGACAAAGGGGGAACCATCCCCATATTCCGGCGGCAAGGATCAGGTTGGACAACGGGAAGCATGGCTGGACGGAAGGGCGCGCCGACGCCCAGGCCGGGGAATGCGGCATTGGCCCGCATCGCCGAGCTGGCGGGCAAGGGAAGCTCGCCGGGGCGCATTACGCGTGAGGTGGACACGATCGTTTCGGGCTGGCTGGCCGGCGCCGAGGTGGACCGCGCCGAGGTCAAGGAACGGCTGGAAGACATGCGCGACCAGCTGGCCGCCGGCGTCGAGGACGCCCGCGAACAGCTGGACGGCACGGACCAGAGCGACAAGGCCGCGGTGAAACACGGCACCCTGTCCCTGGCCGCCCTGGAAGCCGCCCGCGACGCCCTGTCCGCCGCCCACAGCGCCCTCTGACCGGCGCGCGTCGCCCCGGCGTTCCCGGTGGGGGGTGGGTCCGGGTGGCTCTGGCCGTGGCCAGGGGCGCTGCCCCTGGACCCCAGGGCAAAGGCGAAGCCTTTGTCCCGAGCCGGGGAGTTACGAACTCCCCGGACCCCGCGTTGAGTGCCTCCGGCGGGGGGGGGTTGGACAGCGTTGTCCGTGATAACCGACGTGGGCCATCCCGCCCCCGCCGGAGGCACTCATGAGGTCGAGGAGCCTAAGCTCCTCGCGGGGGCTCCAAGGGGGCAGAGCCCCCTTGGAGCCCCCGCCTGAACACCCCGGAACCAACCACCCCACCGGGAACCCCCGACCGACGCGCGACCCCGGCCGGTTCACGGGCAGCCTGCGGGACCGTGCCGACCCACGGGGCGCGTCCTGGCGGGCGGTTTCCGCGGCGCGGGCGGTTGTCGCCTGGGCAACCCCGCGCCACACATTCGCGGGAGAACGGTTTTTGGGCGGGGGGCAGCTTCCATGGCGCAACGGACACAGGTGGCCATCATCGGCGCGGGGCCGGCGGGGCTGCTGTTGTCGCAGCTGCTGCACGTTGCGGGGGTGGACAGCATCGTGCTGGAACGGCGCGACCAGGCCTATGTGGAAAGCCGCATCCGCGCCGGCGTGCTGGAACAGGGCACGGTGGACCTGCTGGAACGCGCGGGCGTGGCGGACCGCCTGCACGCCGAAGGCCTGCCGCATAACGGCTTCCGCCTGGCCCTGGACGGCGAGTTGTTCCGCATCGACATGCGCGAACTCACCGGCGGCAAATCGGTCACGGTGTACGGCCAGACCGAGGTCACCCGCGACCTGATCGCGGCCCACCAGTCCCGCAACGCTCCCCTGGTGTTCGAGGCCGAGGACGTTTCGCTGCACGGGCTGGACGGCGACGCCCTCTTCGTCACCTATCGCCGCGACGGCGCGGAACAGCGGCTGGACTGCGACTACGTCGCCGGCTGCGACGGCTTTCACGGCCCCAGCCGCGCCGCTATCCCAGCGGAGGTGCTGCGCGTGTATGAGCGCGAATACCCCTTCGGCTGGCTGGGCATCCTGGCCGACGTGCCGCCCTGCGACCACGAGCTGATCTATTCCAACCACGCCCGCGGCTTCGCGCTGGCCTCCATGCGCTCGCCCACCCGCTCGCGCTACTACGTGCAGGTGCCGCTGGACGAGAAGCTGGCGGACTGGCCGGACGAGCGCATCTGGGACGAGCTGGCGATCCGCCTGGGCGAGGAAGCCGCCTCCCGCATGACCCGCGGCCCCTCCATCGAGAAGAGCATCGCCCCGCTGCGCTCCTTCGTGGCGGAACCCATGCGCCACGGCCGGCTCTTCCTGGCCGGCGACGCGGCGCATATCGTGCCGCCCACCGGCGCCAAGGGGCTGAACCTCGCCGCCTCCGACGTGGCGATCCTGGCCGAGGCGCTGATCCGCCGCTATGCCCACAACAGCCACGAAGGGCTGGAGGGCTATTCCGCCCGCGCCCTGGCCCGCGTGTGGAAGGCGGAGCGCTTTTCCTGGTGGTTCACCGGCCTGACCCACCGCTTCCCGGACATGGACCCCTTCGCGCGCCGCATGCAGGTGGCCGAGCTGTCTTATATCCGCGACTCCGCCGCCGCGCAGCGCGTGGTGGCCGAGAACTACGTCGGCCTGCCGCTGCACTGACGGACTGCCCTGCACGGGCGGGGGCCGCGACCGGGCGCGCCGCGCAGCCGGGCTCGCGCTGCGCGGCCGGCGGGCCGCCGCTCAGGGCCCCCAGCTGCGCGGCCGCCGCGCGGGCACCGGCGGCGGCGGCGGCTCGGCGCGCGGGTCGAAGCGCACCCAGCCCGGCACCTGGGCCTGCAGGTTCACCTCGCGCCATTTCGGGTGGCGCGGCGGGCGCAGGAATTCCTCGAACTTCGCGGTAAAGGCGTCCACGAAGGCTGCGACCTTGCGGTGGCGCTCCGTGCCGGGCTGCCAGGCATAGACCGCCATCACCGCGCCCACCGCCAGCGTGTCCACCGGCGCATCGGCCGGCACCAGCAAGGGGTACTCGGCGGCGCCGAGCCGCGAGGGCAGGTGCGTTTCCAGCAGCGCCGGCGTCATCGGCACCGGCACGAAGTGCAGCCCGGAATCCGGCGGCAGGCCGGCAAACAGCCGCGTCGGCTTGCCGGCCACGTAGGCCAGCGCCGCGATCTCGCCCCGGCGCAGCTTCTCCAGCGCCACGTCCTGCGGGTCGAAGGCCGGCCTCGCCGCGATGCCCAGGGTTTCCAGCACCAGCGAGGCCGTCATCGCCGTGCCGCTGCCGCGCCCGTCCAGGTTCACCACGCGGCCGGCGAGGTCCTGCAGCCGGCCGATGCCGGGTCCCGCCAGCACGTGCAGTTCCTCGTCGTAGAGCTTGGCGATGTACTGGATCATCTGTTCCGCGCCGGCCAGCAGCCGCCGGCGGCGCACGAAGGCCAGCGCGTCGGACTGCACGATGCCGATGTCGACGCCGCGCACCAGGGCGATGTCGGACAGGTTCTGCACCGAGCCGCGGCCGATGATCGGCAGCACCCGCAGCCGGTCGCCATCGTCCAGCACCGCGGCCAGGTCGGCGGCGATGCGGACATAGGTGCCGTCCACGCCACCCGACACCACGCCCACCGTGCCGGCATTCGCCTGCGCCGTCAGGGCGGACAGGGACGCCGCCCCGCCCTGCGCCGCAGCCGGCCGCGCCAGCGTGGGCCAGGCGAGCGCCGCGAGGGCGAGCAGGTCGCGCCGCCCCACCGCACCATCCCGCATCGCGCGCTCCTCCCCCCTCGCTGCCCCGGCCATCACCGCCTCGCCTGCCCGTCCTCAATCCCCAGGCGCCGCGCCAGCCCGGCAGCCTCGGCCTGTCCCAGCTCGGCGCCACGCCGATACCAGGTGGCGGCGGCGCGGGGATCGGGCCGGATGCCGCGCGCCCCGATGCCCGCCAGGAAGGCGGGATCGAAGCTGCGCCCCATGGCGGTCGCCGCCGCGCCGCTGCCGGCCGCGGCGGCGCGCTCATAGAACAGCCGCGCGGCGGAAATATCGCCTGCCGCGAACATGGCGTCCCCGCGGCGCAGCAGCACGGCCACCAGTTCCGGCGAGGGGGCCGGCGCCGGCGGCGGCGAAGGCGGCCCCGCGACGGGCGGCAGCGGCGACGCGGCGGCCGGCAGCGCGGAGGCGGCCACCGATGGCGGCGGCGGCCCGGAAAGCGGGGGGGCAACGACGGGCCGGGGCGCTTCGGGCGGCGGCAGGGGCGCGGCGGGAAGCGGCACCGGGGCCGGGAAGGCGGCCGCCACCAGCCGGCGCTCCGCCTCCGGCCCCGTGGCCTCCGGCGGCAGGGATGCGGCTCCCGGTGGCAAGGCTGCGGCTGCCGGCTCCCCGGCACCGGGCGGCGGAGCAGGAAGCTCGGGCGGAACGGCGGCCAGGGCCGCGCTTCCCGTGGCCGGCAGGGCAGCCGGCAACGGGGGGGTGGCTTCCGGAAGCTCCACCGGGCCGGGTTCGTCCCGGCCTGCCGGAGCGGAGTCGGGAATGGCCCGGCGCTCCCCCTCCCCGGTGGCGGCCAGCGGCTCCGGCGGGGTACCGGCGGGAACCGGCGTCAACACCGGCACGGCCGCTTCCGCGATGGGCCGGGCCGGCTCCGGACCGGCCGCCATGCCGGGCATCCCGGCCGCTGCTTCCTCCCCCGAACCGGCTGCCACCTCGCGCTCTGGCGCGGCCTCGCCGGGCGGCACTGGCGGTGACCGGGTCGCCGCGGCCATCCCGGCCGGTCCAGCCGCACCGGCCAGCGCCACCGCCGTTTCGCCAGGGTCCTGCGGCGGGGCTTCGGCCGGCACCGCCGTTTCCAGCCCGGGAAGCACCCCCGGCCCGCCGCCCCACGGCGGTTGCGGCACGGCGGCGGGCACCACCGCGGGCGCCGTCGCTGCCGGTGCTACGGAAGCCGTCCGTCCCGCTGCTGTTCCGGCCTGCTCCCCCACTGTGGCGCCGGGTGGCGGGGGCTGGGATAACCCGCCCGCCCCGGGCACCGCGGCGGCGTAGCCGGCGGGATGTTCCGCCGCACCGGACGGGCCGGCTGCCGGCCACCGGCCGTACCCCGCCCAGATCCCCGCCCCGACACCCCCGGCGGCCAGCACGGCCACGGCGAGAAGAAGGGGCACGCGCGAGCGCTCCCGGGCCTGCGGCGGCGGCCGATCCACGCCCGGCGCCGGCCGCGGCGGGGTGGTGGGGCCCGCCGCCTCCGCCGGTGCCGCAGCCGCATCGACCTCCGGCGCCGCCGGGCCGGCGGAAGCGTCGGCGCTGGCCGGCCGGGCGGCCGTGGCCACCTCGGTCCCCTCCGGCAAGGGCGCGGCGAGGATCCGCCGCGCGGCCTCGACCCAGGCACCGTCGCGCACCCCGATCGGCGGCTGGGCCTGCAGGTCGGAGTCCAGCACGCTGGTCAGGCGCCACAGGTCCGCGCCGGTCAGGGAGCGGTAGACGATCGGCAGATGGCCCTGGAAGGCCCGCCCGAATCCCCCCGCATCCAGCCGGGCCCGCAGCCGGGCCGCGGCCCGCGCCACCTGGTCGGGCGCCAGGTCCAGCAGCAGCAGGCCGACCGCCGGGTTCAGCAGCACGAGCCGGATCCTGGCCGCGGGCTCCGGCATCTCCGGGGGAAGCGGGCAGTCGCGCAGCACGGTCCAGGGGGAAGCGCCGGCCTCGCCCATGAAGTCGCCGACTGCGTCGTCGATCGTCAGGCTCGGCAAAGACGGCGATACGTTCATGGCGACGCGGTCGCCTCCCCCGGACGGTGGCAGCGCAGGGAACCGGCGGAGCGCTCCCGGCTCCCTGCCGAGTCGCGGCCAGCCTATCGCGAAGGCCGCATCATTCCCAAGGCCATTTGTACGTTTTTGAAACGATTCCGGCGCGCCCAACAGCCGGCATCCCCGCTTCAGCCGGCTGGTGAACAGCCTGCGCCCACGCGTGGCGGTCGATGCCGCCGCCGCCGCACGCCTTTCCCGGCGCCGCGGGCCGCAGCATGCTGCGGCCCGGAACAACCCTCGCCCGAACAGCGGCGGGCCGCCCCTTCGCGGGGGCGGCACGGCCGTCGGGCAGGGGCGCGAAGAACCAGGGGGGAAAACACCGCATGTCCATGTCAGGCGCGACGCCGGGCCGCCTGCCCGGCCCGGGCTTTCCCGCCGCCCTTCCCGCCGGCACCGCGGCCGGCAACCGCGGCGCCATCGACATCGCGCAGCTCGTGGACAGCCGCCCGGTGGGGGGCTTCCACATCTCCCTGCTGTTCTGGACCTTTCTGCTGGCGCTGCTGGAAGGCTACGACATCACCGCCGTCGCCTTCACCGCGCCGGCCCTGATGCGGGCCTGGAACATCGCCAACCCGGCCGAGTTCGGGCCGGTGTTCAGCGCCACCTTCGTGGGCATGTTCTTCGGCGCCCCCGGCCTGGGCTGGGTCGCCGACCGCTACGGCCGCAAGCCCGCGATCATCGCTTCCACGCTGATCTTCGGGGCCTTCACCCTGGCCGCCGCCTGGGCCAGCTCGCTGCCCGAGCTGATCGTGCTGCGGGCGCTGGCGGGGATCGGCATCGGCGGGCTGACGCCGGCGATCATCTCGCTCAACGCCGAATACGCGCCGCGCCGGGTGCGGGCGACCATGGTGGTGATCACCATCACCGGCCTGACCTTCGGCGGCGCCATTCCCGGGCCGGTGGCGAACCTGCTGGTGCCCGTGCACGGCTGGCAGATCCTGTACCTCATCGGCGGGGTCATCCCGCTGGTGCTGGCCGCCGCCGCGGCCTTCGCGCTGCCGGAATCGCTGAAGTTCCTCAGCCTGCGCGACCCCGCCGACCCGCGCATCGCCCGCATCCTGCGCCGCCTGGCGCCGGAGCGCGACTTCGGCCCCGCCCCGCGCTTCACCGTGCCGGCGGAACCGCCGCGCGACTTCCACCTGCGCGACCTCTTCGCGGGCCGGCTGCGCTGGGTGACGCCGCTGCTGTGGCTGCTGTTCATCATCACCGGCATGGTGTTCTACTTCCTCAACAGCTGGATGCCGCTGCTGTTCAACAGCATCGGCGCGCCGGTGAGCCGCTCCATCACCGCCATCGCGCTGTTCCAGCTCGGCGGCACCGTGGCCGGGCTGTGCTTCGGCCCCTGGTTCGGCCGCTACGGCTTCAAGTTCATGACGCTGCTCTACGTCCTGGCCTGCCCGGTGGTGGCCTCCATCGGCTTCCTCGCCACCACCGAGACCGCGCTGCTGGTGGTGGTGTTCCTGGCGGGGGTGACGATCCTGGGGGTGAATTTCGGCCTCAACGCCGCCTCGGGGCTGATCTACCCCACGGCCTTTCGCGCCAACGGGTCCGGCTGGGCCTTCGGCGTCGCCCGCTTCGGCTCGATCGGCGGGCCGATGATCGCCGCGGCGCTGATCGGCGCCCAGGTTTCGGTGCAGAACCTCTACCTGCTGGCGGTGATCCCCATCGCCGTCGCCGGCCTCTGCGCCGCCGTGCTGAGCATCACCTTCGGCCGCAAGGCCAGCGGCGACGCGCTGACCGAGAACTGAGCCGGAAACAGGCCGGTGCCGGCAGCACCGGCCACCGCAGCACCGGCCAGGGGAACGCCGGCCCACGCGGCGCTGGCCCGGGCGGCGGCCCCGGCCCTCAGCCCCGCGCACCGGGCCTTTGCGCAACGGGCCCCAGCCCGCCCGACCAACCGCAGGAGAGAACACGCAGAATGCAGGCGATCCGGATCCACGCCCATGGCGGCCCCGAGCAGCTGCGCTGGGAGGAGGTGCCGATCGCGCCCCCCGGCCCGGGCGAGGCGCGGGTGCGCCACACGGCCATCGCCCTGAACTTTTCCGACGTCAACGTCCGCCGCGGCGGCTTCTACCGGCCCGAGCCACTGCCGATGCCGCTGATCCCCGGCAACGAGGCTGCCGGCGTGGTGACCGCGCTGGGCCCCGGCGTGACGGCGGTGAAGCCGGGCGACCGCGTCGGCTATGTCGGCACCGGCGGCGCCTTCTACGAGAACACCGGCGCCTATGCCGAGGAGCGCAACCTCCCGGCCGAACGGCTGGTGCCGATTCCCGACGGCATCAGCGACGAACAGGCCGCCGCCGTGATGATGAAGGGGCTGACAGCCGCGGGCATCATCGACCGCATCTTCACCCCGCAGCCCGGCGACCCCGTGCTGATCCACGCGGCCGCCAGCGGCGTCGGCCTCCTCCTGACCAGCTGGGCGCACCACCTTGGCGCCACGGTGATCGGCACCGTGGGTTCACCCGACAAGGCGCGCATCGCCGCCGAGCACGGCTGCGCCGTCCCGATCCTGTACCGCGAAACCGACTTCGTGGCCGCCGTGCGCGCGGTTGTGCCGGAGGGCGTCGCGGCCGTGTTCGACGGGGTGGGCAAGGACACCTTCATCCCCTCGCTCGACTGCACGCGGCCCTTCGGGATGCTGGTGAACTACGGCAACGCCTCCGGCCACGTGCCGCCGCTGGACCTGCTGCTGCTGGCGCAGAAAGGCTCGCTGTCGGTGTGCCGCCCGGGCGTGCACTACTACCTCGGCCACCCCGAACGCTTCCGCGGCGTCGTGGGCCGCGTCTTCGACCTGGTGGCCGCCGGTGCCATCCGCCCGCGGATCGGCCAGCGCTGGCCCCTGCGCGACGCCGCCGAAGCGCACCGCGCGCTGGAGGCCGGCGGGACGGCTGGGTCGAGCGTGTTGCTGCCGTAGCAGTCTGAGTGTTCCGGCGTTGGCCAGGGGCGCTGCCCCTGGACCCCGCCGGGGAGTTTAAACTCCCCGGACCCCACGTTGAGTGCCTCCGGCGGGGGCGGGATAATGCACGTCGGTCATGGCGGGCACCGTTGTCCAACCCGCCCCCGCCGGAGGCACTCATGAGGTCGAGGAGCCTAAGCTCCTCGCGGGGGCTCCAAGGGGGCAGAGCCCCCTTGGCCTCGGCCCGAACACCCACGCGCAACCGCCCCACCCGCACACCCCCGGCGGCCCGCCGCGCTCAGTGCTGCGTCACGTAGCCGTCGATCGGCCGCACAACCTGACCTTCGGCGATCGGCACGCAGTCCGGCGGGAAGTCCTGGCGGATGCGGCCGCCGCGTTCCGCCACCGTGCCGAGGAAGCGGTCCAGGTGCCGCATCGCGCCGGTGGGCAGGTCGTGCAGCACCATCAGCGTCCAGGGCTGCGCTTGGCACTGCGCCAGCGCCGTGTCGCACCAGCCCTCCGGGTCCGCCCAGTCGCGCGGCACGGCGTTCCACAGCACGCAGGTGTAGCGTTGCGCCTGCAGGTGCCGCAGCACCGCCGGGTTCAGCAGCCGGGCGTCGAGGTTGCCGCCGCCGCCGAAGGGCCGGAACAGGCGCCGCGGATGCGCGAGGTCGCCGATCGCGCGCTCGGTCTGCACCAGTTCCTGCTCCACCAGGTCCGGCTCCCGGCGCTCGCCGAAGGGCACGGAATGGGTCCAGGTGTGGTTGCCGATCCAGTGGCCCTCGTCATGGGCGCGGCGGCTCAGCGCCTGCCCCTCGGGGCGCGCCAGCTTCTGGCCGATGGTGAAGAAGGTCGCGCGCAGCCCGCGTGCCCGCAGCACGTCCAGCACGGCGGGCGTCACCTCCGGCTCGGGGCCGTTGTCGAAGCTCAGCGTCAGGTCGAACATTGTTTCCCCCTGGCCGCCCGGAACTGCCCCGGCCGCGGCGCGAGGCCGCATCCTGCGCGAAGCCCGCCCGCGCCGTCAGCCCAGGGGGGCGGGTGCGACCCGCCCCGGCCGGGGTGTGCCCGCCCCTAGACGCCGGCCTTGCCCATTCCGGTGGTCTTGGCCCGGGTTTCCTCCGTGACGCCGTTATCCGGCTCGGCCTGCTCGTCCGGCTGGCCGGGCGCATCGCCGGCAGCACCCTTGACGCGGATGTTCACGGGCCCGCCGGGGGCGTCGGGGTCGGTCCGGTTGTTGTTGTCGCCCGGCGACGGATTGTACTGGTGCTCCGGCGACTTGTCGCGCGGCCGCGGGTCGGGACCGTCGAAGTCGGTCTTGCTGGAAACCGCGTTCTCCTCCGGCATGATGTTGCTGGTCTTGTCGGCGGGCGTGGTGGGCGGGGCCATGTTGCGCTCCTGGCGAATGCTACAGGGTCAACGCCGCGCGGCACGCGGGGTTGGGAATGTCGTGGCCGCCCCGGGCCTCCGCTGCGGGGCGGAACAGGGCGCCGCCGGCCGGTCGGGGCCGGGCCGCCATCATCCGTGGTGCGGCCACGCCGACAGCAGCACGGCGGAAGGCTTCGGCACCGGGATGCCGCATGCCATATGCCCATCACCGGCCTGTGGCCCCCTTGCCGGCCAGCAGAAGCGGCTTTCCCGCCCCCGAAGCCTGCACGCCAGATGGCAGGGCCTGCGGGCCACGGGAAAGCGCCGGCAGCCCCTAGATGCGCGTCCAGCTCAGGCAACCGCCCGACAGCGCCGAGGTCCCCACCAGCAGCGCGCCGTGCCGGTACAGGTCCCAGCGGCTGCTGTCGGGGCCCAGCTGCACCGACACCAGCTCGCCGGACGGATCGGCCCAGGCCAGCCGCCCGTCCACCGCCGCCACCGCCGCCATCGCGCCGGCCAGGCCGGTGCCGGGGCGGAACAGCACCAGCGTGGTGGCCGCCCCCGGAGGCGGCAGCGAGGCGAAGGAGGCGGCCAGCACCGCCAGCAGCGCCAGCGCGCCGGGCACCGCGGCCCGCCGCGCCCCGCCGGCCGGCGGCGCGCCACCGCCGGGATGGCGGCGCAGCCACCAGCCGGCAAACAGCGGCGGCAGGCCGGTCACGACCAGCCAGCCGACGTCCCACAGCAGCGGGTCGGGCACGTCCACGCGGATGCGGTGGATGCCGATGATCCAGTGGAACACCACCACGTCCACGAACTGCCACAGGCTGAAGCCCAGCAGCGCGCTGCCCAGCAGGGTGCGGTCGGCCGGCGCGCCGCTGAACCCCGCGCGCGCCCGCCACAACAGCCACAGCCCCACGGCGACGATGGCGTAGACCGCGACGTGGAACAGCCCGTCCGCCAGGATCTGGGTGCGGATGTCGCGCAGCGCCTCGCCCTCCACCAGGCTGAGGAAGTGGTGCCATTGCAGCACCTGGTGCAGCAGGATGCCGTCGAAGAAGCCGCCCAGCGCGAAGCCCAGTACCCAGCCCGCGCCTTGCAGCCCGCCCGTGGGCCGGGCAACCGCGCCCACCGCGCCGCTCATGCCCGGGCGCTCCCCGCGCGGGCCATGCCGCCGGCTGCTATCCGCCGTTGCCTCGTGGCACCGTGCCGCGCGCCGTATCCGGGATGATGTTGCTGCATGTCCGTTCCGTCCCCGCCCGCAAAGCAGCTAGGCGAGCGGCCCCGCCGCCGCAGCGATGCCCCACGTCGTTGTGACGCCTGGAAGAACCGGCACCGCGGCCCCGGCGCGCCTGCGGCCGGGTCGGGGCCAACCCGGGCAGCACGGCGGCGCGGGCGAAGGGCGCGTCGGGCGGTGGTGCGGGCACCACGCCCATTGCACGGCCGCGCGGCAAACGGCGCGCCGGGTGCTGCTGCAGGCACCACGCCCATTGCGCGGCGGCACGGGCGGCGGACACCCCGGGCGGTGGCGCCACCCGTCGCCGCGCGAGGGCAGGCCGGGCTCGACGCCCGGGCATTTGCCTTCCGCCGCCATCCTCCCCAACTTGTTGCCGAAGCAGTTTCAGGGAGGGCTCGGCCCATGCCGAGAGAGGAACGACATCGGGTCCGCGACATCAGCGTCCGCTCGCTGCGCAGCGGCAGCGGCGAGCCCCTGCTGTTCCTGCACGGCGCCTCCGGCCTGCCGGTCTGGGGCCCCTTCTTCGAGGCGCTGAGCCAGCGCTACGAGGTCCTCGTGCTGGAACACCCCGGCTTCGGCGCGTCGGACAACCCGAAATGGCTGCGCGACGTCAACGACATGGCGATGTACTACCTCGACGTGCTGGACGGGCTCGCGCTGCCGAAGCTGCACCTCGTGGGCAATTCGCTGGGCGGCTGGATCGCGGCGGAACTGGCCACGCGCAACTGCACGCAGCTCGCCTCGCTGACGCTGCTCGCCCCCGCGGGGCTGCGGGTCAAGGGCATCCCCTCCGGCGACAACTTCATCTGGAGCCCCGAGGACTCCGTGCGCAACCTGTTCCACGACCAGGCGCTCGCGGACCACATCCTGGCCACCGAGGTGTCGGAGGAAGAGCGCGACCTGCAGCTCAACAGCCGCTTCATGGCGGCGCGCCTGGGCTGGCAGCCGCGCTGGTTCAACCCGGCGCTGGAACGCTGGCTGCACCGCATCCAGGTCCCCACCCTGCTGCTCTGGGGCGAGGAGGACAAGCTGCTGCCCGCGGCCTATGCCGCCGCCTGGGAAGCCCAGATCCCCGACATCCGCGTCGAGCGCCTGCGCGAATGCGGCCACCTGCCGCACATCGAGAAGCCGGCCGTCACCGCCGACCGCGTCCTCGCCTTCCTGGAGGGGAAGTAAGCAACCATGCGCTTCGTCTGCTTCACCCTGATGCCCTACCGCCCGCTGGACATGGCGGAGCGCCGCAAGCACCGCTCCGCCTGGGTGGTGCTGCCCAACGACCTGTACGACCCGGTCAAGGGCGCCGACGAGTACGATTCCTACATGGACCAGCTGGTCTACGCGGAAGAGCTCGGCTTCGACGCGGTGGCGGTGAACGAGCACCACCAGACCGCCTACGGCATGATGCCGGCGCCTAACCTGATCGCCTCCGCGCTGATCCAGCGCACCAAGCGGGTGAAGATCGCCATTCTCGGCCGCGCCCTGCCGCTGGTGAACAACCCGATCGCGCTGGCGGAGGAATTCGCCATGCTGGACAACATGTCGCGCGGCCGCATCATCGCGGGCTTCGTGCGCGGCATCGGCACGGAATACCACGCCACCGGCATCAACCCCGCCTTCTCGCACGAGAAGTTCCAGGAAGCGCACGACCTGATCGTGGCCGCCTGGACCCGCCCCGGCCCCTTCAGCTTCGAGAGCGAGAACTACAACTACCGCTACGTGAACCTGTGGCCGCGGCCCTACCAGACGCCGCACCCGCCGATCTGGATCCCCTCCCAGGGCTCCTCCGAGACCATCCGCTGGGCCGCCGACCCGGAACGCCGCTACCCCTTCCTGGTGACCTTCAGCGCCCACGACCTCGTGGCCCGCTACCTGACCATGTACCGCGACCAGGCGCGCGAGCTGGGCTACGAGGCCAGCGGCGACCAGCTCGGCTGGGCCGCGCCCATCTACGTCGCCGACACCGACGAGCAGGCGTTGGCCGAAGCGCGCGAGGGCATCGAGACCCTGTTCAACGAGTACCTCAGCAACCCGTGGGAGATGATGCTGCCGCCCGGCTACACCTCCCTGGAATCCACCAAGCGCACCATGAAGCTGCGCGCCGCCCTGGGCGGCCGCCCGGGCCGCATGACCGCCGAAGCGCTGATCGAATCCGGCACCGCCCTGATCGGCAGCCCGCGCACGGTGCGCGAGAAGATCCAGCGCATGCGCGACCAGACCGGCCTCAACAACCTCGTTTCCATGCTGCAGTTCGGCGTGCTGCCCGACCACCTGGCCAAGCGCAACATGGAAATGTTCGCCGCCGAGGTCATGCCGCACCTCCGCGGCTGACCCACCACGCCAAGGACTGGATGCGTAGTTTCCGGGGCCGGGTGGCTGCGGTGGCGCCTGGATGTTCCGGCCTGGGCCAAGGGGGCTCTGCCCCCTTGGAGCCCCCGCCAGGAGCTTAGGGTGTGTGACTGAAGTGAGAGGAGCGCTGGTTGAGGAGGGTGGCGGCGAGATGGGCGAAGCCCAACCAGCTGGAGCGTGTTTTGTCGCGCCGCAGGGCGAGGCGGGCGAAGTC